>NZ_CP024081.1:4528387-4902229 GCF_003033885.1 Pseudomonas rhizophila | reverse complement strand
CCCTCTGCCCTCTGAGGGAGTAAGCCTGCTCCCACAATTGGAATGCCTTTGAATGAGCAACCTTGACCCTCTGAGGGAGTAAGCCTGCTCCCACAATTGGAATGCCTTTGAATGAGCAACCTTGACCCTCTGAGGGAGTAAGCCTGCTCCCACAATTGGAATGCCTTTGAATGAGCAACCTTGACCCTCTGAGGGAGTAAGGCTGCTCCCACAATTGGAATGCCTTTGAATGAGCAACCTTGACCCCCTGTGGGAGCGAGCCTGCTCGCGATAGCGGTCTGTCAGGCAACAAAAAACCCGGAAGCTTGCGCTGTCCGGGTTTTTCATGAGGCAGGCTTCTATCAGCGGTTGAACCGCTCCACCAGTGAATACTGCGTATTGGCGGTGCGGGTCAGTTCTTCGCTCAGTAGCGCCGAGCTGTGGGCCTGGCCCGAGGTCTGGTCGGCCAGTTCCGAGATGTTGCTGATGTTGCGGCTGATCTCTTCGGCCACCGAACTCTGCTCTTCGGTAGCGGCAGCGATCTGGGTGGTCATGTCGGTGATGTTGGCCACCGCTTCACTGATCCCCACCAGCGCTGCGTCCGCCTCCATGACCCGAGCCACGCCTTCTTCAGCCTGGCGGTGGCCGGCATCCATGGTCTGCACGGCATTGGTGGCGGTTTGCTGGAGCTTGGCGATCAGGGCGTGGATCTGCCCGGTGGATTCACTGGTACGTTGCGCCAGTTGGCGCACTTCGTCCGCCACCACGGCAAAGCCGCGACCCATCTCTCCGGCGCGGGCCGCTTCGATGGCGGCGTTGAGGGCCAGCAGGTTGGTCTGGTCGGCAATGCCTTTGATCACGTCCACCACGCCACCAATCTCGTCGCTGTCCTTGGCCAGCTGGGTCACGGTCTGCCCGGTCTCGCCCACCACCACCGACAAACGCTCGATGGCTTCACGGGTTTCCCCGGCGATGTCGCGTCCACGACTGGTCAGGCGATTGGCTTCCTGGGTGGCGTCGGCGGTGCGTTGCACGTGGCTGGCGACTTCCTGGGTCGTCGCGGCCATCTCGTTGACGGCGGTGGCCACCTGTTCGGTCTCCACTCGCTGGCGTTCCAGCCCACTGGAGCTGTTATGGGCCAGCGAATTCGACTGCCGCGCCTGCTCGTTGAGGTGTTCGGCAGTGTCCTGCAACCGGGTCAGGCAGGTTTTCAGGCGAGCTTCCTGGCTGAGGATCGACATCTCCAGGCGCGCCTGGACGCCTCGACTGTCGGTGTACATCCGGGCGATCAACGGATCGGAGGTGGTTTGCTCGGCCAGACGCAGCAGGCGCTTGATCCCGCGCTGTTGCCATTGCAGGCCCATCAGGCCCAGGGGCACCGAGAGCACGGCAGCCAGGGCAAAGCCCCAGGAGGAATTGAGAAATGCGCCAACCACGAAGCTCAATTGGCTGACCAGGATAAACGGCAGCCAGTCCTGCAGGATCGGCAACCATTTGTCGCTGCGCGGGATCGCCGGCTTGCCCTGATTGATGCGTTGATAGAGCGCTTCGGCCCGGCTGATCTGCTCGGCGCTGGGCTTGACCCGCACCGACTCGTAGCCGATCACCTGGTTACCTTCGAACACGGGGGTGACATAGGCGTTGACCCAGTAATGGTCACCGCTCTTGCAGCGATTCTTGACGATACCCATCCATGGCAAGCCTTGTTTGAGCGTGTTCCACATATGGGCGAACACGGCCGACGGCACATCGGGATGGCGTACCAGGTTGTGGGGCGAGCGGATCAGTTCCTCCTTGGAAAACCCGCTGATTTCAACGAACGCGTCGTTGCAATAGGTGATCACACCTTTGGCATCGGTAGTGGAAATCAGACGTTGTTGGGCCGGGAAGGTCCTTTCGCGTTGTGTGACGGGCTGGTTGTTACGCATGGTGTGTAGATCCGCAAGGCTTTGAAAGGTTGTCGGCGCCGTCAGGTTTTTATTGAAGTTATTTTTCCGGTCGGTATCACGCCAGCATCGGGTAGGTAAATAGGGCGAAATGAAGCAGATTGAGGCCAAAGTGGGCGGCAATCGCCGCGCCCAGCCCACCAAAGCGATAAGCCAGGCCATAACCGACCCCCGCCATGCCCGACAGCAACACCCATTGCCATCCCGCCCCGGCATGCACCAGGCCGAACAGCAGTGAGGCCAGGATTAATGCCAGATTGTCGCCATAGTTCAGATGTTTGAAGCGTCGGCTCAGGCCACCCTGAATGTAGCCACGAAACAGCGCTTCCTCCACCAACGTCACCAATAAAAGATTATTGAGTACCCATATCCAGGCCGACTCCGGCCACTTCGGTGCCCAATGGATCATTCCCAGCAGCATCGCCCCGCCCAGCGCCAGCACGGCGCTCAGGGTCAGCCCCAGGGCCGTGGCCTGTAGCGACAGGCGAAACGAGCGCCTGCCGACGATCCAGGGACACGCCAGCAGTAACCAGAAGCCGATCAGTGGCTTGTCCTGGTTCAGGTACATGGCAAACGGCACGGCATCGTCGGTAAAACGTTGCGGCGCGATTGCCCGGCCATTGAAAAAACCCGGCATCCAGTGCAAGGCCAACGCCAGGGCCATCACCACAAACAGGGCGTGGCCGAGAAACTGCCCGACCGGTGTCTGCTGCTGGCGCACCGCATACCCGGCGAACAGCAGCAGCGCGACCGAGATCGCAGCAGTCCAGGCCAGATGGCCGAAGGCCAGGGCCAAGGCATAGCCGATGGAAAGGAAGGCCAGGTATGGCCAGGGCAGGGCAGGCATATCACATCCTTTGAGACTGAAGAACCGTTTGTGGCGATGGTGATGGCAGGACCGGCGGGATTATAGGCAGACCCATACGAAAACACCGCCTATTAACAGGCGGTGTTTTCGTAAGACGCTTCTTTTTATTCTGAAATCAATTGCCGTAGGACGTAGTGCAAAATCCCCCCAGCCTTGAAATATTCCACTTCATTCAAGGTGTCGATCCGGCACAACACTTCAATCCGCTCCTGGCGGCCGTCCTCGCGGGTGATGATCAGTGGCAGGTTCATGCGTGGTGTCAGTTCGACGTCGCTCAGGCCCAGGATGTCCAGGGTTTCCTTGCCGGTTAGGTTCAGGCTCTTGCGATTCTGATCGAGCTTGAACTGCAACGGCAGCACGCCCATGCCCACCAGGTTGGAGCGATGGATGCGCTCGAAGCTCTCGGCGATCACCGCCTTGACCCCCAACAGATTGGTGCCCTTGGCGGCCCAGTCCCGACTCGAGCCGGTGCCATATTCCTGTCCGGCGATCACCACCAGAGGCGTGCCCATGGCCTGATACGACATGGCGGCGTCGTAGATCGGCATTTTCTCGCCACTGGGGATGTAGATCGTATTGCCGCCTTCTTCGCCGCCGAGCATTTCGTTGCGGATCCGGATATTGGCGAAGGTGCCGCGCATCATGACCTGATGGTTGCCGCGTCTTGAACCGTAGGAATTGAAGTCCCGGGGCTCCACGCCCTGTTCGCGCAGATAACGGCCGGCCGGGCTGTCGGTCTTGATATTGCCGGCCGGAGAGATGTGGTCGGTGGTCACCGAGTCGCCGAGCAAAGCCAGGATTCGTGCACCTTCGACATTGTTGATGGCCGGTGGCGGCCCACTGATGTTCTCGAAGAACGGCGGGTGCTGGATGTAGGTTGAGTCCGATTGCCAGACGTAAGTCGCGGCTTGCGGCACCTCGATAGCCTGCCATTGCTCATCACCGGCAAACACGGCGGCGTATTCCTTGTGGAACATGCTGGTGTTGACCTGAGCCACCGCGTTAGCGACTTCCTGGCTGCTGGGCCAGATATCGCGCAGGTACACCGGGTTGCCGTCGCGGTCGTTGCCCAGCGGTTCACTGCTGATGTCGATGCGCACCGTGCCGGCCAGGGCATAGGCGACCACCAGGGGCGGTGACGCCAGCCAGTTGGTTTTTACCAACGGGTGCACGCGGCCTTCGAAGTTACGATTACCCGACAGCACCGAGGCCACCGTCAGGTCGGCGCTCTGGATGGCTTTTTCGATCGGCTCGGGCAACGGCCCCGAGTTGCCGATACAGGTCGTGCAACCGTAACCCACCAGATCGAAACCCAGTTTGTCCAGGTACTCGGTCAGCCCGGCGGCCTTGTAGTAATCGGTGACCACCTTCGAACCTGGTGCCAGGGAACTCTTGACCCACGGCTTACGGGTCAGGCCTTTCTCCACGGCTTTTTTCGCCAGCAGCCCGGCGGCCATCATCACGCTGGGGTTGGAGGTGTTGGTGCAAGAGGTAATGGCCGCAATCACCACTGCGCCGTTTTTCAGGCGATGGGTCCGGCCCTCGAACTCGTATTCGCTTTCCCCCACCTGATCGGCGTTGCCTACCGCGACCCCACCGCCGCCTTCGCTTTCCAGGCGGCCTTCTTCCTTGCTGGTGGGTTTGACGTTCAGGCCCAGGAAGTCGCTGAAAGCCTGGCCGACATTCGGCAGTGAGACCCGGTCTTGAGGACGCTTGGGCCCGGCGAGACTGGCCTCGACACTCCCCATGTCCAGTTCCAGCGTGTCGGTGAATACCGGTTCCTGGCCGGGCAGCCGCCACAGGCCCTGAGCCTTGCAGTAGGCTTCCACCAGCTTCACGGTTTCGGTCGGACGTCCGGACAGGCGCAGGTAGTCCAGGGTCACGTCGTCCACCGGGAAGAAACCGCAGGTGGCGCCGTATTCCGGGGCCATGTTGGCGATGGTGGCGCGGTCGGCCAGCGGCAGGTCGGCAAGGCCGTCGCCATAGAACTCGACGAATTTGCCCACCACACCTTTCTTGCGCAGCATTTGGGTGACCGTCAGCACCAGGTCGGTGGCGGTGATGCCTTCGCGCAGCTTGCCGATGAGTTTGAAACCGATGACTTCTGGAATCAGCATCGACACCGGCTGGCCGAGCATGGCCGCTTCGGCCTCAATCCCGCCGACGCCCCAGCCCAGTACACCGAGGCCGTTGATCATGGTGGTGTGGGAATCGGTGCCCACCAGGGTGTCCGGGAACGCATAGGTCCGTCCGTCTTCCTCTTTGGTCCACACGGTGCGGCCCAGGTATTCGAGGTTGACCTGGTGGCAAATGCCGGTGCCCGGCGGCACCACGCTAAAGTTGTCGAAGGCGCTCTGGCCCCAACGCAGGAAGGCGTAGCGCTCTCCGTTGCGCTGCATTTCGATGTCGACGTTCTGTTCGAACGCCTGGCTGCTGGCGAAATTGTCCACCATCACCGAGTGGTCGATCACCAGGTCCACGGGTGACAGCGGGTTGATCCGCTGCGGATCGCCACCGGCCTTTTCCATGGCGGCGCGCATGGCGGCCAGATCGACCACGGCCGGAACGCCGGTGAAGTCTTGCATCAGTACCCGAGCAGGACGGTATTGAATTTCCCGGTCGGAACGACGCTCCTTCAGCCAGCCGGCGAGGGCCTTGAGATCGGTGCCGGTGACCGTTTTTTCATCTTCCCAGCGCAGCAGGTTCTCCAGCAGCACTTTGAGGGACATGGGCAACCGGTCCAGGTCTCCCAGGCTTCGGGCGGCGTCGGGCAGGCTGAAATAGTGGTAAATCCTGGCGTCGACTTGCAGCGTTTTAAGGGTTTTCAGGCTATCGAGGGACGGCATTGAAATGACTCCTTTGAGTCCGCACGGCTACGGACTGACGGGACGGACAGAGCCTTTAACCTAGCCCTGTTTTGAGCGTATGACTAATCACTGGACTCTACGAGCGGGTTTGGGGTTCCGAACTCCGCTATCATGCGCCGGTTTTCGTGACAGGCTTTGCTACGGAGTTTCAATGAACACGCTTTTCATGCACTGCCGACCAGGTTTCGAAGGCGAGGTCTGTTCCGAGATCGCCGAACACGCCGCACGGCTGAACGTGGCCGGCTACGCCAAGGCCAAGCCGGCCAGCGCCTGCGCCGAATTTGTCTGTACCGAAGACGACGGTGCCGAGCGACTGATGCGCGGCCAGCGTTTCGCCGAGCTGATTTTTCCGCGCCAGTGGGCGCGCGGCAGCTTCATCGATCTGCCGGAAACCGACCGCATCAGTGTCATCCTGGCCCACATGAGCGCCTTCCCGACCTGCGGCAGCTTGTGGCTGGAGGTGGTGGACACCAATGACGGTAAAGAGCTGTCGAACTTCTGCAAGAAATTCGAAGGGCCGCTGCGCAAGGCGCTGACCGGCGCCGGCAAACTGGTGGATGACCCGTACAAGCCGCGCCTGCTGTTGACCTTCAAGAGCGGTCGCGAAGTCTTCCTGGGCCTGGCGCAGGCCGATAATTCGGCCATGTGGCCGATGGGCATTCCACGCCTGAAGTTTCCTCGGGAGGCGCCGAGCCGGTCCACCCTCAAGCTTGAAGAGGCCTGGCACCACTTTATTCCTCGGGATCAGTGGGACGAGCGCCTGCACAGCGACATGACCGGTGTGGATCTCGGCGCCGCGCCGGGCGGCTGGACCTGGCAACTGGTCAACCGCGGCATGCTGGTGACGGCCATCGACAACGGGCCGATGGCCGAAAGCCTGATGGACACTGGCCTGGTGCAGCACCTGATGGCGGACGGCTTTACGTTCAAGCCCAAGCAGCCGGTGGACTGGATGGTCTGCGACATCGTCGAGAAGCCGGCGCGTAATGCGGCGATGCTGGAAGAGTGGATCGGCGAAGGGCACTGCCGCGAGGCGGTGGTCAACCTCAAGCTGCCGATGAAGCAGCGTTACGCCGAAGTGAAACGCCTGCTCGAACGTATCGCCGACGGCTTCAAGGCCCGGGGCATCAAGGTCGAGATCGGCTGCAAGCAGCTGTACCACGACCGTGAGGAAGTGACGTGCCATCTGCGGCGGCTGGACACCAAAAAGCCCAAGTCCCGCTAGCGCTTGAAAGGCAATGAAATCCCTGTGGGAGCGAGCCTGCTCGCGATATCGGTGCATCAGTGGACATCGATGTTGGGTGGCCCGACGCTATCGCGAGCAGGCTCGCTCCCACAGGGGGCGGTGTTAAGCCAGAGGTGACCTTGCACCGACATTGCGCGACAATGCCCGCCAGTTTCAGGAGTAGAACATGATTGAAATGAACGATACGCCGGTCGACGGCACGCTGGATGCCACCGGCCTCAATTGCCCGGAGCCGGTGATGATGCTGCACCAGCACATCCGCGACCTGATGCCCGGCGGGCTGTTGAAGGTGATTGCCACCGACCCCTCGACCCGTCGCGACATTCCCAAGTTCTGTGTGTTCCTCGACCACGAACTGGTGGCTCAGGACGAGGTCGATGGCACCTACCGCTACTGGATCCGCAAAAAGCTCGCTTAGTCCGCCGAACGGCTGATGCGGATCTGCTTGCGTGCGCTGCGTGCCAGGCGGATCGACAGCATCAGCGCCGCGCAGCTCAAGCCCACGATCAGGCCCTGCCACAACCCGCTCGGACCGCTGGCGGTGCCGAGCCAGTCGGTCAGGCCCAGGATGTAACCCACGGGCAGGCCAATGCCCCAGTAGGCGAACAGCGTCAGGATCATCGTCACCCGGGTGTCCTGGTAGCCGCGCAACGCGCCCGCCGCCGTGACCTGGATCGCGTCGGAAAACTGAAACAACGCCGCATAGACGATCAACATCGACGCCACTTCGATCACCACCGGATCGCCGGTATAGATCGCCGCGATGGGCCCGCGCAGCCAGAACATCAGGCTCGCCGACAGGCAGGCATAAGCCAGCGCCGTACCCATGCCGACTCCGGCGGCGAAGCGCGCTTCGCGCGGCTGGCGCCGGCCCAGGGCCTGGCCGACCCGCACCGTCACAGCCATGCCCAACGAATAGGGAATCATGAACACCAGGGAGCTGAAGTTCAGGGCAATCTGGTGCCCGGCCACCACGGTGGCGCCGAGGCTGCCGATCAGCAGGGCAATCACCGCAAAAATGCTCGATTCGGCAAATACCGCGATGCCAATCGGCAGGCCGATACCCAGCAGGCGCTTGATGACGGTCCATTGTGGCCAGTCGAAGCGGTTGAATAACCGGCTCGACTGGTAGGCCGGCGCCCAGCGCGCCCAACCGGCCATGCCCAGGGCCATGAACCACATCACCAGGGCCGTGGCCCAGCCGCAACCGACGCCGCCCATGGCGGGCAGGCCCAGATGCCCGTAAATGAAGATGTAATTGAGCGGGATGTTCAGCGCCAGCCCGCACAAACCCAGGACCATCGCCGGTCGCGTTCGGCCCAGGCCGTCGCTGAAGCAGCGAAGCACGTGATACAGCGCCACCGCCGGCAGGCCGGTGGCGATGCCTTGCAGGTACTCCATGCAAGGACCGATCAGTTCGGGGTCCACGTTCATGATGTGCAGGATCGGTTCGGCGCCGAGCAGCGCCAGCGTGGCAATCAACCCCACCACCAGCGCCAGCCACAACGCCTGGCGCACCAGCGGACCAATCTCGTCGAACGTGCCGGCGCCGAAGCGCTGGGCGACTTTCGGCGTGGTGGCCAACAGTGTGCCGGTCATCAACAGGAACACCGGCACCCAGATCGAATTGCCCAGTGCAACCGCCGCCAGGTCCCGTGGTCCGACCCGGCCGGCCATCACCGCGTCGACAAAGCCCATGGCAGTGGTCGCCAGCTGCGCCACCATGATCGGCAATGCCAGGGCCAGCAGCGTCTTGAGCTCCAGGCGAACCCGGGCCGGGCGGGAGAGGGTGGTGGCGTGGTCGATCACAGGATTCACAGGCGAAACGTCCGAAAAAATAAGCGCGAGGCGGCGCATTCTACGCCTTGACACAGTGGTCAGGAAAAAACCTGTGTTGTGGATTTGTAATCGTTTAGCTGGCTTGCGAATACCTTGTGGCGAGGGGATTTATCCCCGCTCGACTGCGCAGCAGTCGCAAAGTCGTTGGGGGGCTGCGCACCCAGCGGGGATAAATCCCCTCGCCACAACATCATTTGCTTCGGGTAATGCACAGGCCTAACGGAACGCCTACACTGCCCATCCCGCCAAAGGAGCTCTGCCATGCTGATCGTCGCCGACGAAAATATTCCCCTGCTCGATGCGTTTTTCCAAGGGTTTGGCGAGATCCGCCGGGTTCCGGGCCGGGGGATTGACCGGTCAATGGTCGAGCAGGCCGATGTGTTGCTGGTGCGCTCCGTCACCCAGGTCAACCGCACGCTGCTGGAAGGCAGCAAGGTGAAGTTCGTCGGCACCTGCACCATCGGCACCGATCACCTGGATCTGGATTATTTCGCCGAGGCCGGTATTCGTTGGGCCAGCGCACCGGGTTGCAACGCCCGTGGCGTGGTGGACTACGTGCTGGGCAGCCTGATGACCCTGGCTGAAATCGAAGGCGCGGACCTCAAGCAACGCACCTTTGGCGTGGTCGGTGCCGGGCAGGTGGGCGGGCGGTTGGTTGAGGTGCTCAAGGGCCTGGGTTGGACGGTGAAAGTCTGCGACCCACCCCGTCAGGCTACCGAAGGCGGCGACTACGTGAGTCTGGAACAGATCATCGAACAGTGCGATGTGATCAGCCTGCACACACCGTTGACTCGCGACGGCGCGCAACCGACCTGGCACCTGTTCGATGAGCAGCGCCTGCGCCGGCTCCAGCCCGGTACCTGGCTGATCAACGCAGCCCGTGGACCGGTGATCGACAACACAGCGCTGCGCGAGGTGCTGCTGGAGCGCGAAGACCTGCAAGCGGTGCTGGATGTCTGGGAGCATGAGCCGAGCGTGGATGCGGATCTGGCTGACCTGTGCGTGATCGCCACCCCGCACATTGCCGGCTACAGCCTCGATGGTCGCCAGCGTGGTACGGCGCAGATCTACGAATCCTTGTGCGCATTCCTCGAGCAACCGGTTGCGGTCCGGTTGAGCGATCTGCTGCCCCGGCCATGGCTGGGCGGCATCACGCTGGACGCTGACACTGATCCGGCCTGGGCGCTGGCGATGTTGTGCCGTGGCGTGTATGACCCACGTCGTGACGACGCGGATTTTCGTCGCAGCCTGGTGGGAACGGTCAGCGAACAACGCAGCGCTTTCGATGCCCTGCGCAAGCATTATCCGCCGCGTCGGGAGATCGACAGCCTGAAGGTTCGCATCGAGGGGCAGTCGCCGGCGTTGCAACAGATCGTGAGCGCTCTGGGCGCCACCAGCCTTTAATCGTGGATCGCTTTTGTGGCGAGGGAGCTTGCTCCAGGTCACAGGAGCCCGCAAAGGCTGCGGGCATAAAAAACCCGACATCATGGTCGGGTTCAATGAAGACGGGCTGTATCACTTTTGTTCGGCAGGCTTGACCAGTCGTTTTTCCAGCTCGCTGCAGGCTTTCTGGATCATGTCTTCGGTGATCGGTACTTCGCGCCCTTGGGCGTCGATGAACGAGCAGCCCAGAGACTGGTCCGGTTGCGTGCGGATCACTTGAATCTTGTCGTCGCTGCTGTGTTGCAAGGACATGGCCTGTCTCCTCATCAGGTTGTGTGCCTATTTTAGTGTCGCCAGGTGACCGAGCCATGACACTCCTTGTAGGTTCATGGCGACAGCTCCACTCAATCAGAAACACGGTCGCGTTTCCAGCCAGACTTTAGACCGATAACATCTAGCCTCTAGTCGCTACGGTCATATTTAACCTGACTCATTCTGATTCAACCAAGTTCCGCTGCGCTTCGGTGTCGCCGGGCGGTCCATTTCCTGCTGCATTATCGGATGCTTCTGATGCTCTCTTCCCAACAACGCCGTGCCATACGCCTGGCCAGTGGCTTCATTGCCCCTTATCGCAAGCAGGTTGCTGGCGCCTTATTGGCCCTTATCGTCACCGCCGCAATCACCTTGTCCATGGGGCAAGGCATCCGGTTGCTGGTGGACCAGGGCTTCATGACGCGCTCCCCGCACCTGCTCAACCAGTCCATTGGCCTGTTCATGGTGCTTGTAGTGGGATTGGCGATCGGCACTTTTTCCCGTTTCTACCTGGTGTCCTGGATTGGCGAGCGAGTGGTAGCCGATATTCGCCGGCAGGTCTTCAACCATCTGGTGTATCTGCACCCGGGCTTTTACGAAAACAACCGCAGCTCGGAAATCCAGTCGCGCCTGACCGCCGATACGACCTTGTTGCAGTCAGTGATCGGCTCGTCGTTGTCGCTATTCTTGCGCAACGCCTTGATGGTGGTCGGCGGCATTGTGTTGTTGTTCATCACCAACCCCAAACTCACCAGTATCGTGGTGATCGCGCTGCCGTTGGTCTTGGCGCCGATCCTGATATTCGGGCGGCGGGTGCGCAGCCTGTCGCGCCAGAGCCAGGACCGCATTGCCGATGTCGGCAGCTACGTCTCCGAGACCCTCGGCCAGATCAAAACCGTGCAGGCCTACAACCATCAGGTCCAGGATGAGCGGCGCTTTGCCGTGACCGTGGAGCAGGCCTTCGACACCGCCCGCAAGCGCATCGCCCAGCGGGCCTGGCTGATCACACTGGTGATCGTGCTGGTGCTGGGGGCGGTGGGGGTGATGCTCTGGGTCGGGGGCATGGATGTGATCGCCGGACGGATTTCCGGGGGTGAGCTGGCGGCGTTTGTGTTCTACAGCCTGATCGTCGGCAGCGCTTTCGGCACCCTGAGCGAAGTCATCGGCGAGTTGCAGCGGGCGGCTGGTGCGGCTGAGCGCATTGCCGAATTGCTGCGCTCGGAAAACATCATCCAGCCGCCGGTTTCTGGCCTGGTGACTCTGCCTGAGCGGGTACGGGGTGATTTGCGTCTCGAAGGCGTGCGCTTCTCTTATCCGTCCCGGCCGGACAGCTATGCGGTCGACGGCCTGGACCTGAGCGTCCAGGCTGGCGAGACCCTGGCCCTGGTCGGGCCGTCCGGTGCCGGGAAATCCACGGTGTATGACTTGCTCCTGCGCTTCTACGACCCGGCGCAAGGGCGGATTCTCATCGATGATGTGCCGCTGACCCAGCTCGATCCACTGGACCTGCGTCGCCATTTCGCCCTGGTTTCGCAGAACCCGGCGCTGTTTTTCGGCACGGTTGAAGAGAACATCCGCTACGGCAATCCCGAGGCGACGTCCGAGCAGGTGCGCGAAGCCGCGCAGATTGCCCATGCCCACGATTTCATCGAAAAAATGCCGGAGGGTTACCAGACCCACCTGGGTGACGGCGGTCTGGGGTTATCCGGCGGTCAACGCCAGCGTCTGGCCATCGCCCGAGCGCTGTTGGTGGACGCACCGATCCTGCTATTGGACGAAGCCACCAGCGCCCTCGATGCGCAAAGCGAACACTTGATCCAGCAAGCGCTGCCCAGCCTGATGAAAAATCGCACCACCCTGGTCATCGCCCACCGCCTGGCCACGGTGAAAAATGCCGACCGGATCGCGGTGATGGATCAGGGCAAAGTAGTCGCCGTGGGCACCCATCAGGAACTGGTGGCCAGTAACGCGTTGTATGCGCGATTGGCGGCGTTGCAGTTCAATCAGCAGGGTGATTCTGTTCCGTGAGCCTGCTGAGCCGAAACCAATGTGGGAGCGAGCCTGCTCGGGATAGGGGCAGATAGGCAACCATGAGGTCGACTGTCACACCGCTATCGCGAGCAGGCTCGCTCCCACAGGGTCTGCAACCGAGCAAAAAAATGCCCGCATCGAAAGATGCGGGCATTTTTTCAGGAACAACTTGCCGCTTGAAGCCTATGGCTTGCTGCTGCCCACTCACTGATCATCAAAATAGCGCTCATGCCAGTCCACCAGCGGTTGCGGCGAGTTGAGTTTCTGGCCGTAGATCACCGAGTACGACAACACGTTCTGCACGTATTGCCGGGTTTCGTCGAAGGGGATGCTTTCGACCCAGACATCGAAGCTCAGGTGGTCGGCACCGCGCAGCCACTGGCGCACCCGACCAGGGCCGGCGTTGTAGGCGGCGGAGGCCAGGACGCGGTTGCCGTTGAACTGGCTGTGAACCTGGCTCAGGTACGCCGCGCCCAGCTGGATGTTCTTGTCCGGGTTCAGCACTTGCTTGGGCGAGGCCAGCGGGATGTTGAACTTGCGCGCGGTCTCCTTGGCGGTGGCCGGCATCAACTGCATCAGGCCGCTGGCGCCAACACCGGAGCGCGCATCTTCCATGAAGGCACTTTCCTGTCGAGTGATGGCGAACACCCAGCTTGAATGCAGGCCGCGAACCTTGGCTTCACGCACCAGAGTGTCGCGGTAGGCCATTGGGAAGCGAATATCCAGGTCATCCCAATACTTGGCCTGGCTGATGGTGCGGATCGCCGGGAAGTACCATTTCAGGTCGTAGGCCAGTTTCGCCTGGGCGACCATCTCGTCCCGGTTGAAGTGGCGAGTGACGTGATACCACTCGCGGCGACCGTCGACGATCTGACCCCGGGCATGAAACTCCAGGGCCCGACGAATACCCGGTGTGTTGCGCACTTTATTGATCAGCGCCTGGCTCATCACCAGCGGCTTGTTGTTGAGCGAATAGGGCGATTGAGAACGATCGGCGGCCAGGAAACCGTAGAAGTCCCGCTCACGGGCCAGATGCTTGTAAAGCGTCAGCGCCTCGGGATTCTGAGGCTGCGCCAGCTCCAGGCTGCGGGCCTGCCAGTAACGCCAGCGACTGGTGCTGGCCAGCGTCTCGGGCAGGCGGCGGGTCAACTCATAGGCGTCGTCCCAGCGGGCCAGGCGCAACAGCAGGCGCAAGCGCCATTCCGAGACGGTATCGTCGCGCAGTTCCGGGTCATATTTTGTCATCACGCCCAAGGCGCGACTGTCGAAACGCTTGGCCAGGGTCAGGCCAATTTCCCGGGCGATGGCGACTTTCTCAGGCTTGGAAAAATGCATGGTGCTGGCGTAGCCGTCCAACAGCGCCATGGCTTTCTCTGGATCCTGACGGGCCAGGCGCCGCAAGCCGAGGCTGACGATATCGGCCATCGGCTCATCGGCCGGACGGAAACGCGATGGCTGATTGAGCAGTTCCGGTTTTTGCGCCACGTCTATCAGCAGTTGGCCGCGAGGGGCGAGGGTGCTCAGGCCGCTGATCAGGCTTTTAGCCAGTGGATAATTGCGGGCCTGGGCGGCCAGTTTGGCGCGCTCCCAGCGCTTCTGTTCAGTCAGTTGACCCTGGGTCGCCCACAGGCCGAACAGCGCATCACACGCGGCCGGTTGGGATTTGCCGGTGAGCCAAAGCTTTTCGGTGTTGGCGTAGCCTTCGGCCTTGAGGCCATGACTGAGCTGATACTGGGCGTTGAGGCAGTCCAGTTCGGTGAAGTTGAGCTTGGGGTCGTAGTACTTGACGAAGGTCGCCCAATCGCCACGGTCGGCCAGCCAGCGCAACCAGCGCAGCTTCATCCAGTTGGCCTGGGGCAGGTCGCCATGTTCGGCGAGAAATTTCTCGATTTCGGCATTACTGGCGCTCTTGAGGCGAGCGGTCAATTCGTCGTAGGCCAGGTAGGGTTCCAGCGGATAGTCACGCAGGGCCTGGCTGTAGCGAAAATAGGGGCCGGAATCACCTTTGGCCAAGGCACGCTTGGCTTCATCGTAATACTGACGCTGGGTGGAGATATCCACCGCCTGGGCGGTTTGAACGGCAGTGGCACATACAAACAAGCAAGATAAAACACTGAAAAGGCGACTGCGCATGATACGTCCGGGCAGAAAAAAACATGACAAGCCCAAGGTTTGACCCAGGGTAACTGTCTGTAGCTTAGCCTTTTGCCAGCAATGGGCGAAAGCTTTGCGGGGTCATCCGCGCAAGTTCGCAACATTTGTTATGCAGAGTGCTTCGAGGGCGAAATTGGCGGACTTCTGAGGCCTCATCTCAGGTAGAATGCGCGCCCGGTTTTTGGAGAAGCTCATGACCCTGCTCAAATTCAGCGATGTGTCCCTTGCTTTCGGCGCTATGCCGTTGTTGGACAAGGTGTCCTGGCAGATCGCCCGTGGTGAGCGGGTGTGCATCATCGGCCGCAACGGCACTGGCAAGTCCAGCATGATGAAGCTGGTCAAGGGCGATCAGAAGCCCGATGACGGCTCGGTCTGGCGCGCGCCAGGCCTGAAAATCGGCGAATTGCCCCAGGAACTGCCGGTGGCCGACGAGCGGACGGTGTTCGACGTGGTCGCCGAAGGCCTGGACGGTGTCGGCGCGCTGCTGGCCGAGTATCACCACCTGAGCCAGAACATCGTCACCGATGCCGACCTGGACAAGTTGATGCACGTGCAGCACGACCTCGAAGCCCGCGATGGCTGGCGCCTGCAGCAGTTGGTGGACAGCACCCTGAGCCGTCTGCAACTGCCGGCCGACAAGACCCTGGCCGAGCTGTCCGGTGGCTGGCGTCGCCGGGTGTTGTTGGCCCAGGCCCTGGTGTCCGAGCCGGACCTGCTGCTGCTCGACGAGCCCACCAACCACCTGGACATCGGCGCCATCGCCTGGCTTGAAGAAGCCCTGAAGGATTTCCAGGGCGCGGTGCTGTTCATCACGCACGACCGTTCTTTCCTGCAAAATCTGGCGACCCGTATCCTCGAACTGGATCGCGGCGGCCTGATCGACTGGAACGGCGACTACGCCAGCTTCCTGGTGCACAAGGAAGCAGCGCTGGCGGCGGAAGAAACCGCAAACGCGCTGTTCGACAAGAAGCTGGCCCAGGAAGAAGTCTGGATTCGCCAGGGTATCAAGGCCCGTCGCACCCGCAACGAAGGCCGTGTACGAGCGCTCAAGGCGCTGCGCATGGAGCGCAGTGAGCGTCGCGAGCGCACCGGCAAGGCCAATATTCAGCTGGATACCGCTGACAAGTCCGGCAAGCAGGTGATGGTTCTTGAGAACGTGAGTTTTGCGCACCCTGGCGGCCCGTTCCTGATCAAGGACTTTTCCATGGTGCTGCAGCGTGGTGACCGCATTGGTCTGCTGGGCGCCAACGGTACCGGCAAGACCACCTTGCTCAAGCTGATGCTCGGCGGTCTGGTACCGACCAATGGCAAGGTGGAGGAGGGCACGAAGATCGACGTCGCCTACTTCGACCAGTTGCGCCATCAGTTGGACCTTGAAAAAACCGTCATCGACAACGTTGCCGAAGGCCGCGATTTCATCGACATCGATGGCCAGAGCCGCCATGTGTTGAGCTATCTGGGCGACTTCCTGTTCAGCCCTCAACGTGCTCGTACCCCGGTCAAGGCGCTGTCCGGCGGTGAACGTGCCCGTCTGCTGCTGGCCAAACTGTTCAGCAAGCCGGCGAACCTGCTGGTGCTCGACGAACCGACCAACGACCTGGACGTGGAAACCCTCGAGTTGCTGGAAGAGGTGCTGCTGACCTTCAACGGTACTGTGCTGATGGTCAGCCACGACCGGGCATTCCTCGACAACGTGGTTACCAGCACCCTGGTGTTCGAAGGCGAAGGCCTGGTGCGTGAATACGTCGGTGGTTATCAGGACTGGCTGCGCCAGGGTGGCTCGCCGCGCTTGCTGGGCGTGACTGAGAGCAAGTCCGGCAAGGCCGACCTGAATTCGGCGGTGGTCAAGGCCGAGCCTGCTCCGGTTGCTGCTGCACCGGCGGCGGCACCGGCAAAGAAGAAGCTCAGCTACAAGTTGCAGCGTGAGCTGGAAGCATTGCCGGGTGATATCGACGCGAAGGAACAGCAGATCGCAGCGGTGCAAGCCGAAATGGCTGACATTGGCTTCTACCAGCGCCCTGCGGCTGAAACCGCCAAGGTGATCGCGCATCTGGAGCAGCTGCAGGCCGAGCTGGATGCACTGGTCGAGCGCTGGGCTGAACTGGACGCTTGATCCACTGTTGTAAAGAATCCCGGTGCTCAGAGATGAACGCCGGGATTTCTATTTGAAACGCTATTCCCCTGTGGGAGCGAGCCTGCTCGCGATAGCGGTGGGTCAGTAATATGGGTATTGGCTGACCCAACGCTATCGCGAGCAGGCTCGCTCCCACAGGTTTAGGTTTTATGTGCGCTTGACCAGATGCACCGCGAGCACATCGCAAGGCGCGCCATGCAGCACGTCGTTGGCTGTAGAGCCCAACAGCAGTGCCAGGCCATGACGGCCATGGCTGCCCACGACGATCAGGTCGCAACCCTGTTCCTTGGCCAGGTGATGGATCTCCTGACGCGGCTGGCCGTAGGTCAGGTGGCTGTATTCCTTTTTCAGGGCGGGGTATTTCACGATCAGCCGGTCAAGGCGTTCCTTGGCTTGATCGAATTGTTGTTGTTGCAACTGGGAAAGGTCCATCGGCACATCACCACCGAAGGCCATGGCCATGGGTTCGACGATGTGAACCAGCGACAGTTTGGTGTCTCGACCTTCGCAAAGGGCCAGAGCACGCTTGACGACGGGATCACATTCTTCAGTGAGGTCGACGGCGACCAGGACGTGTTCGTAGTACATGGAAGGCACTCCAGAGAATTGCGATACGGTAAGTATGGCTGGTTTCAAGCGCATCGACGGCGACGTGGGTCAATCGTCAATGGGCTCATCAGAATTCGGGGAGTACGAATATGACGGTCTGGATAGTGGTGTCAATCCTGTTGGTGGTATTAAGCCCCCTGGCATGGTTGCGCCCGTCCCGTGTTCAGAGCGGTCGCATGGCGTTGCGCATGGAGGCGCGACGCCTTGGCCTGGCCATGCAACTGGCTCCGCAGGAGTGGCCCCACTGGCTCGGGCAGCAGGCGCCAAACCCCTGCGCCCAGTACCATCGGCCCCGACGGGGCAAGCAGCCGGCTATCTGGACCTACTGGCAAACAGCGCCGGGCGTATGGGTCAATCAGTGGCGCGAAGTCTGCCAGGATGAGTCGTTGCTCAATCATTTCGAAAAATTGCCAGCCAACGTCTACAAAATCGAGGCCGACGGGCAAATGATCGCCTTATATTGGGGCGAGAAGGGCGAAGCCGCTGTGTTGCAGGATATTTGCGCGGTGCTCAAGGCGCTGGCCTGAGGCATAAAAAAGCCCGACAGTCTCATCGGGCGGGTTGGCCAGGCAGGCCGGTAATCAAAACGCCTATCCGGACGTTCGTTCGTAACGTCCTTTGCTCAAAATCTTCAATCGCGCTCCCGACAGAGTAGTCGGTTGAATCCAGCGCGCTTGGAATTAGGGCGACTTTTCTAATTATTGATCCTATGAATGGCTGTACATGCAGCGCCGTGTTGCGGATCCGTGCGGTACGCAAATGACCGGGAAGTCGCGTTCAAGCCCCTGTTTAGGGCGATTGACAATTGTCGGAAATTCCGTGAAGGTGGCATACCCAAATCAAACGGGCGTATGAATTGAGCGTTTGTATTTTCCGAACGTTCCTACAGAACCCCGACTATCGCGTTGACGGGTGTGCCTGGCGGATTGGCGTAGCATCGGCGGTAAACGTCAATGCCGAACCAGCAGTCAGCGTTCAACGTGTACTGTTCAGCTTCCATATCGTGGAGATCAGTTGATGATTTACGAAGGTAAAGCCATCACGGTTAAGGCTCTTGAAAGTGGCATCGTCGAACTGAAGTTCGATCTCAAGGGTGAGTCCGTCAACAAGTTCAACCGTCTAACCCTGAATGAACTGCGTCAGGCTGTGGACACTATCAAGGCAGATGCTTCGATCAAGGGTGTGATCGTCAGCAGCGGCAAGGACGTCTTCATCGTCGGCGCCGACATCACCGAATTCGTCGATAACTTCAAGCTGCCCGATGCCGAACTGATCGCTGGCAACCTCGAAGCGAACCGTATTTTTAGCGACTTCGAAGACCTCAACGTACCGACCGTCGCGGCCATCAATGGCATCGCCCTGGGTGGCGGCCTTGAGATGTGCCTGGCAGCGGATTACCGCGTCATGTCCAGCACGGCCAAGATCGGCCTGCCGGAAGTCAAGCTGGGCATCTACCCAGGCTTTGGCGGTACCGTGCGTCTGCCGCGCCTGATCGGTGCCGACAACGCCATCGAGTGGATTGCCGCCGGCAAGGAAAACCGTGCTGAAGACGCACTGAAAGTCGGCGCCGTGGATGCCGTGGTCGAGCCAGGCAAACTCCAGGAAGCGGCCCTCGAAACGATCAAGCGCGCCATCAGTGGCGAGTTCGGCTACAAGGCCAAGCGCCAGCCGAAGCTGGAAAAGCTCAAGCTCAATGCCATCGAACAAATGATGGCTTTCGAAACCGCCAAGGGTTTCGTCGCAGGTCAAGCAGGCCCGAACTACCCGGCGCCGGTCGAAGCGATCAAGACCATCCAGAAAGCCGCGAACTTCGGTCGCGACAAGGCCCTGGAAGTCGAAGCCGCCGGCTTCGTCAAACTGGCCAAGACCTCGGCTGCACAAAGCCTGATCGGTCTGTTCCTCAATGACCAGGAACTGAAGAAAAAGGCCAAGGCCTACGACGAAATCGCCCGTGACGTGAAGCAGGCCGCCGTACTCGGCGCCGGTATCATGGGTGGCGGTATCGCCTATCAGTCGGCGTCCAAAGGCACGCCGATCCTGATGAAAGACATCAACGAGCACGGTATCGAGCAAGGCCTGGCCGAGGCGGCCAAGCTGCTGGTTGGCCGCGTCGATAAAGGTCGCATGACCGCGGCGAAGATGGCCGAAGTGCTCAACGGCATTCGTCCGACCTTGTCTTACGGCGATTTCGGCCATGTCGACCTGGTGGTCGAAGCCGTTGTCGAGAACCCGAAGGTCAAGCAGGCGGTACTGGCTGAAGTCGAAGACAAGGTCAAAGAGGACACCATCCTCGCTTCGAACACCTCGACCATTTCCATCTCGCTGCTGGCCAAGGCCCTCAAGCGTCCGGAAAACTTCGTCGGCATGCACTTCTTCAACCCGGTGCACATGATGCCGCTGGTGGAAGTGATCCGTGGCGAGAAGTCCAGCGAACAAGCGATCGCCACCACCGTGGCCTACGCCAAGAAAATGGGCAAGAACCCGATCGTCGTCAACGACTGCC
Source organism: Pseudomonas rhizophila (assembly GCF_003033885.1). Classification (NCBI taxonomy): domain Bacteria; kingdom Pseudomonadati; phylum Pseudomonadota; class Gammaproteobacteria; order Pseudomonadales; family Pseudomonadaceae; genus Pseudomonas; species Pseudomonas rhizophila. Next base: position 4,882,358 of record NZ_CP024081.1, on the reverse strand, counting down.
CGGGCTTTTTGGTCAACCGCGTTCTGTTCCCGTACTTCGGCGGTTTCGCCAAGCTGGTCAGCGCTGGTGTGGACTTTGTGCGCATCGACAAGATCATGGAAAAATTCGGCTGGCCGATGGGCCCTGCGTACCTGATGGACGTGGTCGGCATCGATACCGGCCACCATGGTCGCGATGTCATGGCTGAAGGCTTCCCGGACCGCATGAAAGACGACCGCCGGTCGGCCGTCGACGTGCTCTACGAAGCCAAGCGCCTGGGCCAGAAGAACGGCAAGGGCTTCTACGCCTACGAGACCGACAAGCGCGGTAAGCAGAAGAAAGTGGCCGACTCGTCGGTGCTGGAAGTGCTCAAGCCGATCGTCTACGAGCAGCGCGAAGTCACCGACGAGGACATCATCAACTGGATGATGATCCCGCTGTGCCTTGAAACCGTGCGTTGCCTGGAAGACGGCATTGTTGAAACCGCCGCCGAAGCCGACATGGGTCTGGTCTACGGTATCGGTTTCCCTCCATTCCGTGGCGGTGCGCTGCGCTACATCGATTCGATCGGTGTGGCCGAGTTCGTTGCCCTGGCAGACCAGTACGCTGATTTGGGCGCGCTGTACCACCCGACCGCGAAGCTGCGTGAAATGGCCAAGAACGGCCAGAGCTTCTTCGGTTAAGCGCCCAACGACTAGAGCGAGAGAACATTTATGAGCTTGAATCCTAGAGACGTCGTGATTGTCGACTTCGGTCGTACGCCGATGGGCCGCTCCAAGGGCGGCATGCACCGCAACACCCGCGCCGAAGACATGTCGGCGCACCTGATCAGCAAGCTGCTGGAACGTAACGTCAAGGTCGACCCCAACGAAGTCGAAGACGTAATCTGGGGCTGTGTGAACCAGACCCTGGAGCAGGGCTGGAACATCGCCCGCATGGCTTCGCTGATGACCCAGATCCCTCACACCGCGGCCGGACAGACTGTCAGCCGTCTGTGCGGTTCGTCCATGAGCGCGCTGCATACCGCTGCTCAGGCGATCATGACCGGCAACGGTGATGTGTTCGTCGTCGGCGGTGTCGAGCACATGGGCCACGTGAGCATGATGCACGGCGTCGATCCGAACCCGCACATGTCGCTGTACGCGGCAAAAGCCTCGGGCATGATGGGCCTGACCGCGGAAATGCTCGGCAAAATGCACGGCATCACCCGCGAACAGCAGGACGCCTTCGGCGTGCGCTCCCACCAGCTCGCCCACAAGGCGACCGTGGAAGGCAAGTTCAAGGATGAAATCATCCCGATGCAGGGCTACGACGAGAACGGTTTCCTGAAATTGTTCGACTACGACGAAACCATTCGTCCGGAAACCACCCTGGAAAGCCTGGCGGCCCTCAAGCCGGCCTTCAATCCAAAGGGCGGCACCGTGACAGCCGGTACTTCTTCGCAGATCACCGACGGTGCTTCGTGCATGATCGTGATGTCGGCCCAGCGTGCCCAGGACCTGGGCATCCAGCCGATGGCGGTGATTCGTTCGATGGCCGTGGCCGGTGTTGATCCGGCAATCATGGGCTATGGTCCAGTACCGGCGACGCAGAAAGCCTTGAAGCGTGCGGGTCTGAGTATTTCCGATATCGACTTCTTCGAGCTCAACGAAGCTTTCGCCGCACAGGCCCTGCCAGTGCTGAAAGATCTGAAAGTGCTCGACAAGATGAACGAGAAGGTTAACCTGCACGGCGGCGCGATCGCCCTGGGTCACCCGTTCGGTTGCTCCGGTGCGCGTATCTCCGGCACGCTGCTCAACGTCATGAAGCAGAACGGCGGCACCTTTGGGGTGTCCACTATGTGCATTGGCCTCGGCCAGGGCATCGCCACTGTCTTCGAACGCGTCTAAGCGTTACGTCGATGGAAGCCGGGGCCAAGTGCCCCGGTTTTTGTTTTTCCGGGTTTAGAAAAAAAAGATTTTGTTTTTATTTAAAAAATATTTGAGCGAGGGCCGAAGCATGCCGATACAACCTGGGCTCTACCAACATTACAAAGGTCCGCAGTACCGCGTATTCAGCATCGCGCGGCATTCCGAGACCGAGGAAGAAGTGGTCTTCTATCAAGCCCTGTATGGCGATTACGGCTTTTGGGTGCGACCGTTGAGCATGTTCCAGGAGTCTGTCGAAGTTGACGGCGAGCAGGTGCCACGCTTTGCTTTGGTGCAGGCCGAAGAGAGCCTTTTTTCCAAGCCTTGAGGCCGATACCGGGGCAACCCTGCGCTTGACCTCACCTTGCAGCCACTATATATAGCGGTGCCGCGTCAGGCGCCAACCGCCTTTCACTTTTTAGAATTCAGGAATTTTCTGATCCATGGGCAAATCGCTGGTCATTGTGGAATCCCCGGCTAAGGCCAAGACCATCAACAAGTATCTGGGCAACCAATACGTGGTGAAGTCGAGTATCGGCCATATCCGAGACCTGCCCACCAGCGGTTCGGCTAGCGCCAGCAAGGAGCCAGCCGCCAAGCGCGGCAAGGCTGCTGCCGGTGAAGCGCCGGCGCTGTCGCCCAAGGACAAGGCGCGCAAGCAGCTGGTCTCGCGCATGGGGGTTGATCCGGAACACGGCTGGAAAGCCAAGTACGAGATCCTCCCGGGCAAGGAAAAGGTCATCGAAGAACTGCGTCGGCTCGCCAAGGATGCCGACACCATCTATCTGGCGACGGACTTGGACCGCGAAGGGGAAGCCATTGCCTGGCACCTGCGCGAAGCCATCGGTGGGGATGACAGCCGCTACAAGCGCGTGGTGTTCAACGAAATCACCAAGAAGGCCATCCAGGAGGCCTTCTCCCAGCCAGGCGAGCTGGACATCGATCGGGTCAACGCCCAACAGGCGCGGCGCTTCCTTGATCGCGTGGTGGGCTACATGGTCTCGCCTCTGCTGTGGGCCAAGATCGCCCGTGGCCTGTCGGCCGGGCGTGTGCAGTCGGTCGCCGTGAAGCTGGTGGTGGAGCGCGAGCGGGAGATCCGTGCGTTCATCCCTGAAGAATACTGGGAAGTCCACGCCGACCTCGGCACCGCCAAGGGCGCCACCGTGCGCTTCGACGTGGCCCGTGAGAAGGGTGAAGCCTTCAAGCCGCTCAACGAAGCCCAGGCCATGGCTGCGTTGGAGAAGCTCAAGGCTTCCAGCTACAGCATCGTCAAGCGTGAAGACAAGCCGACCAGCAGCAAGCCGTCGGCACCGTTCATCACCTCCACGTTGCAACAGGCAGCGAGCAACCGCCTGGGTTTCGGCGTGAAGAAAACCATGATGATGGCCCAGCGTTTGTACGAAGCGGGCTACATCACGTACATGCGTACCGACTCGACCAACCTCTCGGCCGATGCCGTGACAATGGCGCGCACTTATATAGAATGCGAGTTCGGCAAGAAATACCTGCCGGAGACGCCGAACGTCTACAGCAGCAAGGAAGGCGCACAAGAGGCTCACGAAGCGATTCGTCCCTCCGATGCCAACACCGAGCCAAGCAAGCTGTCGGGCATGGAGCGCGATGCCGAGCGCCTCTACGAGCTGATCTGGCGCCAGTTCCTGGCCTGCCAGATGCTGCCGGCGCAATACCTGTCGACCACGGTCACCGTCGGTGCTGGCGACTTCGAGCTGCGCGCCAAGGGCCGCATCCTGAAGTTCGACGGCTACACCCGCGTCATGCCGCAAATCACCAAGCCGGGTGACGACGACGTCCTGCCAGACATGGCCCAGGGCGATGTGATGAAGCTGATCAAGCTTGATCCGACCCAGCACTTCACCAAGCCGCCGGCCCGTTATTCGGAAGCCAGCCTGGTCAAGGAAATGGAAAAGCGTGGCATCGGTCGTCCTTCGACCTACGCGGCGATCATTTCCACCATCCAGGACCGCGGTTACGTGGCGCTGCACAACCGTCGGTTCTATTCGGAAAAGATGGGCGACATCGTCACCGAACGTTTGTCCGAGAGCTTCTCCAACCTGATGGATTACGGCTTCACCGCCGGCATGGAAGAGAACCTCGACGACGTGGCCCAGGGTGAGCGGGACTGGAAAAACGTCCTCGACGAGTTTTATGGCGATTTCAAGAAAAAACTCGAAGTAGCCGAAAGTGCCGAGAACGGCATGCGGGCCAACCAGCCCGTCATGACCGACATCCCATGCCTGACGTGTGGTCGTCCGATGCAGATCCGTACCGCCTCGACTGGCGTGTTCCTGGGTTGCTCGGGCTACAGTCTGCCTCCCAAGGAGCGCTGCAAGGCGACGGTCAACCTGGTGCCGGGCGACGAAATCGCCGCGGACGACGAGGGTGAATCGGAATCCCTGGTGCTGCGCGGCAAGCACCGCTGCCCGATCTGCAGCACAGCGATGGATGCCTACCTGTTGGATGAGAAGCGCAAGCTGCACATCTGCGGTAACAATCCCGATTGCGCCGGTTACGAGATCGAAGAGGGCACCTATCGCATCAAGGGCTATGAAGGTCCGAGCCTTGAGTGCGACAAGTGTGGCAGTGAGATGCAGCTCAAGACCGGCCGTTTCGGCAAGTTCTTCGGCTGCACCAATCCGACCTGCAAGAACACCCGCAAACTGCTCAAGAGCGGTGACGCGGCGCCGCCGAAGATGGACCCGGTGAAGATGCCTGAACTCAAGTGCGAGAAGGTCAACGACACCTACATCCTGCGCGACGGCGCGTCCGGCCTGTTCCTGGCGGCGAGCCAGTTCCCGAAAAACCGCGAGACCCGTGCGCCGCTGGTGCTGGAGATCGTGCCGCACAAGGATGAAATCGATCCGAAGTACCATTTCCTCTGCGAAGCTCCGCAGAAGGATCCGGAGGGTCGGCCGGCGGTGATTCGTTACAGCCGCAAGACCAAGGAGCAGTACGTGCAGACCGAAGTCGACGGCAAGCCAACCGGCTGGAAGGCGTACTACGACGGCGGTAAATGGACGGTTGAAGACAAGCGCTGATCACCAAGGCTTGTCTGAAGAGGGGGGCTTGCTTTAGGGCTCCCTGTGGCGAGGGGGCTTGCTCCCGCTGGACCAGTCCGATATTTCGGGCGCAGCTGTCCCAATAGCCTCAAGTCAACAAAAGGCCGCATGACAACCCGTAGGTTTTCATGCGGCCTTTTTGTTTTTGCCTTGCAGTGGCCTCGGTTGTTCCACGACACTGTCGCCCTTGCGTGAAGCTTTTATTTCGTTGGGGAGAATGCCGCCATGGCCCACGAACTCTACACCCGCACCAATCAGAAAATTTATTTTGCCGGCCTGTCGCTCGAAGCGCTCGCCAGGGCAGAGGATGGGCGTGCGATGAATTCCCCCGCGCTGACCCAGGCTGGGCGCGAATCAGCGCTGTTTCATCTGTACGGCGCGTTGTTGGGGCTTTGCCACGAAATTGCCGGTTTCTACCGTCTGCCGCAGGCAAATGCGCCCCGGGCCGAACTGTTGTTGACACAAGAGGTGTTGGAAACCGTCGCCATTCCGGAACTGGCCGAAATGGTCGAGCTGGCGCACAACCCGCAAACCTGGCTGGCGCAACTGTTGGCGGCACACGCGGCACTGTTTGAGCCGCCCCGCGCTCCTCGCAAGCCTAAGGGCGACGTGACCCAGCCTTTGATCATGGCGGTCAATCTGGACGAAGAAGAGCCCGAGCAGGCATTGAGCCGAGAGGAGCTGGAAAGCTGGCGTCAGAACCTCAAGAGCTTGGCAATCCGCTTTCGCGAAGGGCTGAACGAGTGCTGAGTTTTCCCCCGATCCGTAATATTCGCCCATAACGCTTGGTCAAGATCCCGAGCGAAGCCTGGCCGATGACTATATAATCCTCGCCTTTCGTGGAGAACAGACTTTTATGCCAACGTCCTTTCTAGAAATTGTCGAACTTCCTGATGGCCGCATCGAGCTGCGCAGGGCCGAGGACGAGGGTTCTCTGGTTACCTTGAACTTCTCCGAGGACGCCAAGGCCTTCCTGCAAGGCCAGCACGTCGAAGTCGCCAAGGCGATGTTGAGTGTGGGCGTGCAGATGGCAGGTCGTCTGGTTGAAGGCGAATTCAACAAGGAAGAGGGGCCGCGGGTTCTTCATTGATCCCGCCTGTCGGCTTTTTGGACGATAGTGTTCCTGGCCGGCTTCTCTGTCCTGGAGAAGCCCTGAGTTTTTTAGCCCAATCGAATATTCAGGCTTTGTGCGTCCCCGGTGCGCGCGGCGCTGATCAACTGTTGCCGTGCGGTTGTGGTCAACGGATTGAGCCAACTGACCACCGTATGGCTGCGACCCAGGCGCAACGCTTCGCAGGTCAGTTGCTGGGCGCTTTGAGTGCCTCGCGGCTGTAGCAGCAGGATGCGCTCACGGTTCAGGCCCGCATCTCGCAGCCAAGCCTGGGTGACACTGGCCGGTGGTGCGATCAGCGTCAGCCAGCGAGCGTCCTGGTCCTGGCTCAGCTCGCGCAGGATCGGCGCCAGCAGGTTCAGGCAGTTCCCGGCGGCACCACGTAACGACAGTTCGCTGAAGGCTTCGGGCTCGGCGCCCCAAGGTGACTCGATCACCTCTTTGAGGGCGGGAACCAGCGGTTGGGCCATGAACGCCTCGAACAGCGGAAGTTGAGTGTGTTGTGGTGTGTGTGGGAACTGCATAAAGCCTCCTTTAGCGGCGAATAACGCCGACACTCAAGCCTTCGATGACCAGATCCTGATCTTTAAGATTGACTTCGATGGGGGCGAACTCGGGGTTCTCGGCAATCAGCCAGACCTTGCTGCCGTCGCGCTTGAAACGCTTGACGGTCACTTCATCACCGATTCGCGCCACCACGATCTGGCCGTTGCGGGCTTCGCGAGTGGTGTGGACCGCAAGAAGGTCGCCGTCGAAGATGCCGATGTCCTTCATGCTCATGCCGTGCACGCGAAGAAGGTAGTCAGCTCGTGGATGGAAGAACGATGGGTTGATGTTGCAGGACTCCTCGACATGCTGCTCGGCGAGGATCGGAGCACCTGCTGCTACCCGGCCGATGATCGGCAGGGTGGTTTCGTCGGCCTTGGCCTCGAAGCCGGGGATGCGAATGCCACGGGACGCGCCCGGGGTCATTTCGATAGCGCCCTTGCGAGCCAGCGCCTTGAGGTGCTCTTCAGCCGCGTTGGGCGACTTGAAGCCCAGTTCCTGGGCGATTTCCGCGCGGGTCGGCGGGTAGCCGTTGTCTTCGAGGCAGCGTTTGATGAAGGCTAGAATCTCTGCTTGGCGTGGCGTCAGCTTTAGCATATTGATCGCTCTGTCTTTTTATACAGTGACTGGGATTATATACAGTGGGCGCGGCTTGGCAATCCTCCTTTTCGCACAGGCCGCTGGACGGTCGGTCGGGCCGCAAAAACGTCATGGGCTACAGCGGGCCGCAGGTGTGGTTAAATATCTGACCGAGCGTTCGCAAAACGTCCCGGCAGGCTTGACAACCCCAAGGCTGAAACGTATGTTTCAAACAAGTGTTTGTCAGGCGGAGTAGCCATGGCCCAGTCGGAAACCGTAGAACGCATTCTCGATGCTGCCGAGCAATTGTTCGCGGAAAAAGGTTTCGCTGAAACCTCATTGCGTCTGATCACCAGCAAGGCCGGGGTGAACCTGGCGGCGGTGAATTATCACTTCGGTTCGAAGAAAGCGCTGATCCAGGCCGTGTTCTCGCGTTTCCTCGGGCCTTTCTGTGTCAGCCTGGATCGTGAGTTGGAGCGGCGTCAGGCCAAGCCTGACGTCAAGCCAACCCTGGAAGAGCTGCTGGAGATCCTGGTTGAGCAAGCCCTTGTCGTGCAGCCACGCAGCGGTAACGACCTTTCCATTTTCATGCGCTTGCTGGGCTTGGCATTCAGCCAGAGCCAAGGCCACCTGCGGCGGTATCTGGAAGACATGTACGGCAAGGTTTTCCGCCGCTATATGCTTCTGGTCAATGAGGCCGCGCCGCGCATTCCGCCGATCGAGTTGTTCTGGCGCGTGCATTTCATGCTCGGCGCCGCTGCCTTCAGCATGTCCGGCATCAAGGCGCTGCGGGCCATCGCTGAAACCGATTTCGGTGTGAATACCTCGATTGAGCAAGTGATGCGTCTGATGGTGCCATTCCTGGCCGCAGGCATGCGCGCCGAAAGTGGCGTCACCGATGAGGCCATGGCTGCCGCGCAGTTGCGCCCACGCAGCAAATCAGCCCCGGCGCTCGCCAAGGCCTGAGTGCACGGGTGGGCGCGGCTGCCTACATCCGCTAAGCTAGCGGCCCATGCCGACTCTCGTTTCGAACCCGCTTTATATTTCATTGCATAACCGTGACCTGCCGGGCCTGGAGCCCGGCAGCGCGGTCGTGCGTGCGTCGCTGTGCGGGTTCATTGTTATCAAGGAAATACTATGACTGCTGGCCTTCAAGGCTCGTTGATGGTGGACGTCGCCGGTACCTGGTTGACGGCCGAAGATCGCCACCTGTTGCGCCAGCCCGAAGTGGGTGGCCTGATCATTTTTGCTCGCAATATCGAGCATCCACGCCAGGTACGCGAGCTGAGCGCCTCGATTCGCGCCATCCGCCCCGACCTGCTGCTGGCGGTCGATCAGGAAGGCGGGCGTGTGCAGCGCCTGCGCCAGGGGTTTGTGCGTTTGCCGGCAATGCGGGCGATTGCCGACAACCCAAATGCCGAATACCTGGCCGAGCAGTGCGGCTGGATCATGGCCGCTGAAGTGCTGGCGGTCGGCCTCGATTTGAGTTTTACCCCGGTGCTGGACCTCGATCATCAACGTAGCGCGGTGGTCGGTAGTCGTGCCTTCGAAGGCGACCCCGAGCGCGCAGCGCTGCTGGCAGGTGCCTTCATTCGGGGCATGAACGCCGCCGGTATGGCCGCCACCGGCAAGCATTTCCCCGGCCACGGCTGGGCCGAAGCCGATTCCCATGTGGCCATTCCCAACGATGAGCGCAGCCTTGAACAGATCCGCGCCCACGATCTGGTTCCGTTCGCCAAACTGAGCAAGCAACTGGCGGCCGTCATGCCGGCCCATGTCATTTATCCGCAGGTCGATGCCAATCCGGCCGGTTTTTCCCGGCGCTGGCTGCAGGACATTCTGCGTGGCGAATTGCAGTTCGATGGTGTGATTTTCAGCGATGATCTGTCGATGGCGGGTGCTCATGTGGTGGGTGATGCCGCCAGTCGTATCGAGGCGGCGTTGTCGGCCGGTTGCGACATGGGGCTGGTGTGCAACGACCGCGCCGCCGCCGAACTGGCCTTGAGCGCCGCCCAGCGGTTGAAGGTCAAACCATCGGCGCGCATCGCACGCATGCGCGGGCAGGCCTTCGCCTCCACCGAGTACCGCCAGGACCCACGCTGGCTGACGGCAATCGGCGCGCTGAAAGCCGCCCAACTGATCGATTAAGGACATTTGTCATGACCGTTTACGCAATTATCGGCGGCACTGGCCTGACCCAACTCGAAGGTCTGACCATTCGCCAGTCCCTGGCAGTAGAAACGCCCTATGGTGCGCCATCGGCCGAGGTGCAGATCGGTGACTACGCCGGGCGCGAAGTGCTGTTTCTGGCCCGTCACGGCCATCCTCATCGCTTTCCACCTCATCAAGTGAACTATCGCGCCAATCTCTGGGCCCTGAAGCAGGCCGGCGCCGAGGCGATCCTGGCGGTCAACGCCGTGGGCGGGATTCACGCCGCGATGGGGACCGGGCATTTCTGCGTGCCTCACCAATTGATCGATTACACCAGCGGCCGTCAGCACACCTATTTTGCCGATGACCTGGAGGCGGTTACCCACATTGATTTCAGCTACCCCTACAGCGAGGCGCTGCGCCAGCAACTGATCGCCGCCCTGGCCGCCGAAGGCTGTGGCTACAGCAGCCATGGCGTCTACGCCTGCACCCAGGGCCCGCGCTTGGAAACCGTGGCCGAAATCGCCCGCCTGGAGCGCGACGGTTGCGACATCGTCGGCATGACCGGCATGCCGGAAGCGGCGCTGGCCCGTGAGCTGGAGCTCGATTACGCCTGCCTGGCGCTGGTGGTGAATCCGGCGGCGGGCAAGTCCACGGCTGTGATCACCATGGCGGAAATCGAGCAGGCGCTGCATGACGGGATGGGGAAGGTGAAGTCGACGTTGGCGCGGGTATTGATGGCTGGCTAGCGGAACAGGCAGTGAAAACGGGCACAAAGGTTTCCTGCTGTCAGCAAGGGCTATTCGGGCAAGATTCTGTTGTTTTCCCAGTTCACCTCAATGCTGGCCTTGATTGAGGAGGAGCTGCAAAAGCGCAGCCTTGACTATTCGTTGTTGACCGGCAGCACCACGGATCGGCGCACGCCGGTGAGGGATTTTCAAAGTGACAAGGTGTCTACCGGTTAGTCAGCTATCGCGAGCAAGCTCGCTTCCACAGGAGATTCGGGGTGCAGACCTATGCTGCGCTCACCTCAGGGCAATGTGGGAGCGAGCCTGCTCGCGATGACGGCGGCACAGCCAAGATCTCCAACAACTGAACCACCGCTATCGCGAGCAGGCTCGCTCCCACAGGAGATTCGGGGTGCAGACCTATCCGGCGCTTACCTCAGGACCATGTGGGAGCGAGCCTGCTCGTGATGACGGCGGCACAGCCAAGATCTCCAACAACTGAACCACCGCTATCGCGAGCAGGCTCGCTCCCACAGGAGATTCGGGGTGCAGACCTATCCGGCGCTCACCTCAGGGCAATGTGGGAGCGAGCTTGCTCGCGATGACGGCGGCACAGCCAACCTCTTCAACATCTGAATCACCGCTATCGCGAGCAGGCTCGCTCCCACAGGAGATTCGGGGTGCAGACCTATCCAGCACTCACCTCAGGGCCATGTGGGAGCGAGCCTGCTCGCGATGACGGCGGCACAGCCAACATCTTCAACATCTGAATCACCGCTATCGCGAGCAAGCTCGCTCCCACAGGAGATTCGGGGTGCAGACCTATGCTGCGCTCACCTCAGGGCAATGTGGGAGCGAGCCTGCTCGCGATGACGGCGGCACAGCCAAGACCTCCAACAACTGAACCACCGCTATCGCGAGCAAGCTCGCTCCCACAGGAGATTCGGGGTGCAGACCTATCCAGCGCTCACCTCAGGGCAATGTGGGAGCGAGCTTGCTCGCGATGACGGCGGCACAGCCAAGATCTCCAACAACTGAACCACCGCTATCGCGAGCAAGCTCGCTCCCACAGGAGATTCGGGGTGCAGACCTATCCGGCGCTCACCTCAGGGCAATGTGGAGCGAGCCTGCTCGCGATGACGGCGGCACAGCCAAGATCTCCAACAACTGAATCACCGCTATCGCGAGCAAGCTCGGCTCCCACAGGGATTGCTGTGAATCAGCGTTTTTCCAGCTTGTCCGGCAGTGGCGCGAATAGCGCCTCGATATCGTCGCTTTGCAGTTTCCAGTCTCCGGCCACGCGCCCGTCCAATACGCCGGCTGCGAGGTCGGATTTTTCCTTCTGCAGTAACTGAATCTTTTCTTCCACCGTGCCTCGGGCAATCATTTTGTAGACGAACACCGGCTTCTCCTGGCCGATGCGATAGGCGCGGTCGGTCGCCTGGTTTTCGGTGGCGGGGTTCCACCATGGATCGTAGTGGATCACGGTGTCCGCCTCGGTGAGGTTCAGGCCTACGCCGCCGGCCTTCAGGCTGATCAGAAAGATCTGACGCTTGCCGCTCTGGAATTCCTTGACCGGCGTACGTCGGTCCCGGGTCTGGCCGGTCAGGATGGCGTAATCGACGCCGCGTTTCTTCAGTTCGTCTTCGATCAGCGACAGCATCGAGGTGAACTGAGAAAACAGCAGCACCCGGCGACCTTCTTCAAACAGCTCTTCGAGCATCTCCATCAGGCTGTCGAGCTTGCCCGAGGTGCTGCCGCGGGCGGGCAGGGCGGCATCGTTGAGCAGGCGCAGGTCACAACAGACCTGGCGCAGCTTGAGCAGCGCCTCGAGAATGATGATCTGGCTGCGAGCCACGCCTTTGCGGGTGATCTCGTCGCGTACCTTCTTGTCCATGGCCAGGCGCATGGTTTCGTAGACGTCCCGCTGGGCATCGCTGAGCTCGACCCAATGAATGATCTCGGTCTTGGGTGGCAGTTCTGTCGCCACTTGCTCCTTGGTCCGGCGCAGCAGAAAAGGTTTTATCCGACCGTTGAGGTGCTGCAGTCGCACATCGCTGCCGCGCTTTTCAATCGGCACGCGGTAGTCGCGGTTGAAGCTCTTGACGTCCCCGAGCCATCCCGGCAGCAGGAAGTGGAACAACGACCACAATTCACCCAGGTGGTTTTCCAGCGGCGTACCGGACAGGCACAGCCGCTGGCGGGCGTTGAGTTCGCGGGCCGCCTCGGCGGCTTTGCTGTTCGGGTTCTTGATGTACTGGGCTTCATCGAGGATCAGCACATGCAACGGCTGCGCCGCCAGGCGCTCGACATCTTTGGGCAATAGCGCATAGGTGGTGAGGACCAGGTCGTAATCGTTCAGCCGGTCAAAGTGCTTCTTGCGCCCGGCGCCGTACAAGGCCAATACCTTGAGTTGCGGGGTGAAGTGGGCGGCCTCGTCGAGCCAGTTGGGGATCAGGCTGGTGGGCATGACCACCATGCAAGGGCGGTCGAGGCGCCCGGCGTTTTTTTCGCTGAGGATGTGCGCCAGGGTTTGCAGGGTTTTGCCCAGGCCCATGTCGTCCGCGAGGATGCCGCCGACTTCCAGTTGCCTGAGCGATTGCATCCAGCTTAAACCTTCGAGCTGATAAGGCCGCAGCGTGGCGTTCAGACCGTCTGGCGCCGTGCTGGTGTAGTCCTTGATGTCCCGCAGGCGCTGGGCCAGGCCACGAATGTGTTCGCCGCCTTCCCAGCGCAAGGGCATGTCTTGCAGCGGGTTCAGGCGCAGGGCATCCGCGCTGTTCAAGCGCAGTTTGGTGGTGCCCGGTTCTTGCAGGTAAAACTCGCCCAGGGTGGCCAGCACCGGTTTCAGCCGGCCATAGGGCAGGGCCACTTGCTGCGGGCCGAACTCGGAGTTCGGGCGGTTAGGCAAGTTGACCAGAATGAGTTCGTCATCGCGGCGCCTGGCCAGGCGTTCCGGGTTGAACAGCTCGATGTGCGAACGCATCAGGTTCAGCAGAATCGGCAGCAGGCTCAATCGCTCACCGTTGACGATGATCCCCAGTTCCAGATCGAACCAGTCCCGTTCCGGCGTTTCTTCGACCGTGGCGTACCATTCGTCCACCGCCGTCAGGTCGAAACCGAAATCCTCGTCGATCTGCAACTCCCAGCCCTGGCTACGCAGTTTCGGCAGATCGTTGAGGGTGAACGTCAGCCACGCACTGTCGTTGACCATCTCGTACAGTTCACCGGCGCTTTCGGGCAGGGCCTTGCTTTGGCGGGTTGCGATTTTGAAGCCGAGGATTCGAAGCTGTTCGCGGTAGGACTGCTCCACTTCTGTCTGGCGTTTTATCCGCAGCGTCTGTGTGTCCTGGCGAATCAGTACGTCAGTGTTGCGCTGGCCGCTGACGTATTCGTCCAGGTAGCTGAAAGACAGGGCGGCGCGGTGCTGGATGTAGCGCTGCATCTTGCCATTGCGCGGCTCGAAAGCGCTGAACTCGATGCTCGCCAGCCACAGCCGCGGCATTGGTTGGACGTTGTCCACCAGCACTTGCGGCGGGGCCTTGGGGCTGCGGTTTTCCAGCACGGCCTGGAGTTTCTCCAGCAACTGCGCGTCTTTCTCGGCGGCCGGGTAGGCCAGGGTTTCCTGGACTTGCAGCAGCACCGCCGCGCAGTGCTTGCAGTTGATGCGCACCGGGCAGGTACAGGCGGCTTCAAGCAGAATCAACGTGCCTTTGGCTGACTCTTTCAGGCGAATCGTCTGGCGGTAAACGTTACCCCCAGAGCCTTCACAACTGGCGGTGATGGTGCTGTCGCCGGCCTCGACGATCCTGACGCGGTTTTCCAGCGCGTAACGGCGCCCGCGCTCCAGGCTCTGTTCCTTGAATCGATTGACCCAGGAGGGTGCCAGGGGTTTGCTCAGGGGCGAGGGCATAGGCGCGCCGATCAGTCCGGAATGACGTCAGGCGCCTGCCGTGGCGCAGGCGCAGTCAGCGAGGTGATTTTGATCAGCAGGCCGAGGTGGCCGTTGTCGAGGAAATTCAACTGGCCATTTTTGGTATGGCTCTGCTGTTTGAGGCGTTCGCTGGAAGTGACCAGGCCATTGGTGTCGATCTGGTTGATCCAGAAGTCGGCGTCCACGTCGGTAAACCGCCCCAGTTTCAGTTCCAGGGTTCCTTCGATGGGAAACTGGCCGAACTGTTCTGCGCCATCACTGACGGCGATTCGGCTGCCCTGTTCGCCCAGGTTCTGCTGCCAGGCTTTGTGCATCAGCACCGTGTACTGGCCGCTGGCGTTGAGTTTTTCCACGATGTGACCCAATGCAGGCGTGCGCTGGCTCTTCGCGTCCAGGCGTTGCGCGCCCGCGTCCCAGTCCTCCGGTGCGGCGCGGCTGACAATCGCCGGTTCGGCGTTCTGGCGCATCAGGATCATTTCAACCTGATACAGGTCATCGGCAAACGCCAGGGGAGCGACCAGGGTCATCAACAAGGTCAGTGAGCGAAACAGGCGCATGGGGCGTCCTTCAAGCAGGGGTCGGAGTGAGGCGCTCGAACAGCGCTTCTACGGTATTGAAACGCTCTTCCGGGCGTTCCATGGGCACCATGAATTTGAACATCGTGGCACCTTCAAACTTGTAGCGTTTGGGCTGGCCCTGGATCAGCTTGATCAGTACCAGCGGATCGACCGGCGTCTGGGCTTCGAACTCGATACGACCACCATTGGGGCCGCCGTCGACTTTCTTGATGCCCAGTTGCTCGGCCTTGAGCTTGAGCCAGGTGGTACGCACCAGGTTCTTGGTTGGCTCCGGCAGCAGGCCGAAGCGGTCGATCATCTCCACTTGCAGGTCCTTGAGGCCTTCTTCGTCAGTGGCCGAGGCGATGCGTTTGTAGAGGATCAGCCGTGCGTGGACATCCGGCAGGTAGTCTTCCGGGATCAGCGCCGGCACCCGCAGATTGATTTCCGGCCCGCCGCCCAACGGTTGGTCGAGGTTCGGTTGCTCACCCTTGCGGATCGACTTGACCGCCCGTTCGAGCATTTCCATGTACAGGGTGAAACCCACGGCCTGGATCTGGCCGCTCTGGCCGTCGCCCAGCAACTCGCCTGCACCGCGGATTTCCAGGTCGTTGGTGGCCAGCACGAAACCGGCGCCCAGGTCCTGGGTGTTGGCGATGGCTTCCAGGCGCTTTTCCGCGTCCGGGGTGATCTGCTGGCGCGGTGGCGTCAACAGGTAGGCGTAGGCCTGGTGGTGACTGCGCCCGACCCGACCGCGCAACTGGTGCAACTGGGCCAGGCCGAATTTGTCGGCGCGCTCGATGATGATGGTGTTGGCGCTCGGCACATCGATGCCGGTCTCGATGATGGTCGAGGCGATCAGCACGTTGAAGCGCTTGTGGTAGAAATCGCTCATCACCTGTTCGAGTTCACGTTCGCGCATCTGCCCGTGGCCGATGCCGATGCGGGCTTCCGGCACCAGCTCGGCCAGGTCGGCGGCGCATTTCTCGATGGTCTTGACGTCGTTGTGCAGGT
Organism: Pseudomonas rhizophila; assembly: GCF_003033885.1. Taxonomy (NCBI): domain Bacteria; kingdom Pseudomonadati; phylum Pseudomonadota; class Gammaproteobacteria; order Pseudomonadales; family Pseudomonadaceae; genus Pseudomonas; species Pseudomonas rhizophila. The sequence continues at coordinate 4,866,775 of NZ_CP024081.1, read as the reverse complement.
AATAGACCTGGCCGCCCCGCAGCAGCTCGCGCAGCAGGGCTTCCTTGATCGTGCTTTTGTTCTGCTCCATGACGAAGGTGCGCACCGACAGGCGACGGGCCGGCGGCGTGGCGATGATCGACAGGTCACGCATGCCCGACACCGCCATGTTCAGCGTGCGCGGGATCGGCGTGGCCGTCAGGGTCAGGATGTCGACCTCGCTGCGCAGGGCCTTGAGCTGTTCTTTCTGGCGCACGCCAAAGCGGTGCTCTTCGTCGATGATCACCAGCCCCAGGTTTTTGATCTTCACATCGTCCTGCAGCAGTTTGTGCGTGCCGATGACGATGTCGATCTTGCCCTCGGCCAGATCGGCCACCGCCGCGTTCACTTCCTTGGTGGACTTGAAGCGGCTCATCACCTCCACGGTCACCGGCCAGTCGGCGAAGCGGTCGCGGAAACTGTTGTAGTGCTGCTGGGCAAGCAGGGTGGTGGGCACCAGGATTGCCACCTGCTTGCCGCCGTGCACGGCAATGAATGCGGCGCGCATCGCCACTTCGGTCTTGCCGAAACCGACATCGCCGCACACCAGCCGGTCCATCGGTTTGGGCGCGAGCATGTCAGCGCGCACGGCCTCGATGGTGGTTTGCTGGTCGACGGTTTCCTCGAAGGGGAACCCGGCGCTGAAGGTCTCGTAGTCGGCTTTCGGGTCGGCGAAGGCATACCCCTCGCGGGCGGCGCGCCGGGCATAGATGTCCAGCAACTCGGCGGCCACGTCGCGCACCTGTTCGGCGGCCTTGCGCTTGGCTTTCTGCCAGGTTTCCGAACCCAGGCGATGCAGCGGCGCCAGGGCGTCGTCGCTCCCGGTGTAGCGGGCGATCAGGTGCAGGTTCGCCACCGGCACGTAGAGCTTGGCACCCTCGGCGTATTCCAGGGTGAGGAATTCGGCGGCCTGGTTGTCGATTTCCAGGGTCGCCAGACCCAGGTAGCGGCCTACGCCGTGGTCGATGTGCACCACTGGCGCGCCTTCGCGCAGCTCGGTGAGGTTCTTGATGACCGCGTCGTTGGCGGCGTCGGCGCGTTTCTCGCGACGCCGACGCTGCATGACGCGCTGACCAAACAACGGGCTTTCGGCCACCAGCGCTAGGGCCGGGTCTTCCAGGACAAGGCCATCGTTCAGCGGCGCGATGGTAATCGCCAGGCGATCTTTGCCGGCGACGAAGTCTGGCCAGCTATCGACGGTTTTCGGCCTCAGTTTCAGGCGTTCAAGCAGTTCCAGCAGCACTTCACGACGACCGGCGGATTCGGCGGTGAACAGCACGCGGCCGGGGAAACCGTCGAGAAAACCGGCCAGGGCCGCCAGTGGCTGCGTGGCCTTGGCTTCGATCGCCAGGTCCGGCAAGGCCTTGGCCGGGAAGCGTTCGCGGCCGACGCCCGTTTCCACGTCCTGCTGGCTTGCCACCACGCGTGGCCAGTTCTTGAGCCGGGCAAAGCAGTCTTCCACCGGCAGGAACAGCTCGGCCGGTGGCAATAAAGGCCGGGAAGGATCGACGCGGCGCTCTTCGTAGCGATTGCGCACATCGTTCCAGAAGTTTTCCGCCGCCTGCTCGATGCCGGGCAGGGAAAACACCTGGGTGTCCTGGGGCAGGTAATCGAACAGGGTGGAGGTTTCTTCGAAAAACAGCGGCAGGTAGTACTCGATACCGGCGGGAGTGATCCCGCTGCTCAGGTCCTGGAAGATCGGGCAGCGACGGAAATCCACATCGAAGCGTTCGCGAAAGCGCGCCTTGAAGCGGGTCACGGCGTCTTTTTGCAGCGGGAATTCCTTGGCCGGCAGCAGGCGCACCGACTGTACTTTGTCGATGGAGCGTTGGTTTTCCGGGTCGAAAGTGCGCAGGGTTTCGATTTCGTCATCGAACAGGTCGATGCGGTAAGGCAACTTGCTGCCCATCGGGAACAGATCGATCAGCGCGCCGCGTACCGCGAACTCGCCGTGCTCGTACACCGTGTCGACGCAACGATAGCCACTGGCTTCAAGACGGCTGCGCATTTGCTCGACGTCGAGCTTCTGGCCGATGTCCAGCACCAGGCTGCTGCCGAGCAAAAACTGGGTCGGTGCCAGACGATGTAGGGCCGTGGTGATCGGCACTACCAAAACGCCATGACTGAGCTCCGGCAATCGATAAAGGCTGGCGATTCGCTGGGAAATGATGTCCTGGTGGGGCGAAAACAGATCGTAGGGCAGGGTTTCCCAGTCCGGGAAATGCAGCACAGGCAAATCCGGGGCGAAGAAACTCAGTTCCTGTTCGAGCCGCTCGGCGCTTTGGCTGTCGGCGGTCAGCAGCAGGGTAAAGCGCTTTGCAGCGCTGGCAGCCTCGGCAATGGCCAGGCTCAGGGCGGCACCGGGCAGGTTGCCCCAGTGCTGTTTACCTGCCGCGGCAGGGAGAAGCGGGAGACGCAGAACGGGCACGGAAGGTTGAGCTCCAGCGTTGCGACAAAGTCGGCAATTGTAGCGGGGGAAGGGGGCGGCTGTCAGTCGCAGACTACCCTGGCGAACAGGAAAACCACGGTGCGACAGGCGCGCATTGCTCCGCCGAAGAGTCGGCGGCATAATGTAGCCCCTTTTTTCAGCCCCTACATGTGGAAGGTTCCCGTGACTCAGAAGCCCGACCAGTGTCTTGGTGAATGGATCGATCGTGAAGCACTCGCAGAAGCGATGATCCCTCTCATCGGTCAGCTCTACCGCAATAACAACGTGGTGAGCTCGATCTATGGCCGCAGCCTGATCAACCAGTCTGTCATCGCGATTCTCAAGGCTCACCGCTTTGCTCGCCACCGTTCTTCCGACGACAGCGAACTCTCCGTCCACGAAACATTCCCTCTGCTCAAGGCCATGAGCGAGCTCAAGCTCGGCGCGGCTTCGGTGGACCTGGGCAAGCTGGCGTTCAAATTCCGTAACGAAGGCAACGGCCGTAGCGCCGAGCAGTTCGTTCGCGAAGAGATGGCTGATGTGGTTGGCCAGCAAAACGTTTCGGCACGCAAAGGCACCGACGTCGTGCTCTACGGCTTCGGTCGTATCGGTCGTCTGCTGGCGCGCATCCTGATCGAGAAAACCGGTGGTGGCGATGGTTTGCGCCTGCGTGCCATCGTGGTGCGCAAAGGCGCGGAGAACGACCTGACCAAGCGCGCCAGCCTGCTGCGTCGCGATTCGGTCCATGGTTCGTTCAACGGCACCATTACCATCGACGAAGAAAACAACACCATCACGGCCAACGGTAACCTGATCCAGGTGATCTACGCGAAGAACCCGACCGAGGTGGATTACACCCAGTACGGCATCAAGGACGCACTGCTGGTGGACAACACCGGTGTATGGCGTGACGCCGATGGCCTGGGCCAGCACCTGGCATGCCCGGGTGTCGACCGCGTTGTTCTGACCGCACCTGGCAAGGGCAAGCTCAAGAACATCGTTCACGGCATCAACCACAACGAAATCACCGCTGACGACAAGATCGTCTCCGCCGCTTCGTGCACCACCAACGCCATCGTGCCGGTGCTCAAGGCTGTGAACGACAAGTTCGGCATCATCAACGGTCACGTTGAAACCGTTCACTCGTACACCAACGACCAGAACCTGATCGACAACTTCCACAAAGGCGACCGTCGTGGCCGCAGCGCCGCGCTGAACATGGTGATCACCGAGACCGGTGCCGCCACCGCTGCTGCCAAGGCTTTGCCTGAGCTGGCCGGCAAGCTGACCGGCAACGCGATCCGTGTACCGACGCCGAACGTGTCGATGGCCATCCTCAACCTGAACCTTGAGAAAGCCGCCACCCGTGAAGAGATGAACGAGTACCTGCGCTATATGGCGCTGCACTCCGACCTGCACAAGCAGATCGATTTCGTCAATTCCCAGGAAGTGGTGTCCACCGACTTCGTTGGCTCGCGCCATGCCGGCGTGGTCGACGCTGAAGCGACCATCGTTCAGGACAACCGCGTTGTGCTGTACGTCTGGTACGACAACGAGTTCGGTTATAGCTGCCAGGTCGTTCGCGTGATGGAAGACATGGCCGGTGTAAACCCGCCAGCATTCCCGCGCTAAGCCTTAGCTGCACATGAAAACGCCCCGACTTGTCGGGGCGTTTTTTTGTCTGGGTTTTTTGTCGCCCGGGCTGGCCTCATCGCGAGCAGGCTCGCTCCCACAATGGACCGAGTAAATCCTGTGGGAGCGAGCCTGCTCGCGATAGCAATCTGTCAGGCGCCGCTCGCCGCCAAGGCCTGTGCAGTCCGCAGTTCATGGCGATTGCCCCTGAACAACACCAAGGTAGCAATCAGCCCCAACACCGCCGCGCCACTGAGCCATATCCCCGGCGCGGCCTTGTTGCCCAGCACATGAATCAGATAAGTACAGGCCGCTGGCGTAAACCCGCCGAAGGTCGCTGTTGCCAGGCTGTAGGCCAGGGAGAAGCCGGTGGTGCGCACTTCCAACGGCATGATTTCCGTCAAGGCGACTACCATGGCACCGTTGTACGATCCATACAGGAACGACAACCACAACTCCACGATCAGCAGATGGCTGAAGCTGGGGTTCGCCACCAGCCAGGACAGCGCCGGATATGCCGTGAGGATCGCCAGAATCGTCGCACCCAGCAGCAAGGGCTTGCGTCCGATCTTGTCGGAAAATGCGCCCATCACCGGCAGCCAGAAGAAGTTCGACAGCCCGATGCATACCGTCACCAGCAACGCATCCAGGTCCGACAGGTTCAGTTCGGCTTTACCGAAGGTCGGCGTGTACGCCGTGATCAGGTAAAACGACACCGTGGTCATCACCACCAACGCCATGCCCGCCAGGACGATGCCGAAGTTCTGACCGATGGAACGGATGATTTGCGACAGGGTAGGGCGATGTTTTCTCGCCTGGAATTCAGGTGTTTCTTCCAAGGAGCGACGGATCACGAATATCACCGGCACGATCATGCAACCCACCAGAAACGGCACGCGCCAGCCCCATTCGCCCATCTCCTGGGGACTCAGCCAGTGATTGAGGCCAACGCCCAGCAGGCCGGCAAACACGACGGCGGCCTGTTGACTGGCGGATTGCCAACTGACAAAGAAACCCTTGCGCCCCGGTGTGGAAATTTCCGCCAGATACACCGATACGCCGCCCAGCTCAACACCGGCGGAAAAGCCCTGCAGCAATCGCCCCAGCAGCACCAGCAGCGGTGCCGCCACGCCGAGGGTGGTGTAACCCGGCACACAAGCGATCAGACGGTGCCGGCGGCCATCATCGCCAAGGTGATGATCAAGCCTTTGCGGCGGCCGTGCCGGTCGATGTAGGCCCCGAGAAAAATCGCCCCCAGCGGGCGCATCAAGAACCCGGCGCCAAATGTGGCCAGGGACAGCATCAGCGAGGCGAAAGCACTGTCGGTCGGGAAGAACGTCTTGGCAATGGCCGTGGCGTAGAAGCCATAGACCATGAAGTCGAACATCTCCAGGAAGTTGCCGCTGACAACGCGAAAGATCGCCTTGCCGTTGCTGGTGTTGGAAGGCATGGGTAGGTACTCACTCTGACAATCTTGTATGAAAGCGCTGCACCCACTGTGGGAGCGAGCCCGCTCGCGATAGCGGTGTGTCAGTCACATCAATGTCGTTTGATCCGACGCTATCGCGAGCAGGCTCGCTCCCACAGTTTTTTGCATCTGGACTGAAGGGCGCTGAAGCCCATAATGGCCGGCGCGGTTTCGAGGGGGGATGAAGATTTGTTAACTGGACGATGGATGGGGCTTGTGGTGCTGCTCGGCGTGTTGTCCGGTTGCGGCAACGGCGACACCCTGGAGCGCTTCGACGGCCCGACCATGGGCAGCCACTATTCGATTCAGTACGTCAGGCATTCCGCCGCACCTGGACCGAAAGCGGTGCGGGCCGAGGTGGAAAGCATCCTCGCCGAAGTGGATCGACTGTTCTCGACCTATCGCAGCGATTCGGACATCGAACGGTTCAATGCGTTGCCGGCCAATAGCTGCCAGATCATGCTTGGCCCTGTCCTGGAGTTGATCCGCGTGGGTGAGCAGTTGTCCTCCCAAAGCGACGGTTCTTTCGATCTGACGGTGGAGCCGCTGCTCAACCTGTGGGGCTTCGGTCCCCAGTCCCGAGCAGAGAAAGTACCGACCGCAGAAGCCCTGGCCCAGGTGCGCCAACGCGTCGGGCATGCTCATCTGCGCATCGACGGCGACCGCTTGTGCAAAGACGCCGCGGTGGAAGTCGACTTCAACAGTATCGCCGCCGGTTATGCCGTCGACCGGATCGCCAGCCGGTTCAAGGCCTTGGGCATCGACAGCTATCTGGCCGAGGTCACTGGCGAACTCAAGGCCGCCGGACGCAAACCCGATGGTGCCGCCTGGCGTATCGCCCTGGAAGAACCCCGGGACGACCGGCGGGTGGCTGAGCGCGTCATCGAGGTCAACGGCTACGGGGTTTCCACCTCGGGCGACTACCGCAAATATTTCGAACAGGGCGGCAGGCGTTATTCCCACACCTTTGATGCGCGCACCGGTGCACCGGTCCTACACAACCTCGCGTCAGTCACGGTGATTCATCCTTCGGCGTTGATGGCCGATGGACTATCGACGCTGTTGCTCATTCTCGGTCCTGAACGGGGTTGGGACTATGCCCAGAAGCATGGCATCGGGGTATTTTTCGTATTGCGGGACAATGACCGTTTCATCGTTCGCACCAATGAAGCATTTGAACGGATGACTGGCGGAAAAACCCAATGATGACAGCGCGCTGAAAGCGCACCTGTGGCGAAATAGCGCAGGCAAAACTAGCCTACGACGCGACCAAGGGGTAATGTGCGCGGCGTTGACGCTTCTATAGACTGTGGCCGGGCTCATGAACCGGCCCCAAATTGTTCCTTCATGTCGCTGGCCGGCATGATTTAGCCGTGGTGCCAAATGTAGCGCCGCGGCCTGTTCTGAGGAGTACGCATGGCTGTCTACAACTACGACGTGGTGGTATTGGGTTCCGGCCCGGCGGGAGAGGGCGCGGCAATGAACGCCGCCAAGGCAGGGCGCAAGGTCGCGATGGTCGACAGCCGTCGGCAGGTCGGTGGCAACTGCACCCACTTGGGCACCATCCCGTCCAAGGCCTTGCGTCACTCGGTCCGGCAGATCATGCAGTTCAACACCAACCCGATGTTTCGCGCCATCGGCGAGCCGCGCTGGTTCTCCTTCCCGGACGTGCTCAAGAGCGCCGAGAAGGTGATCTCCAAGCAAGTCGCCTCGCGCACCGGTTACTACGCCCGCAACCGGGTCGACGTGTTCTTTGGCACCGGCAGCTTTGCCGATGAGCAGACCGTTGAAGTGGTCTGCGGCAATGGCGTGGTCGAAAAGCTGGTGGCCAAGCACATCATCATCGCCACCGGCTCGCGCCCGTATCGTCCGGCCGATATCGATTTCAACCACGCACGTATCTACGATAGCGACACGATCCTGAGCCTGGGCCACACCCCGCGTAAGCTGATTGTCTACGGCGCCGGGGTGATCGGTTGCGAATACGCCTCGATCTTCAGCGGCCTGGGTGTGCTGGTGGAGCTGGTGGATAACCGTGGCCAGTTGCTGAGCTTCCTGGACTCGGAAATCTCCCAGGCCCTGAGCTATCACTTCAGCAACAACAACATCACCGTGCGGCACAACGAGGACTACGACCGCGTCGAAGGCGTGGACAACGGCGTGATCCTGCACCTCAAGTCCGGCAAGAAAATCAAGGCCGACGCCTTGCTCTGGTGCAACGGCCGTACCGGCAACACCGACACCCTGGGCCTGGAAAACATCGGCGTGAAGGTCAACAGCCGTGGCCAGATCGAAGTTGACGAGAACTACCGCACCTGTGTGACGAACATCTACGGCGCCGGTGACGTGATCGGTTGGCCGAGCCTGGCCAGCGCCGCCCATGACCAGGGCCGTTCAGCGGCCGGCAGCATTGTCGACAACGGGAGCTGGCGCTTCGTCAACGACGTACCGACCGGCATCTACACCATTCCGGAGATCAGCTCGATCGGCAAGAACGAGCAGGAGCTGACCCAGGCCAAGGTGCCGTACGAAGTGGGCAAGGCCTTCTTCAAGAGCATGGCGCGGGCGCAGATCGCCGGAGAGCCGCAGGGCATGCTGAAGATCCTGTTCCACCGCGAGACGCTGGAAGTGCTGGGCGTGCACTGTTTCGGTTACCAGGCGTCGGAGATCGTTCACATCGGCCAGGCGATCATGAACCAGCCGGGCGAGCTGAACACGCTGAAATACTTCGTCAACACGACCTTCAACTACCCGACCATGGCCGAAGCCTATCGGGTAGCGGCCTATGACGGGCTCAACCGGCTTTTTTGAGCGGCTCCGGCCGGTGGCCTGAGCCGGCCGGGGAGACCGATTTCAGCAATTCTCGAGGGTGGCAGTGGCCAAACCGGGAAAGTCTGTAATCAGGCTGTCAACGCCGAAGTCGGCGAGCCTGCGCATCAGCGCGGGTTCGTTGACGGTCCACACTGATACATGCAACCCCTGCCGCTGGGCCTTGATCAGGCGTTCCGGCGTACACAGCGTCCAGTTGAGCGCCAGAATCTCGCAGCCGTAACTCTGGGCGACCTTCAGCGGGTCGAGCCAGGCGTATTCGGCCACCAGCCCGCGGGAGATGTCCGGGGTCAGGTCCAGGGCAGCCTTGAGCACTTCCCGAGAGCTGGAGGTGATGGTGATTTTGTCCAGCAACCCGAAACGCTGGGCCATTTCGCGGATCCCCAGCACGGTGGCGGCGGCACGGGTGCGTGAGGCACTCTTGACCTCCAGTTGCCAATGCTCGAAATCACATTTTTCGAACAGCTCCTCCAGGCGTGGGATCGGGCACGGCTTGATCCAGCCCGGGCCACCCTTGCGCGCATCGTAGGTCACCAGCTCGGCGGCCGAATGCTCCACCACCTTGCCCCGGCGATCAGTGGTGCGCTTGAGGGTCGGGTCGTGGATCACCATCAACTCGCCGTCCATTGAAAGGTGCAGATCCAGCTCGCATCGGCGCACGCCGTGCTTGAGGCACTCCTGAAAACCGGTCAGGGTATTTTCTGGCGCTTCGCCCTTGGCGCCACGGTGGCCATAAATGAGGGTCACGGTTCTTCCTTATTGATGCCGGATTCGTTCAGTTCCCGCGCCAGGCGTCGTTCTTGCGCCTGTTTCTGCAGGATGTAGCGGGCCAGCAACTGGCGCTGGGCGTCGGTGGGGCGTTCGAACTCGGTGCCCACGTCATAGCCGTCGCCCTTGGGGTCGCAATGAGTGACCCGGGCCCGGAGCAACAGCCCCAGGGCCTGGGGCATCAGCACCATCTTGATCGACAGGTGCGTGCCAACGCCGACAGGCGTGGCGTGCTGAAAGTCGATGCCGCCCTCGGAGATGATCACCGGCTGCGGTTCGCCGATTTCGCCGAGCGCCGTCAGGGCAATGACCTGACTGAGCAGGTCGATGCGTTTGTTCATCGCCTTGAGGTAAGCCGCGATGCTACGCTCGCGCTCGCTGATCTGGCGCAGCAGGTGTTGCGATTCGAATTCGCTCAGGTGCAATTCGCTGAGCAGATTGAACAGTGGAGAAGCATCCTGCAACACTTCCTGGCCAGCAGCTTCAGGAATGGAGAGGGGCCGAATTTCCAGTGCGATCGTGTCCTCGATACGGTAGTATTCGCGGCGATCTTCTTCATCTAATGTCGACATGGCGAACCCATGGTAGCGGCGGTGGTCTGAGTGTAAAGCTGGTTTGTGACCCCCGCCACAAGGACGTTCCTTTTCCCTCCGAACAAGCCCCGACATGTTCAGACCTCTCTTCGTATTTATCGGCACGCGTTATACCCGTGCAAAACGTCGCAATCATTTCGTATCGTTCATTTCCCTGACTTCAATCATCGGGCTGGCCCTTGGCGTGGTCGTGATGATCGTCGTGCTGTCGGTGATGAACGGGTTCGACCATGAGATGCGCACTCGCGTGCTGGGCATGGTGCCCCACGCCACCCTCGAAACCGGCGAAGCCATCAGCGACTGGCCGAGCCTGGCCGCCAAGGTCAAGCAGAACCCGCAGGTGCTGGCGGTTGCGCCGTTCACCCAGATGCAGGGGCTGCTGACCCACAATGGCAAGGTTTCCAAGGTCTTGCTCAATGGCATTGACCCTGGGCTTGAGCGGCAGGTGTCGATCATCGACAACTTCATGCAGCAGGGCAAACTCGACGACCTGGCGCCAGGCAGCTTTGGCATCGTCATCGGTGACAAGGCCGCTGCCAAGCTCGGCGCCGCCATCGGCGACAAGCTGACCTTCGTGGCACCGGAAGTCACCGTGACCCCGGGCGGCATGTTCCCGCGCATGAAGCGCTTTACCGTGGTCGGCATTTTCCATGTCGGCGCCGGCGAGCTGGACGGTTACCTGGGCGTCACCAACCTTCAGGACCTGGCGCGCCTGCATCGCTGGAAGCCGGATCAGGTCCAGGGCCTGCGGCTGAAGTTCGATGATCTGTTCCAGGCGCCGCGCGTCGCGTGGACCATCGCCCAGCAGCTCGGCGAAGACCGCTACTACGCTCGCGACTGGACCCGCACCCACGGCAACCTGTACCAGGCGATCCGCATGGAAAAAGCCATGATCGGCCTGCTATTGCTGCTGATCGTCGCCGTTGCCGCGTTCAACATCATCTCCACTCTGGTGATGGTGGTGAATGACAAGAAAGGCGACATCGCCATCCTGCGCACCCTTGGCGCCACGCCGGGGCAGATCATGCGGATCTTCATGGTCCAGGGCACGGTCATTGGCGTGATCGGTACGGTGGTCGGCGCCTTGGTCGGGATGTTTGCCGCGCTGAACGTCAGCGCCGCGATTGCCGCTCTCGAAGGCCTGATCGGGCACAAGTTTCTCAACGCCGACGTGTACTTCATCGACTACCTGCCGTCGCAGTTGCAGACAGATGATGTGTTGATGGTCTGCGGCGCCGCGTTGGTCCTGAGTTTCCTCGCCACCCTGTATCCAGCCTGGCGTGCCGCGCGCACCCAGCCTGCGGAGGCGTTACGTTATGAGTGAGTCGGGTATGAGTGAAAAAGCAATCTTGAGCTGCCGTAACCTGGGCAAATCCTACGAGGAGGGGCCGGAATCGGTGGTGGTGTTGTCGGGCTTGCAGCTGGAGCTGCATCCAGGCGAGCGTGTGGCGATTGTCGGTACGTCCGGGTCGGGCAAAAGTACCTTGCTCAATCTGTTGGGCGGCCTCGATACACCGACTGCCGGCAGTGTCTGGCTGGCCGGCGAAGAACTCTCGGCGCTGAACGAGAAGGCCCGTGGCCTGCTGCGTAACCGTTCCCTGGGCTTCGTTTACCAGTTCCACCATTTGCTGCCCGAGTTCACCGCGCTGGAGAACGTCTGCATGCCGCTGCTGATCGGTCGCACCGCGATCCCTGAAGCCCGCCAGCGGGCCACGGCGTTGTTGGAGCGGGTCGGGTTGGGCCATCGTCTGGAGCACAAGCCGGCGGAGTTGTCCGGTGGCGAGCGCCAGCGCGTGGCGATTGCCCGGGCCCTGGTCAACAAGCCGGGGCTGGTGATGCTCGACGAGCCGACCGGCAACCTCGACTCCCACACCGCCCAAGGCATTCAGGACCTGATGCTGGAACTCAGTACCTCGATGCGTACCGCGTTCCTGGTGGTGACCCACGACATGAACCTGGCCCGGCAGATGGACCGCGTCCTGCACTTGCAGGAAGGTTGCCTGACGCCCATTTGACCGACCGAAACCCGGCGCTTGCTGCAAGCGCCGGGTCTTTTATTTTCATACGGTGCCCCGCGAATGTTCAGACCGTTATCGATCTTCATCGGCACGCGCTATACCCGCGCCAAGCGCCGCAATCGCTTTGTTTCGTTCATTTCCATGACCTCGATGATCGGTCTCGCCCTGGGGGTGCTGGCGATGATCGTGGTGCTGTCGGTGATGAATGGCTTCCAGCGCGAAATGAGCTCGCGCATCCTGGGCATGGTGCCCCACGCCACCATCGTCGGCGTCAAGCCGATCGACGACTGGCAGCCGGTGGCTGCCGCGGCGCTGAAAAATCCTGAGGTGATCGCTGCCGTGCCGTTCACTGAAATGGAAGGCATGCTCAGCCATAAAGGCGCGATGCAACCGATCCAGATCAGCGGCATCGACCCTGCCCAGGAAGGCAAGGTATCCATTGTCGCCCAGCATATTGTCCAGGGGCGTCTCGATGCCTTGAAGTCGGGCGAGTTTGGCGTGGTGATCGGCGAAATCACCGCCCGGCGCTTTCGTTTGAACGTCGGGGACAAACTGACCCTGATTGTGCCGGAAATCAGCACCGCGCCGGGTGGCATCACCCCGCGGATGCAGCGCTTGAATGTGGTCGGCGTGTTCAAGGTAGGCGCCGAACTGGATGGCTCCATGGCGCTGATCCACGTGGCCGACGCCGCGCAAATGCAGCATTGGCAGCCCAACCAGGTGCAAAGCGTGCGCCTGGCGGTCAAGGACCTGTACGCCGCGCCGCGAGTTTCCGGCGACATCGCCGCGGGTCTCGGCGCGGACTACAAGGCCGACGACTGGACCCACACTCAGGGCAGCCTGTTCAGTGCCATGAAGATGGAAAAAACCATGATCGGCCTGCTGTTGTTGATGATTGTCGCAGTGGCGGCCTTCAACATCATCGCGACCCTGATCATGGTGGTGAACGATAAGGGCGCGGATATCGCGATCCTGCGCACCATCGGCGCCACGCCGCGGCAGATCATGGCGATTTTCATGGTCCAGGGTACGGTGATTGGTGTGGTCGGCACGCTGATCGGCGGTGTGCTGGGGGTGATTGCGGCGCTGAACGTCAGTGATTTAGTGGGTTGGGTGGAAAGGGTCACTGGCCAGCATATTTTCAGTTCCGACGTGTATTTCGTCAGCAACCTGCCTTCGGAGCTTCAACGCGGTGATGTAGTGCTGATCTGCTCGGCCGGGTTCATCCTGAGCTTCCTCGCCACGGTTTACCCGGCCTGGCGTGCGGCGAAGGTCGAGCCGGCGCAGGCGTTGCGCTATTCCTGATACTGCACAGACCTCTGTGGCAGAAGGGCTTGTTGAAGACTCTGGTGGCGACGGGATTTAGCGAGGTGTCTGTGGGAGCAAGGCTTGCCCGCGATGCAGACGACGCGGTCTGCGGGGGAAACAAGGCGCCTGCATCGCGGGCAAGCCTTGCTCCCACAGATAAGTCTCTTTGCCACCAGGGTTTGCGTTGGGCTTAATCTTCCTTCGGCAACTCAATCAAAAACCGCGTCCAGCCATCGGCCGATTCGCAGCGGATCTGCCCGCCATGGGCGCGGACGATGGAGCGGGTGATGGCCAGCCCCAGCCCGGCGTGTTCACTGCTGCCTTCCTGGCGGGCCGGGTCGGCGCGATAGAAACGGTCGAACAGACGCGGCAGCAAGTGCGCTGAAATCCCGTCACCGCTGTTCTCCACGTTTACATGCATCTGCCCAACGCCCTCGACAATATGTACCCGTACTTCGCCACCGTCAGGCGTGAAGCGCAAAGCATTGTCCAGCAAATTGGACAGGGCCCGGCGCAACATGCTGCGGTCTCCGTCGATGCGGCCGTTGCCTTCACGGCTCAAGCGGACGTGGGCGTCTTCGGCCAGCGGGGCGAAAAACTCCAGCAGCAGATCCACTTCCTGAGCCAGTTCCAGCGGTTCGCGGCTGGGTGCCAGCAAGCCGTGGTCAGCCTTGGCCAGGTAAAGCATGTCGTTGACCAACTGCGCCATCCATTGCAGCTCTTCAAGATTGCTGTGCAATGCTTCGCGATAATCCTCCAGCGAGCGTTCGCGGGTGAGGGTGACCTGAGTGTGGGTCAACAGGTTCGATAAAGGGGTGCGCAGTTCATGGGCGATGTCGGCAGAGAACGCCGAGAGCCGTTGAAACGCATCATCGAGACGTCGGAGCATGTCATTGATGCTGTGGGCCAGTTCCGCCAGTTCGGCGGGCATGTGTTCTTCCGGCAGTCGGGCATTGAGAGAGCGGGCCGAGACGCTGCCGGCGATGGCCCCCATACGCCGCAACGGTCGCAAGCCGCGCCGGGCGGCCCAGGCCCCGAGCAGGGCGGTAGCCAGGGCTGAGAGGCCGACCGTCAGCCAGATCAGGCGCTGCATGCGTTGCAGGAAGTGCTGGTGGTGGGTGATGTCCAGCAGCAGCGTCAGTTGCGGCGAGTCGGTGCGGTCGGGGTACAGCGGCGCATTCAATACCCGGTAGTCAGTGTCGGCATCGCTGAGGGTGGACAGGCCGGGACGCTCCGGCAACTGAGCCGGAATCCGCAGCGAACTGTCGTACCAGCGCACGCCATCGCTATCCTTGATGCGCAAGGCCAGGTCGGCCTGGCGACTGAGTTCATCTGCCAGACGGCTTTGGGTTTGTTCGGCATCCAGCCCCTGCAGGGCGCGACGCAGGCCGATCAGTTTGCCTTCGAGCAGTTGCTGATCCAGCTCGATGAAGTGCGCCTCGCTGCCACGGCTGAACAGCACGCCGGCAAACAGGGAGACCACGGCGGTGCAGGCGGCGAACAGCAGCGCCAGCCGGCTGCTCAGCGACCAACGCCCCCTCACAGGTTGCGCTCTTCAAGGACATACCCCATGCCCCGCACGGTGTGGATCAGCTTGCTGGGGAAATCGTCGTCGATCTTGATTCGCAGGCGCCGTATCGCGACTTCGATGACGTTGGTGTCGCTGTCGAAATTCATATCCCAGACCTGGGAAGCAATCAGGGATTTGGGCAGGACCTCGCCCTGGCGACGCAGGAGCATTTCCAGCAACGCGAACTCCTTGGCCGTGAGGTCGATGCGCTGGCCGCTGCGTTCGACGCGGCGGCGGATCAGGTCCAGGCGCAGGTCCGCCAGTCGCAGGCTGGTTTCCTGGGGCGTCGAGCTGCCGCGGCGCAACAGGCTGCGGACTCGCGCCAGCAGTTCGGAAAAGGCAAAGGGTTTGACCAGGTAATCGTCGGCGCCCAACTCCAGGCCATGCACGCGATCCTGGACCGCATCCCGCGCGGTGAGAAACAGCACCGGCGTATCCAGGCCGGCCCCGCGCACGGCCTGCAAAATCTGCCAGCCATCGCGGCCGGGCAGCATCACATCGAGGATCAGCAAGGCATATTCACCGCTCAAGGCCAATTGCTGGCCGGTAATGCCATCGGCCACCAGGTCGGCGTTGAACCCGGCTTCGGTCAGGCCCTGGCGCAGGTATTGGCCGGTTTTGGTTTGGTCTTCGACGATCAGCAGTTTCATAGGCAGCTCAAGGCGTTGTTGGAACGAGGGCGTTATACCGCGTCGGACGTAGCCGTGGCTCTACCTGACAAAGTTGTAATCGATCCGTAAGCCGATTGGCAGGTGTGCAGAGATAGAGTTCTCACACGCTGAATCTGACAGGAGTATGGACATGTTAATGGCAAACCGCTTGATCCTGACCGCCTTTGCACTGGTGCTCAGTACGCCCACGTGGGCGTCACCGGGCCATTTTGATTTCGGCCAGCCTGCCTCGGCGGCCAAGGCCAGTCGCAGTATCGATGTGGTGATGGGGGACATGACCTTCGACCCCGGTGCACTTGATATCAAGGCTGGGGAGACCGTTCGGTTCGTGCTGATCAATAAAGGTCAGTTGCTGCATGAGTTCAACCTGGGCAATGCCGCGATGCACGCCCAGCATCAGCAGGAAATGCTCAAGATGCAACAGAGCGGACAACTGACCCCGACCGCAATGAAGCAAGGGATGGCCCATGGCTCCATGGGGCACGGGCAGGCCGGCATGCGCCATGAAGACCCCAACAGTGTGCTGGTGGAGCCGGGCAAAACCGCCGAGCTGACCTGGACCTTCAACAAGGCCATGCGGCTGGAGTTCGCCTGTAATGTGCCCGGCCACTACCAGGCCGGGATGAAAGGCAAGCTGACAGTCAGTCAGTAAGCACTCAAAGGCTGGGGCAAAGGCTGATAGAATTGGCTGATTCTTCAGTCAGGTTTCCGTCATGCATCCCGCAGCCGAACATTCGCCGCTGGGCAAATCCAGCGAATACATCGCCACGTACACGCCGTCACTGCTGTTTCCGATCCCGCGCACCGCGAAATGGGCGGAACTGGGCCTGACGGCCGAGACCCTGCCGTACAAGGGCGTGGATTTCTGGAACTGTTTCGAGCTGTCATGGCTGCTGCCGTCCGGCAAACCGGTGGTGGCCATTGGTGAATTCGCAATCGCGGCGGATTCACCAAACATCATCGAATCCAAATCCTTCAAGCTGTACCTTAACTCGCTGAACCAGACGCCCTTCGCTGATACCGCGAGCCTGGAAGCGACCCTGCGTCAGGACCTGTCGGCGGCCGCCGGTACACCGGTGGGCGTGCGCATCCGCAGCCTGAAGGACGTGGAAAGTGAAGGGGTCGTGGCATTACCCGGCGTGTGCATCGATGACTTGGACATCACCGTCGACTCCTACGAGCATCCGCGCCCGGAGCTGCTGCGCTGCGATGATTCGCGCATCGTGGAGCAAAGCCTGCACAGCCATCTGCTCAAATCCAATTGCCCGGTGACGAGCCAGCCGGACTGGGGCAGCGTTGCAGTGCAATATCGCGGTGCAGCGCTGGACCCTGCCAGCTTGCTGGCCTACATCGTCAGCTTCCGCCAGCATTCGGATTTCCACGAACAGTGCGTGGAGCGGATCTTTCTCGACCTGCAACGCTTGCTCAAACCGGAAAAATTGACGGTGTATGCGCGCTATGTGCGGCGGGGTGGGCTGGACATCAACCCGTATCGCAGTACCGAAGAGGTGCCGCTGCCGAACCATCGCCTGGTCCGGCAATAAATAATCCTGTGGGAGCGAGCCTGCTCGCGATGAGTCAGGCACATTCAGCATTGATGTTGGCTGAGCCACCTATCGCGAGCGGGCTCGCTCCCACAGGGGATTGCATTTCATATCGTGAAAAATGAAAAGCCCCGCTATCAATAGCGGGGCTTTTTTGCATCTGGTGGGTTTAGATTCCCATGTTGCCCAAGGCTTGTACGATGTTGCGTAACGTCCCGGCAATAGTGGGGTGATCCAGTTCGAAGCGCTCGACGGCCAGGTTCACACCATCGACCAGGTCGGCATTCTGAAGCGAATTATCCAGTTCGATCTCGGCTTCGAGCTGAATCATCAGTTGATGCAGATTCTCGCGCTCCGGTTCGGAAAGCGGCGGGTTCTGTTCCAATTGCTCGCGCAGTTCATCAAGTTGTTTCTGCAATTCGCGGGCAGGCATTGGCGTACTCCCTTTATTGATAGGCACAGCCATGGACCGCGACGGTGCGTCAAAAGTCCGTGGCTTGCTTTAAGAGTAATCCACCCTCGTGCACCCTGCATGATCTCGGTCAGGGCTTTTCACCTTTGAGCCGACGCAGGCTGATATCCGCCAGGCAGGTGTCGAGTTCACCCAGGTGATCGATCACCGAATGCACGCCCAGGCCGAACAACTGCACGGTGGCTTTGGCGCGCTTGGTCTCTCGTTCCTGTTGGCTCAGGAGCTGCCATTCGTTCGGCGCCAGGCCACACAGCGAGCCGCAGGACGCCAGGCCGATGGTCCACAAGCCGGCATTGAGCCCCGACTGCAACAAGCGCGGCTCGCCGCTGACCAGCACGCAACCGTCCAATTGCTGGACGTTCAACGCCATCAAGGCCTGCCAGCAGGCATGCGGGGCCGGCCACGCATAATTTGTTGCGGGAAGTTGCGGCGATTTGATCCACGCCGGTAACGAAGCAGCCAGGCTATGACTGATGGCAGGTGGCAGTTCGTCGAGCCAGGCGCAGGGAATCTCCTGAAGCTGCAAAAGGCGCAGGCTTTCGAGGGCGCCGGGGGTTGGCTGCGAATGCTCGGTGGGCACTGCGCCTGACTGTCGCGCCCTTGCCCCGAAATCCACCAGACAACCGCTCAAGCCAAACAGTACGGCGGTCAGGCTGGGGGCGGGCAGGGGCAGGGTTTCGGCGCGGGGCATGGGAACGTCCTTGAAATATTCCGCAGCCTAACGTGCCTCAATGACAGTCCAATGACAGTGAAATGAAGGCGCCGGGTGCGGAAAAATCCTACGAGCAGCTTCTCTTTCAGTGCTGTCTATCCAAGCGTTCCGCTTTATACTAGCGCCCTTACCGCCTGGGCTCGGCGCCCTTGCCTGAATAATCCAAGGAGTTTTCCCTATGCGCTGGAGCCATTGTCTAGCTCAGCTGTGTTTGTCTGCCTGCGTCCTGCTAGTCCCCTTCGCCGCCCAGGCCGCAACGGAAGACGATCCTTGGGAAAGCATCAACCGCCCGATCTTTACCTTCAACGACACCGTTGATACCTACGCACTCAAGCCGCTGGCCCAGGGTTATCAGTACGTGACGCCGCAATTTCTCGAAGACGGCATCCATAACATGTTCCGCAATATCGGCGACGTGGGCAATCTGGCCAACAATGTATTGCAGGCCAAGCCGGCTGCAGCCGGGGTCGACACGGCCCGGTTGATCTTCAACACCACCTTCGGTCTGTTGGGGTTCTTCGATGTGGGCACCCATATGGGCCTGCAACGCAGCGATGAAGATTTCGGCCAGACCCTGGGCTATTGGGGAGTCGGCAGTGGCCCGTACGTGATGCTGCCGTTGTTGGGACCAAGCACCTTGCGTGACGCGCCGGCCAAGCTTGTCGATGACTACACGGCCCCTTATCGTTACATCGACAACGTCTCGGTGCGTAACTCGATCTTCGGCCTGAACATCGTTGATACCCGCGCCAGCCTGTTGTCCGCCGAAAAACTGGTGAGTGGCGACAAGTATGTGTTTATCCGCAACGCCTTCCTGCAGAACCGTGAATTCAAGGTCAAGGATGGCCAGGTCGAAGATGATTTTTAATTTCGCCCGGTAACCCCAGGAAGGCGGCCTCAGGGCCGCCTTCTTTGTTTTGAGGCACTGTTTAAGCAGGGATCGAACCTTCCATTGAGTTACGCTTCGCTCGGTTCTTATAACTCTCTGTACTTTGACAAACCAAGACGGCAAGCGGCTATCTGCATGAGCTTGAAACGCCCCGCGGATGGGAGTACCGTCTGCGCCTTAGAAGGGCACCTCTGATGTAACTGTGTGTAGGACAAGGGCCTACATCCGGTACGACAGAGAGGCTAGAAAGCGAATCCAGTAGTGAGCGCCAGGCCCAGTTGCCCAGCCCGCTACGCCAACCTAATTCTGGCGCCGTTTGCCCACATGCCAAAAACCAGTGCCACGCTGCTGATAATCGATGATGACGAAGTGGTGCGAGCCAGCCTCGCAGCCTACTTGGAAGACAGTGGTTTCAGCGTCCTGCAGGCCAGCAACGGTCAACAGGGTCTTCAGGTATTCGAGCAAGACAAGCCCGACCTGGTCATCTGCGACCTGCGCATGCCGCAGATGGGCGGACTCGAACTCATTCGCCAAGTCACCGAGCTTTCCTCGCAGACTCCGGTCATCGTGGTTTCGGGTGCGGGCGTGATGAACGACGCGGTCGAGGCGTTGCGCCTGGGCGCGGCCGATTACCTGATCAAGCCCCTTGAAGACCTGGCCGTGCTCGAGCACTCGGTGCGCCGGGCCCTGGACCGTTCGCGCCTGTTGGTGGAGAACCAGCGTTATCGCGAAAAGCTGGAAACTGCCAACCGCGAGCTGGAAGCCAGCCTGAACCTGTTGCAGGAAGACCAGAACGCCGGCCGCCAGGTGCAGATGAACATGTTGCCGGTCAGTCCCTGGACCGCCGACGATTTCCGTTTTGCCCACCAGATCATCCCGTCTTTGTATCTGTCGGGGGATTTCGTCGACTATTTCCGGGTCGATGAACGTCGAGTGGCGTTCTATCTGGCGGACGTTTCCGGCCATGGCGCTTCGTCAGCGTTCGTGACGGTACTGTTGAAGTTCATGACCACGCGCCTGCTGTTCGAATCCAAGCGCAACGGCACGTTGCCTGAGTTCAAGCCATCAGAAGTCCTTGGTCATATCAACCGGGGCCTGATCAGTTGTAAGCTGGGCAAACACGTGACAATGGTCGGTGGGGTCATCGACGAGGAGACGGGTTTGTTGACCTATAGCATCGGCGGTCATCTGCCGTTGCCTGTGTTGTATACGCCTGACAGTGTTCGTTACCTGGAAGGGCGTGGTTTGCCGGTGGGCCTGTTCAACGAGGCCACCTACGAAGACCACGTACTGGAACTGCCACCGACCTTCAGTTTGACGCTGATGTCTGATGGCATTCTGGACCTTTTGTCAGAACCTACACTCAAAGAGAAAGAAGCGGCCTTGCCTGAACGGGTAAGCGCAGCGGGCGGCAGCCTGGAAGGCTTGCGTCAAGTGTTTGGATTAGCCACGCTAGGGGAGATGCCGGATGATATCGCCCTGTTAGTGTTGAGCAGGAATCTTTGATGAGTACCGGTAGAATCCAGTTCGCCGAGCAGGACGGCACCTTTGTCCTGAAGTTTGTCGGTGAAGTGCGCCTGACCCTCTGTTCGGCGCTGGATGCGACTATTGAGCGGATCTTCACCGCGTTGAACTTCAACGCCATCGTGATCGACCTGACCGAAACCCGCAGCATCGACAGCACCACCCTGGGCCTGCTGGCCAAGCTGTCGATCCTGTCGCGGCAAAAGGTCGGCCTGCTGCCGACCGTGGTCACCACCCACAACGACATCACCCGGTTGCTGCAATCCATGGGCTTCGACCAGGTATTCAATATCGTCGGCGATCCCGTGCCATGCCCGGAGTGCCTGGACGATCTGCCCGATCAGGATCAATCGGAAGAGGAAGTGCGGATCAAGGTGCTTGAAGCCCATAAGATCCTCATGGGGCTGAACGACTCCAATCGTGAAGCGTTCCATGACTTGGTGAGTGCGCTGGAGCGGCCCTGATTCATAGGTTTGCGTAGACTGAGCGGGCCTCATCGCGAGCAAGCTCGCTCCCACAAGGTCTCGCATCGACCACGATCTCCGAATCTGCACAAATCCCCCTGTGGGAGCGAGCTTGCTCGCGATGGCGGCCGGCCAGCCGCCACCTTCCCAAGCCTATAAAAAAGGGCGAACCCACCCAGGTTCGCCCTTCTTTATGACTTCGAAATCACCTCAAAGCTTGGCTTGCAGCAACGCCTCAAGCTTCTCCTGGTCCCGGGCGAACTGACGAATGCCTTCAGCCAGTTTCTCAGTCGCCATGGCGTCCTCGTTGGACAACCAGCGGAACTGCGCTTCATTGAGGCTCAAGCGCGCCTCGCCGGCTTGCCCAGGCGCCAGTTTGCGTTCCAGCTTGCCCTCGTCGGCGGCCAGTTTCTCCAGCAGATCCGGGCTGACCGTCAAGCGGTCGCAGCCGGCCAGTTGCTCGATCTGGTTGAGGTTGCGGAAGCTTGCGCCCATGACCACGGTTTTGTAGTCATTGGCCTTGTAGTAGTTGTAGATGCGCGTCACCGACTGCACGCCCGGATCATCGGCACCGGTGTAGTCGTTGCCGTTGGCCTTCTTGTACCAGTCGTAGATGCGGCCGACAAAAGGCGAAATCAGGAACACGCCGGCATCGGCGCAAGCCGCAGCCTGGGCGAAGGAGAACAGCAGCGTCAGGTTGCACTGGATGCCTTCACGCTCCAGCTGCTCGGCGGCGCGAATACCTTCCCAGGTGGACGCGATCTTGATCAGCACGCGATCGCGGCCAACGCCGGCCTTTTCGTACAGGTCGATCAGGCGATGCGCACGTTTCAGCATGGCCTCGGTGTCGAACGACAGACGCGCATCCACCTCAGTGGAAATACGCCCCGGAATCACCTTGAGAATCTCTTGCCCGACCGCCACGCCAAAACGGTCGCTGGCCAGGCCCACATCGCCCTTGCAATCGGCCACACAGGCGTTCAGCAGCTCGGCGTAGCCTTGAATGGCCGAGGCCTTGAGCAGCAGGGAAGGGTTGGTGGTGGCATCCACGGGTTTAACGCGGGCGATGGCTTCGAAGTCGCCGGTATCGGCCACTACGGTAGTGAATTGTTTGAGTTGTTCCAGCTTGGAAGTCATGAGCGTGCTCTGTCCTATGGGTCTGTTGACATTACCCGAGGGCCGGCAGCCACTCAAGGGCGTGAAGGGGGATCGATGGCCCCAGCGGCAACAACCTGAAAACGGATGTTTGAAAGGCCGGGGCGGGTATCGGTAGATACGATGCCAAAACAGGACTCAGGTTCAAAGCAAGTGACAGTTAGCGTCCTTCCAGCATGCCCGCCGCCTGATCCAGCAGCGCCAACGGGTCTTTGGTTTTGTGGATGTCCACCGACAACAACTGCCGAAAACGGCGCGCCCCAGGAAACCCGGTACCCAGCCCCAGTACATGGCGAGTGATGTGATGCATCGCCCCGCCGGCGTCCAGGTGCTTGGCGATATAAGGCCGCAACTGCGCCAACGCCTCAGCCCGACTGATGACAGGCGCGCTGCTGCCAAACAGTTGTTGATCCACCTCGGCCAGCAGATACGGGTTGTGATACGCCTCGCGCCCCAGCATCACACCGTCGAATGTCTGCAAATGCTCGTGGCAGGCTTCCAGCGTCTTGATCCCGCCGTTTAGCACAATCTCCAGCTCCGGGAAATCCTTCTTCAGCTGTGCCGCCACGTCATACCGCAGCGGCGGGATCTCACGGTTCTCCTTGGGCGACAGCCCTTCCAGAATCGCAATCCGCGCATGCACGGTAAAACTCGTACAACCGGCGTCACGCACCGTCCCGACGAACTCACACAACTGCTCGTAACTGTCCCGCCCATTGATCCCGATCCGATGCTTGACCGTCACCGGAATCGACACAGCATCACGCATCGCCTTCACACAATCGGCCACCAGCTCAGGATGCCCCATCAGACATGCACCGATCATGTTGTTCTGCACGCGATCGCTTGGGCAGCCGACGTTGAGATTGACCTCATCATAGCCATGCTCCTGAGCCATCCGCGCGCACGCAGCCAAATCGGCCGGGACGCTACCGCCGAGTTGAAGCGCCAGGGGATGCTCGGCTTCGTGGTGGCGCAGGAAACGCTCGTGATCGCCGTTGAGCAACGCGCCAGTGGTGACCATCTCGGTGTAGAGCAGGGCGTGTTTGGAGAGGATGCGTAGGAAGAACCTGCAGTGGGGGTCAGTCCAGTCCATCATGGGGGCCACGCTGAAGCGGCGGGACAGTGATTGGGGGGCGGTTGTGATTAAGGGCATTGGGGAATCTGAATGGGTAGGGCAGAGACGGGGAGTTTATCAGGAATGGGATAGGGTAAGGCTGGCGGGCTAGATTGGTGAGAGAGTTGAATCTCCCGGCAGGGTCAGAGATTCCCAGTTCTAATCGGGAGTCTTAGGGCGCTGGTTGCTATGTTGGGATTGCACGCAGTCGGAGGGCCGGCCGGTAAATAGATCTGTCCCCCTTTTTCTTGCATGGGAGCGGCTTTGGCGCAACTCCTGGGCTCAGATATGAGGCACGTCCGGTTCGCGCATCTCTGCCAAGAACGGCAGTGTCTGCTCGCATGTGGTCATTGCTTGTCTCTTTTGGAGAGATCCTGAACGACGCTATCGCGTTCGCTGATCTTGCTCTCCAACCAGGCTTCCACCTCCGCGACGAGGAAGTAAACGCCAGCCTGTTTGCTCAAGCCAAACTTGATGGGGCGAGGGAAGCTGGGATCGGTTTTGAGCAGCTTTTCAAGGCCGGAGCGGCTTTTATCAAAGCGGTGCTGCAGAGAGATATGACTGATCAAGTATTTCTTGGGGGTATGTGTCGGCATGTATGGGCCTCTGTGTGTAAGCCGACACAGATTTAATACCCCAGACAGATCGTTTTGGCGCGTTTTCAAACCGGAAAAGCGACGAAAAACGTGTTGTCGATTGTTGAGGTAAAAGCGACAGCCACGGATGGGCTTCGCGGGCAGGCAGGCTGTCCTAAAGCTGGTATAACCGAGCCAAAACCACTCATTCAGGCAAAAAAAGCACTTGAAATAAACGCTAATTGCATGATTTTTATAGCTTATTTTTTGGATATGGGGGGTTGAACCCGCGTCTAACCGTTATTTCCGTGGGCTGTAAGGCCGATGTCGCCATACGCTGTCATTTCTAGACTTTTCTTCATTCCGTTCCCAACCGGGTAGACAGCAGCTACGGTAAGCGGTATTAAATTGCTATTACAAACGCATAAGGATTTGTGATGAGCATCCCGTTAGCCGAACTGGCCAGAAGAATAAAGCCAGAAAACACAGTCCTTTTTTTCGGAGCGGGCTCGTCGCTTCCTTCCGGCGCACCATCTGTAAAGCTTTTAATTGATCGCCTCTCAGAACGGTTCGACATAGATTCCTATGGATATTCGCTGAGCGAAGTTGCGAGCTTGGCTGAGCAGAAAGATTGTCGTCGTGAAATGATAAAGACGTTGAGGAGATCCTTTGAGAAGCTTGTGCCAACGGGTAGTTTACTGAATTTACCACTGTACGGTTGGCGAAACATCTACACTACTAACTATGACTCGTTGATTGAACAGTCTTATGCTAGGCGCGATCAGCCACTATCAGTAATTTCTTCAAATTTTGATTTCACAACTCAGCGTATTCCTGAAGCTACTAAGTTATTTAAATTGCATGGAAGTATAGAGAAAGACGAGGTCGATGGTGTTCATAGTCGTATCATTATTTCTGAAAATGACTATGATCTAACTATGGAGTATAGGGAGTACCTGTATGACTCGCTGAAAATGGATTTGGCGGGGACTGATTTGGTTATTATAGGGTATTCATTGGCAGATGCTCACATTAAAGATTTGATATCTAAGTCGTTAGACATCAATGCAAGAAGTCATATGCCGGCTACAATAAATTTGATTTTGTATACGCCGGACGAGAACCGGGCTCTGTTGCATGAGCGGCGAGGTGTTAGGGTTTCATTTGGTAGTCTTGACGATTTTTTTGTCGAGCTCCAGAAGAACACCAAAAGTGAAGCTCTAACAAATAAGGTCAATGATGACCCGCTTGATGCATTTTCTGTGCTGCGTCCCGTAACTAGGGATGTTGCGCATGATATTACTAGTAGCATTAAAGATGCTAGCTCTATGTTTAATGGTTGGCCAGCTTCGTATGCCGACATTGCGGCAAATTTAACTTTCCGGCGAACTCTTTCCGCTCATCTTATGCCTCAGTTGGAAAGTAATGAGAAGTTTATAACGATCGTCCTGGGTGCTAGTGGGACAGGTAAGTCTACATTGGCCAAGCAAGTCTTATACATGAAGTCTCAGGTTTCCATCTACGCGTGGGAACATAAAGCAGAGCATACATTGCTTCCCTCCGCTTGGAGGGCGGTTGCTAATTATCTTAAGGAGAAAAACAAGACTGGAGTGTTGTTGGTTGATGATGCTCATAAGCATGTAGGAGATATTAGCTCGCTAATCGATTTGTTGGTGGCCGACAATGTTCAGAGTCTGAAAATATTATTGATTTCATCTAGGAACTTATGGAATCCGAGAGTTAAAACCCCCAATTTTTTTAAACATGCTTCCCAGAAGATTTTAAAAGGGCTCGACCCGACAGAAGTAGAGGACTTACTGACTTTAGTAGACACGAACGCAGATCTTAAACCTCTCGTGGAGAACAGCTTTTCTGGGTTTTCAAGATCGGAGAGAAAGCGTAGGTTAACCGTACGATGTGAGTCAGACACGTTTGTATGTTTGAAAAATATTTTTGCTTCGGATAAATTCGACGATATTGTCTTGAGGGAGTTCGCGTCACTAAACGAAAACTATCAAGAAATATACCGCTTAGTCGCTGCAATGGAAAGCTCAGGTATCATAGTTCATCGTCAGCTCGTTATGCGGCTACTAGGAATTCCCGCTGGCCAAGTTACTGCGTCTTTGGAGAATTTGGTTGATATTGTTCATGAGTTTACTATAAGTAGTAAGGATGGGACTTACGGCTGGAAAGGTAGGCATCCGGTAATTACTGATATAATAGCGCAATATAAAATGCCTGATGTTAAGGAGTATATAAGTCTGTTTGAGCGTGTGATAGATGGCATCGTTCCGACCTACGATGTTGAAATTCGCACCATCCGCCAGCTATGTGGTTATGAAAAAGGAATCGGTAGAATTGCAGATAAACATGTGAGGAATAAACTTCTACGAAAAATGATCTCGAAGGCACCGGGCGAAAGAGTTCCGCGCCATAGGTTGATTCGCAATCTTATCGATATAAATGAGATTGAGAAGGCAGATACAGAGATTCGTCTTTTTGAAAATGATTTTAAAGCAGATGGCCCAGTTCACCGCTTTAAAATCATGCTTTTGTTAGCTCGCGCAGAGCGAACCCCTGGCATTTTAGAAGAGGATAGAATTGCAATCCTTGAAAAGGCCAGAGCCTATGCAACTAACGCTATAGATAGGTATAAAGATAACAAAGATTTTTTGCGCACATATTGTGATGTCGGTGTTGAGATTTTTAGGCGAGCTAAAGATATGTCTGCATTCGACGACGCGATGGATAGGTTGAAGCTTGCGGAAGAGCGCGTTGGTGATCCAGATATAACCAGTATTATTATTCAATACCAACGAAAGATATCTGGATACGATTATAGCCCCGCCGGGGAGTCCGAAGATTTACCAGCAGTAGACGAATGAGTTGTTGCAGGGCAATGGTAGTAACTGTCGAGATGTCGAATGGACTGTAAGGCAGGGCGCTCACGTATAGCGAATTTACAATGCTTTTGCTGGTAGGTCATAGAGCGGCGCCGTGACAATAATCCGGTGGACAGACTCTTGCGTGAAAAATGGCCCTTCTGAGGGGATATTTCCAATTCCCTGCTTAATTTTTGCTACAGCAAGGATTAAATTGTCTCTATGCTACTGAAAAATAAGGTTTTTTAGTTCCAGTAGCTTCGATCCATCATCGGCGCAACGCTGAACCGGCGGGAGAGGACTTGGGATGATGCTGTATGTGAGGGCATGAGATCTGAAATGACGAATGCGACGGGAGCGCAGTTTAACAGGAATGGGATGGCGAGGATGGGGATGCGCCAATCGGTTGGGCCAGAGTTAAATAAATCTGTCCCATCTGTTGCAGTCCCATCTGTTGCAATGCCATCTGTTGCAATGCCACGCGAATGCTACCTGATGCTGCCCGTGATACCCAGGTGCTGGATAAAGTTCATTTTCAGCCGGAGAATCAAGCCGTTCGACAACCCAAAATATCAACAGCGCAACATCTTCGAGCACACATTCGGCTAGCTGAAGAGAATCGCCAGCTGGCGAAAGGCTTTAACGCTATGATTTTACTGGCTTTCACCACCTAAAATTCTGCACTGCGACTTGAGCGTGCTCAATAAGAAAGTTAGCTTCTTCTCGTAACCTTTCAGACGGGTCGCTTGTACTTTTTCTTGCATTGGGTTCTGTGGTTGGTCGGGAAGCGTTGCAGATGGATCATGTATGATGAGGTTGCCAGTACTTGCTTGAACTAGACATTGCAAATCGTTCAAGAATCTTGGGTGGTTTTCACAATGTTTTGCTATTTTCGCCAGGTCGCTGGTCGCCTGCTCCAACTTAGGAAGTTTGTCAAAAATTTTGGCCTTCCTTAGTGCAGTAATCAATGTTGAGCGTGAGAGCGTCAGGCTTAGGTTGTCTACCACAACGTTGTCTAGGATTCGAGCGTTTTCTGCGCCTTCTACTTTCTCCGAGATAAATGATTTTTTGTCCATGAATGTAAATATTCCGGACGTTTTTAGGGCATTAATTCCGAGTTTGTTAAGCGCTTGCATATCACTGACTTGTTGGATCAGTACCTTATCCTTCGACGAATCCTTCGCCTGAGAGAGTAAATATCGAGGGTGGGGTAGAATAATTGACACCGTTTTTTGCCCGCCCGTCTTGAACGATGAAAGGCAGCTTTCGTTCTCGATACTTTCAAGGATGAGCTTATAGGTAATGTCCTCGGATTGCTGATGTAGTAACGGTTCCTGAGAGTGGAGGATGCTGAATAAGTATTTTGCCAGTTCGCTAGCGGAGGCAAAAGATTTGTCAGTGACTAGTAGATTTTTTAGTAATGACTCCGCTGTTTTTAGCTGTGCGGGGCTGGTTATTCCGAGTGACACAAGCGCCGGTTCCGTCTCGGCAATGAGGTCGGAGAGTTCGATTGTTTCCCCCGCAGGCGGTGTGCTTGAACTACTAGAACTGGCGGAGCCATCAGAGACGCTTTTCCCGTTGACCTTCAGTGGCATGATCGCTTTTCCTTGGCGGGGCCGTACGTTAAGTTGGTCGAGCCTTGCTCATATGATTATTAACTTTGCCGGGTTTAGCCGAAAGGCTATTCATAGTTAGCATTAGCGGTGTTGATGGGGTTAATTTAGCGCTAATAGTTTTGACTTGAAAGTCGCTTCGACTCTTTTCGAGAAGACCTAAGCATAGCAGCAGGTTGAACAAGATATTGGTTGCTTAAACACCGGGGAGTGCGTCGAGCTCTCTGTATGGATTAGCTCACGAAGGCGATCTGCCTGCCAACCAAGTGCTGACTGGCAGACCGCTTTCGCGAGCAAGCCCGCTCCCACAGTGGGAGTGTGGTAGCGGCTAGCGTGGGTCGACGTTATCCAGCGCTCGGTTCGCCAGCAAGCCGCTCAGTTCGATCAGTTGCTGAATGCCCAGGGCGACGTGGCGCCGGGAACCTTCCAGATCGAAGGCCAGGTCGCTGACCATGGCATTGGCCGAGGCCAGGGTTTCGCTGAGGTTGGCGAGCAGGGCTTCGGTGTCGATGCCGTTGACGACGGTGAAGACTTGGCTTGGAGCAGGCTCGGGCTTGGTGGGTTTGGGCTTGAGGTAGAAGTCGAGGGCGCGGTCGGCGGCTTTGTCGAATTCTTTGGTGTTGAGGGTGGTTGGATCGGTGTCTGGCGGATTAGGTGTTGGTTTGAACATAGATGAAACTCCAGGTAAGAAATTGGAGCCATCCCTTTCGCTACCAAACGAAGGGAGGTGGCCATACGAAGGTTGGTAGACCGGTTACCTGGCAACCCGGCGCGTCCGAGGACGCCCTGCGCATGACCACCATAAAACAGAGGGCATAGAAATCCCCTGCGTCAGGTTGCACGTGCACCAGGAAAACCGGGCTACCAAACCCGATCGCTGATTCGTCAGCGACCGGAAAACGATAAAGCCCGACCCCAAGGCGCACAAGCCGGCGGATTCTGGCGTAGTTGTAGGCAACGGCGCAAGGCGAGGCGGTCAGGTCCTACGCCGTGGCTGGCGGGATAAACATTTGGCCTTTCGGTGTCAGTAAACCCAGACCTCCACCCGCCGATTCCTCACCCGGCCTTCATCCTCGCTGTTGGCCGCCACCGGCATCAGGGCGCCGAAGCCGCGTACTTCGCGCAGCGCCACACCGTGTTTGACCAATTCGCGCCGCACTGCCATGGCCCGCAACCGGGATAGAAGGTCGGCGCGTGCCGGGTCGTCCTTGGCGTCGCCAAACCCAACCAGCGTCACTCGGCGGTCGAGCTTGTCGTGCTGCTTTATATAGGCGAGCACACGCCCCAGGTCCTGCTGGGCCTTGTTGTCGAGGCTGGCGCTGCCTTCTTCGAAGCGGAAGTTGACCGACAGCCGTTGGGCATGGCGGCTCAGGGCCTGATAACCCTCAGGCATCAGCGCATTGGGGGTGACGGCCATGGCCTGGACGGTTTGCGCGATGAATCCGTTGGCCGCGACGATGGCCTGGCCCTTTTCGCTTTGGGTGAACTCAACCAGTGCCTCGGCCCACGGGTTGGTTTCTTGCGGTGGCAGGTAAAAGAACAGCCTGCGCGACAAAGGGTAGTCTTCGGTGGCGATCAGGTGGGTCAGCGGCATCATGGGCTGGGAGTCGCCGTCGACAATCGCCAGCGCCTTGGCCTGGCGCACGTAGGGCAAACCGATGAAACCGATGCCTTGCCGGTCCTGGCTGACAGCGTCGGAAAGCTGTTCGCTGGATTCGAAGCGCCGGGCAGAAGGGGCCAGGCGTTTTCCCTGTCGGTTGAGCACCAGTTCCTTGAAGGTGTCGTAGGTGCCGGACTGCTCATCCCGCGCGTAGAGATGAATCGGGCCGCCGGCGCCGCCCACCGATTCCCAGGTGTTCACCTCGCCGCTGAATATCTTCGCCAGTTGCCGGGTGTCGAGCTGGCGCAGCGGGTTTTGTGGATGAAGAATGATCGCCAGGCCATCGATGGCGATGACCTGTTCGGCGCTGGGATTTTTCAGGTCCCCCAGATGTGCCAGTTCCTTGAGCTCGCTGTCCTTGATCGGTCGCGAAGAGGCCGCCAGTTCGGCGCTGGCGTGCTTGAGGGCGGAAAACCCGGTGCTGGAGCCATGGGCGGCAATGTCGATTTCCACCCGTCGACCATCGGCGGCCTGGCCGACGATACGCTGCTCGTTCTCACGGTCGGTGATTTCGGTGCGGACCTTGAGCAGCCCCTGATCCACCATCAGCGCCTTGACCAGCGCCGGCCCCAGCGTGGCGCCGATGGTGTTCGAGCCTTGCAGGCGCAGCGCGGGGCCGTGTTCGGGAATCGGCAGGCCGCTGGCCCATGCCGTAAGCGGCAGCCAGAGGCCCATGAAAAAAACAACGCGCAGCCGCATGCCGACACCTTCTGAACCTAAGAACGTGCCGGAAGATTAAGTCAGTCAGGTTACTGAAAAGTGACAGGCGTGCGACTTGTCAGCCGCAGTTCGCCGAAGATCCCTTGTGGGAGCGAGCCTGCTCGCGATAGCGGTGCAACTGCCACATTGATTTTGAATGTGCCGCCGTCATCGCGAGCAGGCTCGCTCCCACAAGGTTTGTGTATGCCCTGGATTTAGCTCAACTGCAGCCAGATCGGCGCATGGTCCGAAGGTTTCTCCATGCCGCGCAGTTCATAATCCACCCCGGCATCCTTGACCCGTGGCAGCAGCCCATGGGAGGTGAGGATCAGGTCGATGCGCAGGCCACGCTTGGGCTCGTCTTCGAACCCGCGGCTGCGGTAGTCGAACCAGCTGAAGCGGTCGGTGACGTCCGGGTTCAGGTGCCGGAAGCTGTCCACCAGGCCCCAGTTCTTCAGGCGGGCCATCCACT
The DNA here is from genome assembly GCF_003033885.1 of Pseudomonas rhizophila. Taxonomy (NCBI): domain Bacteria; kingdom Pseudomonadati; phylum Pseudomonadota; class Gammaproteobacteria; order Pseudomonadales; family Pseudomonadaceae; genus Pseudomonas; species Pseudomonas rhizophila. The sequence goes on along the minus strand of NZ_CP024081.1, from coordinate 4,835,694 downwards.
CGCGCTCTTCCGGCAGGAAGCTGCATTTGCCGGTTTTCAGCCAGCGTTTCATGTTGTCCGGGCCGATGCCGATGTCGCTGTCTTCCGGGGAAATGTTCACGTCGCCCATCACCACTACGGGCTGGTCGTTGCTGAAACGGCTTTCCAGAAGTTGCTGCAGGTCGTTGTAGAAACGCTCCTTGGCCGGGAACTTGGTCGGGTGATCGCGGCTTTCGCCTTGGGGGAAGTAACCGTTCATGATGGTCACCGGCACACCGTTGGCATCGGCGAAGGTGCCCCAGATGAAACGCCGTTGGGCGTCTTCATCGTCGCTCTCGAAGCCTTTGTGCAACGTCAGTGGAGCCTGGCGGGAGAGCAGGGCGACGCCGTAGTGACCCTTCTGCCCATGGTAATGCACGTGATAACCCAGGGCCTGCACCTCGGCCAGGGGGAATTGCTCGTCGTGGACCTTGGTTTCCTGCAGGCCGATCACGTCCGGCTGATGCTTCTCGATCAGCGCCGCCAGCTGATGGGGGCGGGCGCGCAGCCCGTTGATGTTGAAGGAGACGATCTTCATGGTCGGCTGTCCTGGCAAAACTGCGATGCTAGCTGACATGTAGGAGCACGGCCAGCGTGGCAGTAGGACAAATGCGCTGCTAATGTCCTGTGCATGTAGGAACGATCAGAGCCCAATCGGGTTCGTACTCAATAAGAGCGGGGCCTCACCGAGCCTCGCCCAGGAGATTGACCGTCATGCCAGAAACCGCCACCGCCATCGCCGACATCCATATGCTCGACAGCGGTTATTCCCGCGAGGCACGTTCATTGCTGTATCAGGCCTATCGTCATGAGCCGACCTTCAGCTTCCTGTTCGAATCCGAGCGGCCCGGTTATGAACATCGGGTACGGGCCACGGTGCGTGAGTTGGTCAAACAGCATTTTCTCCAGGATCTGCCGGCCATCGGCTTGCTGGTCAACGACCGCCTGATCGGCATTGCCTTGATTGCTCCACCGCAGCGCCGCCTGGGTATCACTGAAAGTTGGGCCTGGCGCCTGCGCATGGTGTTGAGCACCGGCTTTCGCTGCACCCGGCGCTACCTGGACTACCATGCCGCAGTGACGGCCTGCCTGCCGTCGGATTCTGTCCATGTATTGCCCCTGCTGGGAGTTCATCCACAGTTCCAAGGCCAACACTTCGGCGAACAGTTACTGGCGGCGGTGCATAACTGGTGTGCGGTGGACGAGAACTCCCAGGGCGTGGTGCTAGACACCGGCAACCCACGTTACCTGGAGTTCTATAAACGTCAGGGTTATGAGGAAATCGGCGAGATTGCGGTAGGACCCGTCCGCGAACATGTCTTCTTTCACGCCAACCCGCAGGTATTGCAGAGCGCGACGGCGTAATCCGGGGAAACTTTTGAGACATGTCCGGCTCTATCAGGCTTCCAAGCTCGTGATAGCATCCGCGCCATGAATTTCCCAGGACGAATGACCAGTGGTGCGCTCTTGCTGTCCCTCAGCTGCGCGGCACTGGCACAAAGTGAATTGGATGTACGGGTCAAGCCGTCCAACGACCAGCTCAAGGCTAACGTAGAAGGCTATATCGGCGGCGTGGGCGATCGTGACGAAGAGGCCTTGCTGCGTTTCAGTCGGGGTGCCGAAGAACAGGCGCGCAAAGCCGCCCAGGCGTTGGGTTACTACCAGCCGCAGATCGACAGCGAGGTCGAGGGCGGCAAGACCCCGCGCCTGATCCTGACCATCGACCCTGGCGAGCCCGTGCACCTGCGCAATGTCACCGTGCGCATCGAAGGCCCGGCGGCTTCCCTCAAGGCTTTTCGCGTACCGGACAACGCCGCGCTCAAACCTGGCGCGGTGCTTAATCATGGGCGCTATGAAGACGCCAAACGGATCATCCAGAACCAGGCCTCGCGCTACGGATTTTTCAGCGGGCGATTTGTCAGCCAGAAGCTGTTGGTGGACCCCCAGGCCGGCGTGGCCGACATCGAGCTGGTCTACGACAGCGGCCCGCGCTACGCCCTGGGCCCGGTGAGTTTCGAGGGTGACACACCCTTTGATGAAGAGTTGTTGCAGCGCATGGTGCCGTTCAAGGCGGGCGAGGCGTACGACTCGGAACTCATCGCAGAACTCAACCAGGCCCTGCAATCGAGCGGATATTTCGAAGGTGTTCGGGTGGACGCGGCACCCACCGCCGCCACCGATAACGTGATCCCGGTGGCGGTCAAGCTCGAGACCCGCAAGCCGCGCACCATGGGCCTGGGCCTGGGGTTCTCCACCGACGTCGGCCCGCGGGCCAAGGCCAATTGGACGCGCCACTGGGTCAATCCCCAGGGCCACAGTTATGGCTGGGAAGCGGAAGTGTCGGCGCCCCGGCAGAACGTTGGCCTGTGGTACGACGTACCGCTGGACCCGCCGTTGACCGACAAGATGCGCTACGCCGGTGGCTATCAATATGAAGAGCTTTCCGGCACCGATAGCCTCAGCAAGCTGCTGACCGTGGGCCCGGAATGGCATAGCAAGTTGCCCAGTGGCTGGCAACGGGTGGTGTCGCTCAAGTGGCAGCGTGAGGAATATCGGCTCGGCGACGATTCGGGCCTGAGCACCTTGCTGATGCCGGGCGTGAGCTATTCCTACTTGCGCAGTGACAACCGCATCGATCCGCGCAACGGCTATCGCATTCAATTCGACACCAAGGTCGCCAAGGAAGGGCTTGGCTCGGACAACAACCTTTTATATGGCACGGCCATGGTCAAGGGCCTGACCACCGTGTTCGACAAGCATCGTCTGCTGGCCCGGGCCCAGGTCGGTGGCAGCGCCACCAATGGCTACAAATCCATCCCGCCATCCCTGCGCTTCTTCGCCGGTGGCGACCAGAGCGTGCGCGGTTACGATTATCAGAGCCTGTCACCGGAAAACTCCGAAGGTGATCGTATCGGTGGTCGCTACATGGTCGCCGGCAGCCTCGAGTATCAGTACTCGATTGCGCAAAAATGGCGGGTGGCGACCTTCGTCGACCAAGGCAACTCTTTTAACAGCCTTGAGCTGCCGAGCCTCAAGACGGGTGTCGGCGTCGGTGTGCGTTGGGTGTCGCCGGTGGGGCCGATCCGCCTCGACCTCGCCCATGCGCTGGACGACGACGGCGGCATTCGCTTGCACTTTTCCATGGGGCCCGAGTTGTGAATCGTGGTTTGAAAATAGCGCTGCTGGCGCTTGGCACGTTGCTGCTGATGGTCTTGCTGACCCTGAGCATCGTGCTCGGCACGCAATGGGGCAGCCGTTGGGCGCTTGGTGTTGTGCCGGGTTTGAGTTCGGATAATTTTCAGGGACGGTTGGGCGGCCAGTGGAGTGCCGACCACCTGTTGTGGCAGCAGGACAGCAGCCGAGTGGAACTCGATCAGGTGATTTTCGCCTGGTCGCCGCTATGCCTGGCGCGCATGACCCTGTGCATCGATCAGCTCAAGGCCGATAAGGTCAGCCTGCAATTTCCTCCGCCCGCTGACGAACCGAGCAGCGGTCCGATCACCTTGCCGGACCTGAACCTGCCGCTTGCCCTGGAACTGGGCGACGTGCAAGTCGGCAGCCTGTTGTTCAATGGCAGCGAACAGCTCAAGGGCTTGCAACTGGCCGCGCATTGGACCGCCCAGGGTCTGCAGATCGACTCGGTGCAGCTGCAGCGCGACGAACTGAGCCTGAAGCTGTCCGGTTTGCTGCAACCCGGCGGCGACTGGCCGCTGAAGGCCCTGGGCCGGTTGACCTTGCCAGCGCCAGGCGCCACGCCTTGGACGCTGGACCTGAACATCGATGGCAATCTGCTCAAAACCCTCAACATCAACGCCGACAGCAGCGGCTATCTGCAAGGCCGGTTGGTCGGTGAGCTGCAACCGCTGGCGGACAACCTGCCGGCCAAGGTACGCATTACCGCTGACGGCTTCAGGGCCGGCGCCGATCTGCCGGATACCCTGATGCTCAATCAGTTGGAGCTGACGGGCGAAGGCGATCTGAACAGCGGCTACCAGTTGCTTGGCAAGGCAACGTTGCCCGCCGAAAAAGGCCCGGTGGCCTTGCTGCTGCAAGGCAAAGTGGACGCCAACGGTGCGCAGATCGCCGGCCTGGACCTCAACGCCAGTGATCAGCAATACCTCAAGCTCACCGGCCAGTTGGACTGGCGCGAAGGCCTGAGCGCCGAGGCGAAAATCGCCTGGCTGGACTTCCCTTGGCATCGCCTCTATCCGCTGATCGACGAGCCGCAAGTGACGCTGCGCAGTTTCAACGGTGAGGTGTCGTATACCGATGGCAAGTACCTGGGCAATTTCCAGGCGGCGCTGGACGGTCCCGCCGGAGCGTTCAGCCTGGACAGCCCATTCAGCGGCGACCTGACGACAATCCATTTGCCGGAACTCAAACTCGCCGCCGGGCAGGGCAAGGCCGAAGGCCATCTGAACCTTGAGTTTGCCGACGGCATCGCCTGGGACACGGCGCTGGAACTGTCGGCCATCAACCCGGCGTACTGGCTGGGGGAGCTGCCCGGCACCCTGGCCGGGCCGTTGCGCAGCAAGGGTTCGATGAAAAACGACCGCCTGGAGCTTGATGCGGACCTGGACCTCAAGGGCAAGTTGCGCGGCCAACCGGCGCTGTTCCAGGCCAAGGCCAACGGTGTTGGCGAGCAGTGGAACCTCAGCGCGCTGGACATTCGCCTGGGTGACAACCGCATCAACGGCACGGGCAGCCTGCAAGAAAAACTCAGCGGTCAGATCGATATCAAACTCTCGCGCCTGGCCCAACTCTGGCCGCAATTGCGCGGCCAACTGGTCGGTCGCCTCAACGTGGCCGGGACACTCAAGGCCCCCCAAGGCAAGCTCGACCTGCAAGGCACGCAACTGGCGTTGCAGGACAACCGCCTGCAAAGCCTGAACCTGGATGCGACCCTCGACAGCGCGCAGCGCGGCAAGGTTGACCTCAAGGCCAGCGGCATTCGGGCGGGTGACACGTCGCTCGGTGTCCTGACGGTGAGCGGGCAGGGCGACATCAGGCAGCAAAAACTGACCCTCGACCTGCAAGGGCCACAGCTGGAAACGGCCCTGGCGCTCGATGGCGTGCACGACCAAGGCAACTGGCGAGGGCGCCTCAGCAGTGGCAATGTGCAGGCCGGCGGCCAGGCCTGGCGGCTGCAAGCCCCGGCCAAGCTGGAGCGCCTGGCCAATGGCACGCTCAACCTGGGGGCCCACTGTTGGCGTTCCGGCGAGGCCAGCCTGTGTGGTGAGGATCAGCGCCTGATGCCGGAGCCGAAGCTGCGCTATCACCTCAAGCAATTCCCCATCGAAAGCCTGGCCCAGTGGATGCCCAAGGATTTTGCCTGGCAGGGCCGACTCAACGCCGACCTGCAACTGGACCTGCCGGCCAGCGGCCCGAACGGGCGTATTCTGGTGGACGCCAGCGGCGGCACTTTGCGGATCCGGGACAAGGACCGCGACGCTGAGCAATGGCTGGACTTCCCCTACCAGACCTTGACCCTCGACAGTCGCCTGACGCCCAAACGGATCGACACCAGCCTGAATTTCGTTGGGGCCAAGCTGGGCGAACTGATGCTCCAGGCGCAGATCAACCCGTTGCCGGCCAGCAAACCGCTGAGCGGCTCATTCCGCCTGAGCGGCCTGGACTTGTCCGTGGCGCGGCCATTCCTGCCGATGGTGGAAACCCTCACCGGTCACCTGAATGGCAGCGGCACGCTGTCGGGTGGTTTGTTGGCGCCCCAGGTCAACGGCAACCTGTTGATCAGCGATGGCGAAGTGTCCGGTCCGGAACTGCCGGTCAGCCTCGAAGACTTGCAGATGCGCGCAACGATTGCCGGTGAAACGGTGCGCCTCAACGGTGACTGGAAAAGTGGCAAGGTCGGCCGAGGCAGCTTGACCGGGGACATCGGCTGGGGCGAAGCCCTGAGCATGAACCTGGCGCTCAAGGGTTCGCAATTGCCGGTCACCGTCGAACCTTACGCGGTGCTGGAGGTGGCGCCGGACCTGACCATCACGTTGCAGGGCGAGCGGCTTTCCATCGCCGGCAAGGTCCTGGTGCCCAAAGGCGAAATCACCGTGCGCGAACTGCCGCCGTCTACCGTCAAGGTGTCGGATGATACGGTGATCGTTGGCCACCAGACCGAGGAGGGCAAGACACCGATGGCCATGGCGATGGACATCGATGTGATCGTGGGCCAGGAAAAGCTCGCGTTTTCGGGCTTCGGCCTGACGGCCAACGTAAAAGGCCAGGTGCACATCGGCGACAACATGGACACTCGCGGTGAGCTCTGGCTCAACGACGGTCGCTACCGGGCCTATGGGCAACGGCTGACGGTGCGTCGGGCGCGGCTGTTGTTCGCCGGGCCCATCGACCAGCCTTACCTGGATATCGAAGCGATTCGCCAGACCGACGACGTGATCGCCGGCATTCGTTTGAGCGGCAGCGCCGAACAGCCGACCACGCAAATCTTCTCTGAACCGGCCATGAGCCAGGAACAGGCGTTGTCTTATCTGGTACTCGGCCGGCCGCTGAGCACCACGGGCGAGGACAACAACATGCTCGCCCAGGCGGCACTGGGCCTGGGGCTGATGGGCAGTGCGGGGGTGACCACCAGCCTCGCCAACAATCTGGGCATCGAGGATTTCCAGCTCGACACCCAGGGCAGCGGCGATGCCACCAGTGTCGTGGCCAGCGGCAATCTGACGGAAAAACTCAGCCTGCGTTACGGCGTCGGCGTGTTCGAACCGGCCAACACCATCGCCCTGCGCTACAAACTCAGCAAGCGGGTGTACCTGGAAGCCGCCAGCGGCGTCGCCAGCTCCCTGGATATCTTCTACAAGCGCGATTTCTAAGCCTTCGCGCCACCTCCTGTGGGAGCGAGCCTGCTCGCGATAGCGATGTATCAGCCGACTCAATGTTGACTGTCACGACGCTATCGCGAGCAGGCTCGCTCCCACATTTTTTATCTGCGTTTGTCGGGTTGTGCATAGCAAGCTAACTATTTGTTTGACATTTGCTGCCTAGGCAGTAACATCTCGACATACATTCACTGCCTAGGCAGTAAAAGGTGGTCAGATGAAACATTTCACCCCGGACGATTTCCACAATTGCCACCTCGGCATGCTGCTCGGTCGTGCCGCGCTGCTCAAAGACCGAATCATCGATACCCACATGGAACCCGTCGGCATCACCGCCGCGCAGTTCAAGGTGTTGATCATCATGGCCCAGCACGGCATCGACACGCCGGTCGAGCTGTGTCGGTACCTGTCCCTGGACAGCGGCTCAATGACGCGAATGGTCGATCGTCTGGAGCAGAAAGGTTTTCTGATCCGCCAGCGCTCGGCGGATGACCGGCGGCAGGTGCGACTGGTGCTGACCGAAGCCGGCCAGGCCCTGGCCGATCGCCTGCCTGTTATCGGCGCCGATGCCATGAACCAGTTGGCGGGCGCCATCAGCCGCGAGGAGTTGCAAATCCTCGAACAAATCCTCAAGAAAATTCTGCTTGCCGCCGGTGATCCCATCACCGTGTTGCGGTTGGGGGACAAATGAGTCGTAAAACCTTGCGTACCCGCATCAGCCTGGTGTTGCTGGCCATGAGCCTGGCCGGTTGTGCCAGTTACAGCGGCCTGAATACCGAAGGCGTCCGCCTTGAGGCTCAAAATCTCAAGGCCGGGCAGTCTCTCAACGGCGTCATGCTGTCACCCGCGTCCTGGCCGAAAAGCGATTGGTGGAAAAGCCTCGGCGATCCACAACTCGACGGTCTGATCCACGAAGCGTTGCGCGACAGCCCGGACATGCAGATCGCCAGCGCCCGGGTGCATCAGGCCAGTGCCGCTGCCTACGCCGCCAATGCGGCGCGCATGCCGACCCTGGACGCCAGCGCCAGTGTCAGCCGTTCGCGGCTGGCCCGTGACCAGGACCCGCAAGGGCAGGGCGGGGCGTACAGCACCCTGCGTTCGCTGGGCGTGGATTTCAATTACAACTTCGATCTCTGGGGCGGCCAGCGTGCGGCCTGGGAAGCGGCCCTGGGCCAGGCCCGCGCCGCCGAGATCGACCGGCAGGCCGCACGCCTGACGCTCGCCGCTGACGTGGCGAGGGCCTACAGCGATCTGGGGCAGGCCCATATCATTTATGACCTGGCCTCCGAGGACCTCAAGCGCACCCGGCAAATGCTCGATCTGGGCAAGCGCCGCCTCAGCGCCGGGATCGACAGCGAATATCAGTTCCAGCAGACAGAAAGCCTGGAAGCCAGCGCCGATGCGAGCCGGATCGACGCAGAAAAACGCCTGCAAAGCGCAAAAATCGCCTTGGCGGTGCTGTTGGGCAAGGGGCCGGACCGCGGCAATGAAATTGCTCGCCCTCACGTGCTGCAAGCCAGCGCCGTTGCCCTGCCGTCGAACCTGCCAGCCGAATTGCTGGGCCGTCGTCCGGATCTGGTCGCCGGTCGTTGGCGAGTCGAGGCTGCGGGCAAGGACATTGAAGCCGGCAAGACTCAGTTCTACCCCAACCTCAACCTGAGCGCGGCGGCGGGGGTGCAGTCGTTGTTGGGAGACGCGATGTTCGGTTCGGCCAGCCGCTTTTTCAACGTGGCGCCGACGGTGTCGCTGCCGATCTTCGACGGTGGGCGACTGCGGGCGGACCTGGATGCCAGAGATGCCGATTACGACATGGCGGTGGCGCAGTACAACAAGAGCCTGGTCAAGGCCCTTGGAGATGTCAGCGACACCATCAACCAGTTGCGCGACATCGCACGGCAGATCGCCGCGCAGCAACACGCTACCGATATCGCACAGAACTCTTACGACACCGTGGTCCAGCGCTATGGCTCCGGCATCGGAAATTACCTGGACGTGCTGAGCATCGAGCAGCAATTGCTCCAGGCGCAGCGCCAACTGGCGAACCTGAATGCCGAGCAGATCGACCTGTCGATCCAACTGATGCAGGCCCTGGGCGGTGGCTTCGAGGCCGACACCCTGGCTTCGGCCACGCCAGCCTCCACCACGCCGCACAACTGATTCGAGGTACTTGTCATGGCTACTGCCGAAACTACCCAACCCTCTGAAACTGCCCAGGACAGCAGCAACCCGCGCAAGCGCAAGCTGATGCTGCTGGGACTGGCACTGATTGTCGTCCTGGGTGGCCTGGGCGTCTGGGCCTGGCACGAACTGTATGGCCGCTGGAGTGAGAGCACCGACGATGCCTATGTGAACGGCAACGTGGTGGAAATCACGCCGCAGGTCACCGGCACCGTGGTGAGCATCGGTGCCGACGACGGTGACCTGGTGCGCGAAGGCCAGGTGCTGGTGCAGTTCGACCCGAACGACGCCGAGGTCGGGCTGCAAAGTGCCCAGGCCAACCTGGCCCGTACCGTGCGCCAGGTGCGTGGCTTGTACAGCAACGTCGATGGCATGCGCGCCCAGGTCAAAGCCCAGGAGGCCGAGGTCCAGAAGGCCCAGGAGAACTACAACCGACGCAAGAACCTGGCGGCCGGTGGGGCGATTTCCCGGGAGGAACTGTCCCACGCCCGTGACGATTTGACCTCGGCGCAGAATGCGTTGGCCAACGCCAGACAGCAACTCAAGACCTCCAGTGCCTTGGTGGATGACACCGTGGTGGCTTCCCATCCAGACGTGCAATCGGCCGCCGCGCAATTGCGTCAGGCCTACCTGACCAACGCCCGCAGCACCTTGATCGCGCCGGTCACCGGATACGTCGCCAAGCGCACGGTGCAGTTGGGCCAGCGGGTGCAGCCGGGCACGGCGCTGATGGCGGTGATTCCGCTGGATCAGTTATGGATTGACGCCAACTTCAAGGAAACCCAGCTGCGGGACATGCGCATCGGCCAGCCGGTGGACATCGAAACCGACCTCTATGGCAGCGACGTGAAGTACAGCGGCACCGTCGACAGTCTCGGTGCGGGCACCGGCAGCGCGTTCGCGTTGTTGCCAGCGCAGAACGCCACCGGCAACTGGATCAAGATCGTGCAGCGGGTGCCGGTGCGTATTCATATCAACGCCCAGGAATTGGCCAAGCATCCGCTGCGGGTCGGCCTGTCGACCCAGGTCGATGTCAACCTGCGCGACCAGAGTGGTCCGGTGCTGGCCCAGCAACCACCGAAACAAGCCTCTTTCAGCACCCAGGTCTATGACCGGCAACTGGTCGACGCCGACGCGATGATCACCCGGTTGATTCACGAAAACAGTGCCGCTGCCAGCAAGACCGCGCAGCGCTGAGGTAGCCATGCCTGGCGACTTGGGTAATGACCTGAACCTGTGGGAGCGAGCCTGCTCGCGATAGCGGTGGATCAGCCAGGGTTGATGGCGACTGACAAACCGCCATCGCGAGCAGGCTCGCTCCCACAGTTTTGTCCCCCATTTCAACCGGGACTTTTGCGCGACTTTGTCATGTCCGTTTCGCTTCATAGGATTTCGCAATGAGCAATAACGCGTCCTTCACGCCGCCCAGCCTGTTGCTCAGCACCATCGGGCTGTCGTTGGCGACGTTCATGCAAGTGCTCGACACCACCATTGCCAACGTCGCTTTGCCGACCATTTCCGGCAACCTGGGTGTCAGTTCGGAGCAGGGCACCTGGGTGATCACCTCGTTCGCGGTGAGCAATGCCATCGCGCTGCCGCTGACCGGCTGGCTCAGCCGTCGGTTTGGCGAGGTGAAGCTGTTTTTGTGGGCAACCCTGCTGTTCGTGCTCGCCTCGTTTCTGTGCGGTATCTCGACTTCGATGCCGGAGCTGATTGGCTTTCGTGTCCTTCAGGGGCTGGTGGCCGGGCCGTTGTACCCGATGACCCAGACCTTGCTGATTGCCGTGTATCCGCCGGCCAGGCGCGGCATGGCCCTGGCGTTGCTGGCGATGGTCACGGTGGTGGCGCCGATTGCCGGGCCGATCCTCGGCGGCTGGATCACTGACAGCTACAGCTGGCCGTGGATCTTCTTCATCAACGTGCCCATCGGGATCTTCGCCGTGATGGTGGTGCGCCAGCAACTGAAGGCGCGGCCGGTGGTCACCAGCCACCAGCCAATGGATTACGTGGGGTTGATCACGCTGATCATCGGTGTCGGTGCGCTGCAGGTGATCCTCGACAAAGGCAACGACCTGGATTGGTTCGAGTCGAACTTCATCATTATCGGTGCGCTGATCTCGGTCATTGCCCTGGCCGTGTTTGTGATCTGGGAAATGACCGACCGCCATCCGGTGGTCAATCTGCGGCTGTTCGCCTACCGCAACTTTCGCATCGGCACCATTGTGCTGGTGGGGGGCTACGCCGGGTTCTTCGGCATCAACCTGATCCTGCCGCAGTGGTTGCAGACCCAGATGGGCTACACCGCCACCTGGGCCGGGCTGGCGGTGGCGCCCATTGGCATCCTGCCGGTATTGATGTCGCCCTTCGTTGGCAAATACGCCCACAAGTTCGACCTGCGCCTGCTGGCCGGGCTGGCGTTTCTGGCCATCGGCCTGAGCTGCTTCATGCGCGCCGGGTTCACCAACGAAGTGGATTTCCAGCACATCGCTTTGGTGCAGTTGTTCATGGGGATCGGCGTGGCGCTGTTCTTCATGCCGACCTTGAGCATCCTGATGTCGGACCTGCCGCCACAACAGATCGCGGATGGTGCCGGACTGGCGACGTTCCTGCGCACCCTGGGCGGCAGCTTCGCCGCATCGCTGACCACCTGGATCTGGATACGCCGGGCCGACCAGCACCATGCCTACCTGAGTGAAAGCATCAGCACCTATGAGCCGGCCACCCGCGAGGCGCTTAACCATCTCGGTGGCGCGAGCACACCGGCTTATGCCCAGCTCGACCAGATCCTCAACAGCCAGGCGTACATGCTCTCCACCGTGGATTACTTCACGCTGCTGGGTTGGGCGTTCATGGGCTTGATCGTGTTGGTGTGGCTGGCGAAACCGCCGTTTGCGGCGAAGGCGGGGCCTGCGTCGGCGGGGCATTGATTCAGAAGTGAAATGCAATCCAATGTGGGAGCGAGCCTGTGGGAGCAAAGCTTGCTCGCGATGAACGATGACAGGGTCTTGCAGTGGAACCGTGTCGCCTGCATCGCGAGCAAGCTTTGCTCCCACAAGGGATATCTGCGTTCTTCAGTTGCTTGGCAACGCCAACTGCGCATTGCCAAAACCAAACGGCGCCAAGGCAAACCCCTGTTCATCCACCTGCAACGCCCAGCCTTGCTTGTCCCAATCCCCCAGCACAATGCGCCGGGCAGCGTGTTCGCCCAGTTGCAGCTTATGGATAGCGGGGCGGTGGGTGTGGCCGTGGATCAAGGTCTTCACGCCGTATTCCTGCATGATCCGCGGGATCTCTTCGGGCGTGATGTCGACGATGTCATTGGCTTTCATTCGCGTCTGCGTGCGGCTTTCGCTGCGCAGTTTGCGCGCCAGTTTCTGGCGACTGCCCAGCGGCAGGTGACGCAGGATGAACAGCGTGACCGGGTTGCGCAGCCAGCGCCGCAACTTCATGTAGCCTTCGTCGCGGGTGCAGAGGCTGTCGCCGTGCATCAGCAGCACCGGTTCGCCGTTGAACTGCACGACACTAGGGTCCTTGAGCAGGGTGCAGCCGGCCGCTTTGCAGAAGGCTTGCCCGAGCATGAAGTCACGATTGCCGTGCATCAGGAAAATGGCCGTGCCGCTGTCGCTCAATTCGCGCAGGGCCTGGCAGATGGAACGCTGGAACGGCGTCATGGCGTCGTCGCCGATCCAGGCTTCAAAAAAGTCGCCCAGGATGTACAACGCTTGCGCCGAGCGGGCGCGTGTGGCGATCAAATCCAGAAACGCCCGGGTAATGTCCGGGCGCTCCTCTTCCAGATGCAAATCTGAAATCAGCAGTATCACTCAATGATCTCGGCTTTCTCGATGATCACGTCTTCTGCTGGCACGTCCTGGTGGCCGGCCTTGGACGTGGTGGAAACGCCTTTGATCTTGTCGACCACGTCGGTGCCTTCAACCACTTTGCCGAACACCGCGTAACCCCAGCCCTGGGTGGTCTTGCTGCTGTGGTTCAGGAAGCTGTTGTCGGCCACGTTGATGAAGAACTGCGCGGAAGCCGAATGCGGTTCCATGGTGCGGGCCATGGCGACGCTGTACTTCTCGTTCGCCAGACCGTTGTCGGCTTCGTTCTGGATGCTTGGGCGCTTGTCTTTCTTTTCTTTCATGCCTGGCTCGAAACCGCCGCCCTGGATCATGAAGTTGCCGATGACACGGTGGAAAACGGTGTTTTCGTAGTGGCCGGCCTTGACGTATTCAACGAAGTTGGCAACGGTGATCGGTGCCTTCTCGGCGTTCAGTTCCAGGACGATGTCGCCGTGGTTGGTGGTCAGTTTGACTTGAGTCATGATCGCTACTCTTTCAAGGAATTCGTGGGTTTCGGGGCTTTGCTGCCCGCAACCGGTCTGGCTGTAATCGGCCAGGCTGGGCAGTTTAGCGCGCCGAGCGGGTTTTTCGAGGCTGTTTTTCATCGGGTCGTCGATTAAATTCAATCGTTTACCGACCTGGCCTGTCAGGTGCTTGACAGCATCGGCTATGATACGGGCTTTGATTTATCAGGCCGCACCCGGCCGCGCACTTGTACGTTCAAGGATCCTATGAGCAAGCCCACTGTCGACCCTACCTCGAATTCCAAGACCGGCCCGGCCGTGCCGGTCAATTTCCTGCGCCCGATCATCCAGGCGGACCTGGATTCGGGTAAGCACACGCAGATCGTCACCCGTTTTCCGCCGGAGCCCAATGGCTACCTGCACATCGGTCACGCCAAGTCGATTTGCGTGAACTTCGGTCTGGCCCAGGAGTTTGGCGGCGTCACGCACTTGCGTTTCGACGACACCAACCCGGCCAAGGAAGACCAGGAGTACATCGACGCGATCGAAAGCGACGTTAAATGGCTGGGTTTTGAATGGGCCGGTGAGGTGCGCTATGCCTCGCAGTATTTCGACCAGTTGCACGACTGGGCGGTGGAGCTGATCAAGGCCGGCAAGGCCTACGTGTGCGACCTGACCCCCGAGCAGGCCAAGGAATACCGTGGCAGCCTGACCGAGCCGGGCAAGAACAGCCCGTTCCGTGATCGCAGCGTCGAGGAGAACCTGGACCTGTTCGCCCGCATGCGCGGCGGCGAGTTCCCGGACGGCGCACGGGTGCTGCGTGCGAAGATCGACATGGCCTCGCCGAACATGAACCTGCGCGACCCGATCATGTACCGCATCCGTCACGCCCATCACCACCAGACTGGCGACAAATGGTGCATCTACCCCAACTATGACTTCACCCACGGCCAGTCGGACGCCATCGAAGGCATCACCCACTCGATCTGCACCCTGGAGTTCGAAAGCCATCGTCCTTTGTACGAGTGGTTCCTGGAGCACCTGCCGGTGCCGGCTCAGCCGCGCCAGTACGAATTCAGCCGCCTGAACCTGAACTACACCATCACCAGCAAGCGCAAGCTCAAGCAACTGGTGGACGAAAAGCACGTCAACGGCTGGGATGACCCGCGCATGTCGACGCTGTCGGGCTTCCGTCGTCGTGGCTACACGCCAAAATCGATCCGCAACTTCTGCGAGATGGTCGGCACCAACCGTTCCGACGGCGTGGTGGACTTCGGCATGCTGGAATTCAGTATCCGCGACGACCTGGACCACAGCGCCCCACGCGCCATGTGCGTGCTGCGTCCGTTGAAAGTGGTGATCACCAACTACCCGCAAGACAAAGTCGAGAACCTCGAACTGCCTTGCCACCCGAAAGAAGACATGGGCGTGCGCGTCCTGCCGTTCGCCCGGGAAATCTACATCGACCGTGAAGACTTCATGGAAGAGCCGCCAAAAGGCTATAAGCGCCTGGAGCCTGCCGGTGAAGTGCGCCTGCGCGGCAGCTACGTGATCCGCGCCGACGAAGCGATCAAGGACGCCGACGGCAACATCGTCGAACTGCATTGCTCGTACGATCCCGAGACCCTGGGCAAGAACCCGGAAGGTCGCAAGGTCAAGGGCGTGATCCACTGGGTGCCGGCCGCTGCCAGCGTCGAGTGCGAAGTGCGCTTGTACGATCGCCTGTTCCGTTCGCCGAACCCTGAAAAGGCCGAGGACAGCGCCAGCTTCCTGGACAACATCAACCCTGACTCCCTGCAAGTACTCACTGGTTGTCGTGCCGAGCCTTCGCTGGGCAACGCACAGCCGGAAGACCGTTTCCAGTTCGAGCGCGAAGGTTACTTCTGCGCGGATATCAAGGACTCGAAACCCGGTGCTCCGGTGTTCAACCGTACCGTGACCTTGCGCGATTCCTGGGGTCAGTGATCAAGTCTTAAGGGAAACCCTGTGCTTACGATCTACAACACGCTCACCAAGAGCAAAGAAGTCTTCAAGCCGCTGGACGGTAACAAGGTCCGCATGTACGTCTGCGGGATGACCGTGTACGACTATTGCCACATCGGCCATGGTCGCAGCATGGTTGCGTTCGACCTGGTGACCCGCTGGTTGCGTTTCAGCGGTTATGACCTGACCTACGTGCGCAACATCACCGACATCGAAGACAAGATCATCAACCGTGCCCGGGAAAACGGCGAGCCTTACGATGCGCTGACCGAGCGCATGATCAAGGCCATGCACGAGGACGAGGCGCGCCTCAATATCCTCAAGCCCGACCTGGAGCCCCGTGCCACGGACCACATCCCAGGCATGCTGGCGATGATCCAGACCTTGATCGACAAGGGTTATGCCTACGCACCGGGCAATGGCGACGTGTATTACCGCGTCGCCAAGTTCATGGGCTACGGCAAGCTGTCGCGCAAGAAAATCGAAGACCTGCGCATCGGCGCGCGCATCGAAGTCGACGAGTCGAAACAGGACCCGCTGGACTTCGTGCTGTGGAAAGCCGCCAAGCCGGGTGAGCCGAGCTGGGAGTCGCCGTGGGGCGCCGGGCGTCCGGG
This sequence comes from Pseudomonas rhizophila, assembly GCF_003033885.1. Classification (NCBI taxonomy): domain Bacteria; kingdom Pseudomonadati; phylum Pseudomonadota; class Gammaproteobacteria; order Pseudomonadales; family Pseudomonadaceae; genus Pseudomonas; species Pseudomonas rhizophila. The sequence goes on along the minus strand of NZ_CP024081.1, from coordinate 4,819,750 downwards.
GTGGCACATCGAATGCTCGGTGATGTCGACCTGCTGCCTGGGCGAGACCTTCGACATTCATGGCGGCGGCAGCGACCTGGAATTCCCGCACCACGAAAACGAAATCGCCCAGAGCGAAGCGGCCACCGGCAAGACCTACGCCAATGCGTGGATGCATTGCGGCATGATCCGGATCAACGGCGAGAAGATGTCCAAGTCCTTGAACAACTTCTTCACCATCCGCGACGTGCTCGACAAGTACCACCCCGAAGTCGTGCGTTACCTGCTGGTGTCCAGTCACTATCGCAGCGCCATCAACTATTCGGAAGACAACCTCAAGGACGCCAAGGGCGCCCTGGAGCGGTTCTACCATGCGTTGAAGGGCCTGCCGAAGGTCCCGGCCGCCGGTGGCGAAGCCTTCGTCGCGCGCTTCACTGAAGTGATGAACGACGACTTCGGCACGCCGGAAGCCTGCGCGGTGCTGTTCGAGATGGTGCGCGAGATCAATCGTCTGCGGGAGAGTGATCTCAACGCGGCGGCGGGTCTGGCGGCGCGTCTGAAAGAACTGGCCGGCGTCCTGGGTGTGTTGCAGCTCGAGGCGGATGATTTCCTTCAGGCCGGTGCCGAAGGTCGCGTGGACGCCGCCGAGGTCGAAGCGTTGATCCAGGCGCGCCTGACTGCGCGGGCCAACAAGGACTGGGCAGAATCCGACCGCATCCGCGACCAGCTCACCGCCATGGGCGTGGTGCTGGAAGACGGCAAGGGCGGGACGACCTGGCGTTTGGCTGACTGAGTCCTTACGCAATACCCCTGTGGGAGCGAGCCTGCTCGCGATAGCGGTGTATCAGCCAACAACAATGTTGTCTGACACTCCGTCATCGCGAGCAGGCTCGCTCCCACAGTTTTTTGTATGCCTATCCTGGCAATCATCCTGTTATGAGCTAGTACTGTCAGGTCGATTCGACATCCTCTGACAGGAATCTTCCATGTTGGCTCATTGGTCTCTTGCGGCAATTCATCTTCTGGCTTTCGCCCTGGGGTTCTGGGCGGTACTTACCCGTGGCACGGCGTTGCGACGTCTGGCGGGCGGTACGGACGCGGTTCGAAATGTCTTGATGGCGGACAACCTATGGGGGCTATCGGCGGTGGTCCTGCTGGTGACCGGCGGGATGCGTGCTTTTGGTGGGTTTGAAAAAGGCACGGACTATTACCTGCACCAACCGCTGTTTCACCTGAAGATGACGTTGTTCGTGCTGATCCTGTTGCTTGAAATCGCGCCGATGATCGCGCTGATCAAATGGCGGATGGCACTGGGCAAAGGGCGTGCGATCGATCCTTCGAAAGCCGGCCGGTTTGCGCGGATCAGTCACATTGAAGCTTTGTTACTGGTGCTGATGGTGGTCGCTGCCACAGGAATGGCTCGCGGCGTGGGGCTGGGTTGAGCCGTCACGAATACCTGCTTCATCGCCATTAAAACGAAACGTCTGACAGCCATGCTATGAGCCATGTCATTAGTATCGGTTTGACGGGATGAACGAAAAAATCAAAGGCGAGATGGAGCGGGGATGATGAGGGACAGTCGGCATGAATCTTTAGCCAGCCTTGCGACGATGCAGAAGGGCTGGCTACGGACTGCTGCAGGGCTCAGGGCGTTTGCGGCTTGTCAGGGGCGGTAAGGCCCGCCTGAATGCGCTGATAAATCTCTTCGCGATGCACCGCAACGTTTTTCGGAGCGTTGATGCCGATACGGACTTGTTGGCCGCTAACGCCCAGAATGGTGATCGTGATGTCGTCACCAATGTTTATGCTTTCACCGACTTTGCGGGTGAGTATCAGCATGGTGTTCTCCTTGATTGCTTTATAGGGCACCTGATTCAGGCAGTGCAGATGTCGGTACTGCTTATAGATTAGTGCCAAGTGTCACAATGTGGGTGCCTCTTTCTGACGCGCAGACGCAGCATTAATTCCCAGGGTGCGACTATACAGAGACGCCGTGCAGGTTTCTCGTGTTTTGAGCGCTGTTTACGGCGTTATTGACGGGCTTGAGTGTTAAAATCCCCGCTCCATGTCTTCCGGGGTAAAACGTTGTGCGCAAATTGGCTTGGGTAATCGCGGTATTGGCGCTGGCAGGATGCGGTGAAGGGCGTGACGTCGACACACCGAAGCCAAAGGTGGCGGCAACCACTGCACCGAGCGCCGCCGCTGCGCCGCAATGGGGCGTCGAGGTCCGGGGCGAAATCCCGCAAGCGGTCAGCGACCTGACCGCCTGGCTCATCGAGCACAGTTTTGTATCGAGTGTGGTGAAAGACAATGGCAAGGACCGGGTTCTGGTCGGGCCTTTCAATTCAAAGGCTGAAGCCGAGGCGAAGCAGGAGCAATTGAACGCCGCCCTGGTTCGAGCGAAAAAGCGCAACATCGAGTCGCTGGTGGTGGATTACCCAAGCGCTCAATAAACCCCGCAGAGCAGAACAGTCAGGTAAGCCACAACACCTGTGGGAGCGAGCCTGCTCGCGATAGCAGTGGCTCAGCCAACGTTGACGTTGACGGGCATGCCCCTATCGCGAGCAAACAAGCTCCCACGGTTGATTGGCGCTGTTTACCCATGCGAGATCAACCGCAGGCCTTCAAATTCACCGGGCCCACGAACTCGTTGCCACGCCCCATCACGCACGCCACGCTCTGGTTGCGCTGGCGCTCCCAGCTCTGTACCGGGTATGTCTTGTCCCAGGCTTCATACAGGCGCCGGTCCTGTTTCGAAAGGCGCAGGCCGTATTGTTTGCTCATGTAGAAATACGTCCGGGCGATCATTCCACGAATGGAAGGGCGGGGCATGACTTTCTTGGCCTTGAAATCCACCTGGGTCAGGCATGAGCCGTACTGGCCCGTCTGCGCCGGCAGCCAGCCAAAGCTGAAGTTGCTGCGGTCGCCGTTCACTTCCCCGATGCTGGGCACCAGGTTATGAAGATCGGCCTCGGCCCGTTGATAGACCGGGTCGTGGCGGGTGCAATTCTTCCGCCCGCCTTGTTGCCAGCATTGACGCTGATGCCCGATCTGCCACGCCGGGACGATATGCTCCCACTCGATACGCGCGGCGCGATTGGCGTTTTTGCGCGGCACATAACCGCAGGCTGCCAGGTTCACGCGATTGCCTGAGTATTTGCAGCCACAGTAGAACTCGGTGGATTGGGGGGCATAGAGTTTCCAGGCGACTTTCTTGGCCTCGCTGAACGTGCGGGGCGCATCGGCCTGCGCGCCCATGGCGACAATCGCAAGCAATAAAGCAAAACAACGAACACTCATCAGGCTCAATCTTCCTTCGGCACAACCCAGAACACCTGCACACCGCCATCGTCGCGATAGGCGAGGGTCACATTGTCGTTCTCGTCGATTTCTTCCAGCAGGCGCTCCCACTCATCCACCGGCTCCTCGGGAAGCCGGAAGATCAGGGCCGCCTTGGCTTTTTGTGCGGTGGGGGAGTTGATGATTTTCGAGACCCGCAGGCCGAGGCGGGTATAGGAATCTAAGGGGGTAGTTGCAGCGGACGGCGTTGCCACAGGATTATCCTTATTGAGCTGTACGTGCGTACAGTATTTAACCGTAGGCATTTACGCAACTGCTTAAAATTCAAGAAAATCCTCTGACAACGCTTTTTCCGTTTTGGTGTAGGAAAAATTAAGCTAAAGAAGCCGCTCAAGCAGTCGATGGCCTTCGTAGGAATCTTATCCATGGAGTTTTGTTATGTCGTTTTCCGTCGGCTTTCCAAATGCAGCTGCCGTCACCATCGGCGGCCAGTCCCCGGCCACGCTCAAGGCCTTGAGCCAAGCGAGCGCCGAGGCAGCCGATGAGACCCTTGGCCAGACGCAGGCGCCAGGCCAGGTTCGTACGAGCATGAGCCCTGCGTCCGAAGGCAAGACCGAAAAGAGCGGGAGCACCCAGAGCATTGCCGTGCAGGTGTTGCTCAAACGCATGCAAGAGCTGCAACAGCAGCTCAGAGAACAGCAACAGCAGTTGTCTGCTGCGCAGAAGCAGGTCTATCCGACACCCGAAGCCAAAACCACTGCGGTCATGGCGATACAAGGCCAAATTGCCGACACCAGCGGTGCATTGCTGGAAGTCACTGGCCATCTGATCACAGAGCTGGCCAAGGGCTCCGGTTCGGGTGCGCTGGTCAACACGACCGTCTGATCCCCAGCCTTGCGGTGAAATCCGCACGTTGACAAAACCCGGAAGCTTTACCATAGTTCCCTTCACGCAAACGTTTGCGCAGCCTTCGTTGATGCTTGGCGACGGCCTGTGGAACGACTTCCCGTGCAACGATTTTGCTCAAAATAATCATAAAATCGGAGTGAACCCATGAAGTTGCCATTCGCTGGACGCCTTCTCGCCGTCGCCATGCTCGCGGCCGCATCCGCTGCGCTGCCTTTCTCTTCGGCATTTGCCCAGACCCCGGAAAAACCCAAGGTTGCCCTGGTCATGAAATCCCTGGCCAACGAGTTCTTCCTGACCATGGAAGATGGCGCCAAGGCCTATCAGAAGGAACACTCCGCCGATTTCGACCTGATCTCCAATGGGATCAAGGATGAAACCGACACCGCCAACCAGATCCGCATTGTCGAGCAGATGATCGTGTCCAAGGTCGATGCCCTCATCATCGCACCAGCCGACTCCAAGGCCATGGTGCCGGTGATCAAGAAAGCCGTCGACGCCGGCATCACCGTGATCAACATCGATAACCAGCTCGATCCGGACGTGGTCAAAAGCAAAAACATCACTGTGCCGTTCGTAGGCCCGGACAACCGCAAGGGCGCGCGCCTGGTGGGTGAGTACCTGGCCAAGCAGCTCAAGGCTGGTGATGAGGTCGGTATCATTGAAGGCGTGTCCACCACCACCAATGCCCAGGCACGCACCGCCGGCTTCAAGGATGCAATGGAAGCGGCGCAGATCAAGGTCGTTTCCCTGCAATCGGGCGACTGGGAAATCAACAAGGGCAATCAGGTTGCCGCCTCGATGCTCAGCGAATACCCGAACATCAAGGCACTGCTGGCCGGTAACGACAGCATGGCGGTCGGCGCGGTATCGGCCATTCGCGCTGCCGGCAAGGCGGGCAAGGTAAAAGTGGTCGGTTATGACAACATCAACGCCATCAAGCCTATGCTCAAGGACGGTCGCGTCCTGGCGACTGCCGACCAGTTCGCCGCCAAACAGGCTGTTTTCGGCATCGAGACGGCCCTGAAGATCCTCAAGGGCGAAGCCGTCGACAGCGGCACTAACGGCGTTATCGAAACTCCGGTCGAGCTGGTGACCCAGTAGTTATCCTGGCGACACAACGACGCTCGCCCTTGCCGGCGAGCGTATTGGAGAGTTTTTTATGTCCGTTCGCGACCCGAACGCTGTCCTTTCGGTCAGCGGCATCGGCAAGACCTATGCCCAACCGGTACTGAGCGACATCGACCTGACGTTGATGCGCGGCGAAGTGCTGGCGCTGACCGGCGAAAATGGCGCCGGCAAGAGCACCCTGTCCAAGATCATCGGCGGGCTGGTGACGCCGACCACCGGGCAGATGCAATTCCAGGGGCAGGATTATCGCCCTGGCAGTCGTACCCAGGCTGAAGAGCTGGGCGTGCGCATGGTGATGCAGGAGCTCAACCTGCTGCCGACACTTTCCGTGGCCGAAAACCTGTTCCTCCACAACCTGCCCAGTCGTGGCGGCTGGATCAGTCGCAAGCAACTGCGCAAAGCGGCGGTCGAGGCCATGGCCCAGGTGGGGCTCGATGCGATCGACCCTGACACACTGGTCAGTGAGTTGGGCATCGGTCACCAACAGATGGTCGAAATCGCCCGCAACCTGATCGGCGATTGCCATGTGCTGATTCTCGACGAGCCGACTGCGATGCTGACCGCTCGTGAGGTGGAGATGCTCTTCGAGCAGATCACGCGTCTGCAGGCGCGGGGCGTGTCGATCATTTATATTTCCCATCGCCTCGAAGAACTGGCTCGGGTGGCCCAGCGCATTGCGGTACTGCGCGACGGCAACCTGGTCTGCGTCGAGCCGATGGCCAACTACAACAGCGAGCAGTTGGTGACGCTGATGGTCGGGCGGGAGCTGGGCGAGCACATCGACCTGGGCCCGCGCCAGATCGGCGCGCCGGCGTTGACCGTCAACGGCTTGAGCCGTTCGGACAAGGTCCGCGATGTGTCCTTCGAGGTGCGCAGCGGCGAGATATTCGGTATTTCCGGGTTGATCGGGGCAGGGCGCACCGAGCTGCTGCGGTTGATCTTCGGCGCCGATGCGGCCGACAGCGGCACGGTGGCGCTGGGTTCGCCGGCCAATGTCGTCAGCATTCGCTCGCCGTCCGATGCGGTGGCCCACGGCATCGCGCTGATCACCGAGGACCGCAAGGGCGAAGGCCTGCTACTGACTCAATCCATCGCCGCCAACATTGCCCTGGGCAACATGCCGGAAATCTCCAGCGGCGGCTTCGTCAATGGCAGCGAAGAGTTCGCGTTGGCGCAGCGACAGATCGACGCCATGCGAATCCGCAGCTCCAGTCCGACACAGTTGGTGTCCGAACTGTCGGGCGGCAATCAACAGAAGGTGGTGATCGGTCGCTGGCTGGAACGCGATTGCTCGGTATTGCTGTTCGACGAGCCGACCCGAGGCATCGACGTCGGCGCCAAATTCGACATCTATGCGCTGCTCGGTGAGCTGACGCGCCAGGGCAAGGCGTTGATTGTGGTGTCCAGCGACCTGCGGGAATTGATGCTGATCTGTGACCGGATCGGCGTGCTGTCCGCCGGCCGCCTGATTGACACCTTCGAGCGCGACAGCTGGACCCAGGATGACTTGCTTGCCGCCGCATTCGCCGGCTACCAGAAACGTGATGCGTTGCTCAACGAAGCAGCGCCTAGGGACTTCTCATGAAAACCGTATCGGCCGTCGGCAAACCGAGTGGCAACTTCTATGGCCTGGGCACCTACCTGGGACTGGCCGGGGCCTTGTTGGCGATGATCGCGTTGTTCTCGGTCCTGAGCAGCCATTTTCTTTCGTATGACACCTTCAGCACCCTGGCCAACCAGATTCCAGACCTCATGGTGCTGGCGGTCGGCATGACCTTCATCCTGATCATCGGCGGTATCGATCTATCGGTGGGGTCGGTGCTGGCCCTGGCCGCATCGACGGTGAGCGTGGCGGTGTTGGGCTGGGGCTGGAGCGTCGGGCCGGCGGCGTTGTTGGGAATGGCCGTGGCGGCCCTGGCCGGCACCGTTACCGGTTCGATTACCGTGGCGTGGCGGATCCCATCGTTCATCGTTTCCCTCGGCGTGCTGGAAATGGCCCGAGGCCTGGCGTACCAGATGACCGGCTCGCGGACGGCCTACATCGGGGATTCCTTCGCTTGGCTATCCAATCCAATCGCCTTCGGTATTTCGCCGTCATTCATCATTGCCTTGCTGGTGATCTTCATCGCCCAGGCTGTGCTGACCCGCACCGTGTTTGGCCGTTATCTGATCGGTATCGGCACCAATGAAGAAGCCGTGCGATTGGCGGGTATCAATCCAAAACCATACAAGATCCTGGTGTTCAGCCTGATGGGGTTGCTGGCCGGTCTGGCCGCGCTGTTCCAGATTTCCCGTCTGGAAGCGGCCGACCCGAACGCTGGTTCGGGGCTCGAGCTGCAGGTCATCGCTGCTGTGGTCATCGGCGGCACGAGCCTGATGGGCGGGCGCGGTTCGGTCATCAGCACCTTCTTTGGCGTGCTGATCATCTCCGTGCTGGCCGCGGGCCTGGCGCAGATTGGCGCCACCGAACCGACCAAGCGCATCATTACCGGCGCGGTGATTGTGGTTGCGGTGGTGCTCGATACTTACCGCAGTCAGCGCGCCAGTCGGCGGGCCTGAACCATGGCGACGATCAAGGATGTGGCGGCGCTCGCGGGAATTTCCTACACGACCGTCTCCCACGTAGTGAACAAGACGCGACCGGTCAGCGAAGAGGTGCGGCGCAAGGTCGAGGCCGCCATCGAGCAGCTCGACTACGTGCCCAGCGCGGTGGCCCGCTCGCTCAAGGCCAAGACCACTGCAACCATTGGCTTGCTGGTGCCCAACAGCCTCAATCCCTACTTTGCCGAACTGGCCCGGGGGATCGAGGATTACTGTGAGCGCAACGGCTACTGCGTGATCCTGTGCAACTCCGACGACAACCCGGACAAGCAGCGCAGTTATCTGCGGGTGCTGCTGGAAAAACGCATCGACGGTCTGATCGTCGCTTCCGCCGGCGGCGATGCCGGTCTCGCCCAGGGGCTGACCAGCGTGCGTACGCCCATGGTCATCGTCGACCGTGGGCTCGACGGTGTCGACGCGGACCTGGTGCGCATCGATCATGAGCACGGCGCCTACCTCGCCACCCGGCACCTGCTGGAGCTTGGCCACCGTGATATCGCCTTTATCGGTGGCCCGGCGGACACCAGCGTGGCGCAGATGCGTCTGGCCGGTTACTGCCGCGCCCTGAAAGAAGCCGGGGTCGAGCTGCCCGTCGAACGCATGCTCGAAAGCGATTTCACCAGCACCGGTGGTTATCAGGCGGCGGCCAGGCTGCTCGAACAACGGCCGCCCAGTGCGATTTTTGCGGCCAACGACATGATCGGAATCGGTGTGCTGCGCGCCGCCGCCGAGCGCAACGTGCGCGTGCCCAGTGAACTGTCGGTCATTGGTTTCGATGACATTCAGATGAGCCGTTATGTCTATCCGGCGCTGACCACGGTGGGGCAGTCGATCCTGCAGCTCGGTGAGATGGCCGCTGAAGTGCTGTTGCGGCGGATCGCAACGCCGGGGCTGGCCACCGATCAGCGCATCGTGACACCCAGCATTGTCTTGCGAGAGTCGACTGCACCGCTGTCAGGTACATTCGCCCAATACCGCTGAACCGAATTGATGAGTGAAGACGTATGCCAGCAAAAGTAGTGGTAGTAGGCAGCCTGAACATGGACCTGGTGACCCGTGCACCCCGTCTTCCCAGGGGCGGTGAAACGCTGATTGGTGAATCGTTCTGCACCATCCCGGGCGGGAAGGGCGCCAATCAGGCCGTGGCCGCGGCGCGCCTGGGGGCGAAGGTGTCCATGGTCGGTTGCGTGGGCAGTGATGCCTATGGCCAGCAATTGCGCGGGGCGCTGCTGGCCGAGGGCATCGATTGCCAGTCGGTCAGTGTCGTGGCCGGCTCCAGCGGCGTAGCGCTGATCGTTGTCGACGACAACAGCCAGAATGCGATCGTGATCGTCGCCGGGGCCAACGGCGTGCTTACCCCTGATGTCCTGGACCAGTTCGATGAGGTGCTGCGCAGCGCCGACGTCATTATCTGCCAGCTTGAGGTGCCGGACGCGACCGTCGGGCATGCACTCAAGCGCGGCCGGGAACTGGGCAAGACCGTCATCCTGAACCCGGCGCCGGCCTCCCGGCCCTTGCCGGCCGACTGGTACGCCTGTATCGACTATCTGATTCCCAATGAGAGCGAAGCCGCCGTGCTGAGCGGGCTGGCGGTGGACTCTCTGGAAACCGCCGAAGCGGCCGCGACGCAATTGCTCGCCGCTGGTGCCGGCAAGGTGATCGTGACCCTGGGCGCCCAGGGTCTGATGTTCGCCAACGGCGCGAGTTTCCAGCACTTCCCGGCGCCGTTGGTCAAGGCGGTTGACACCACGGCGGCCGGAGACACCTTTGTCGGCGGCTTCGCCGCAGCCTTGGCTGACGGCAAAAGCGAGGTCGAGGCGATTCGTTTTGGTCAGGTCGCTGCCGCGTTGTCGGTCACCCGTGCGGGGGCACAGCCCTCCATTCCCACCTTGCTGGAAGTACAGGCTTTCAAATCATGAAAAAGACGCCGTTGTTGAATATCGCGCTGTCGCGACTGATCGCTTCCCTTGGCCACGGCGACAAGGTGGTCATCGGTGATGCGGGTTTGCCGGTGCCCCCACAGGTCGAGTTGATCGACCTGGCCCTGACCCACGGCATCCCGGATTTTGTCAGCACCCTGAAAGTGCTGCTCAGCGAAATGCAGGTGGAAAGCCACGTACTCGCTGAAGAGATTTTCGATAAACAACCTGCGGCCCTGGCGACACTGGAGGCACTGCATGCCGATGGCGCGCTGGGGGCGCGGGAGCTGGTCAGCCATGAACAATTCAAGGCGGTCAGCAGGCAAGCTCGGGCGATTATTCGCACGGGAGAATGCTCCCCGTATTGCAACATCGTGTTGATTGCCGGAGTAACGTTCTAACCTTCTCAACCCTGCACAAGGAATGCGCCATGCACCGCTATGCTCAGAAAATGCGTCAACTGTTCCGGAGTCTGCTGCTTTTGTCACTGATCACTGCTACGAGCGCCCAGGCGGCGGAAAAAATCGACCTGATCATCGACACTGATCCGGGGGCCGACGATGTGGTTGCCCTGTTGTTTGCCCTGGCTTCCCCCGAAGAGCTGAATATCCGCGCGTTGACCACCGTCGCTGGCAACGTGCGTCTGGACAAGACATCGCGCAACGCTCGCCTGGCCCGGGAATGGGCGGGGCGCGAAGACGTGCCGGTGTATGCCGGTGCGCCGAAGCCGATGATGCGCACGCCTATCTACGCGGAAAACATCCATGGCAAGGAAGGCCTGTCAGGTGTCGAGGTGTATGAGCCGAAGAAGGGGCTGGCCAAGGGCAACGCCGTCAACTACCTGATCGATACCCTCAAGGCTGCCAAGCCCCATAGCATCACCATTGCCATGCTTGGCCCGCAGACCAACCTGGCCCTGGCATTGATACAGGAGCCCGAAATTGTCCAGGGCATCAAGGAAGTGGTGATCATGGGCGGTGCGCACTTCAATGGCGGCAACATCACTCCGGTGGCCGAGTTCAACCTGTACGCTGATCCACAGGCCGCAGAAGTGGTGCTCAAGAGCGGTGTGAAGCTCACTTACCTGCCGCTGGATGTGACCCACAAGATCCTCACCAGCGAAGCACGCCTGAAGCAGATCGCTGCCGTGAACAACAAGGCCAGCAAGATCGTCGGCGACATTCTCAACGAATACGTCAAAGGTGATATGGAGCACTACGGCATGACGGGTGGGCCGGTGCACGACGCCACGGTGGTTGCCTACCTGCTCAAGCCAGAGTTGTTTACCGGGCGTTCAGTCAACGTCGTGGTGGACAGCCGTGAAGGGCCGACTTTCGGACAGACCATCGTTGACTGGTACGACGGCCTGAAGGCACCCAAAAATGCCTACTGGGTGCAGGATGGCGACGCTCAGGGCTTTTTTGACCTGCTGACCGAGCGCCTGGCGCGTCTGAAGTAATCGGTCTTGTCGAACACCCGCAGGTCAGGGCTTGCGGGTGTGTTTCAATCCACCGCTTCAATGCTGCTGGGGTATCGTTCGAACGCTTGCTGGATAAAGTTCAGGGCCGCCTTCGTTCCCAGCTCCTTGACCAACAGTTCTATACCGATGATTGCCAGTTCTTCGGGGCTGCCAGGGCTATAGGAGCTGTGGCCCTCCGACCATTTGGCATTGATGGTGGCTTCGATGCTGACGGTGCTCATGGTCGGGCTCGCGAGTTGGGAGGTCTGTAGGGTGAGTTAACCATTTTTGCCTGGGGTTTTGCACTGCGACTTAGGCATCAGGGAAGGGCTGTGCGACACTTGCTTTTTGACTTTCTGAAGAGGCCCCCGCCGTGCAGATCGATTTGAACGCTCCTGACGGGTTGACCCTCGACGCGGTTCGTCAGTTGCTGGCTTCGGCCAGTGATGACGAGCACACCCAACTGCGCGTGACCAAGGCGGGTATCGCCTATTTGTCTTCGGGCGTGGTGGGCGGTGTGGACATCGACGGGCTATCGTTTCGGCTGGAAACGTGGGCAAAAGGTTCAGGCTACGTCGGGCGGGTCGCCGCCAGCGACGAGGTCTGGGTCATGCAGATCTACAATGCGTTGAAAGACAACTGGCCGAATCCGCCCTTTGACTACATCGACGTTTACTGAGCACGATTCATATTCAGTCACGATTCACCCCTGAAGCGGGATGTCGGCTCAGGCAAACTGCCTGTTTTCCTGATGAGGGCACCATGATAGCCCTTGGGTTGAAACCAAGCTTCGTTTGGGCTGTCGCACGCTCTCTGTTTAATCATCAACAAAAGGAGGCTTCATGCCTTGGAAGCTCGCGTCATTGGGTACTTTGCTGGCCGTCGCGCTCTTGAGCGGTTGCAGCAGCACCTCTGAATCGACCCCTGATCCGGTAGCAACAGAAACAGGCTACAGCCGCTGCGAAGCAACAGCTGCCGAGTTCGCCATCGGCAAGAAGGCCTCGCCGCAACTGCTGGAACAAGCCCGCACCCGCGCCGGTGCGCAATATGCGCGGATCCTCAAGCCCAACGATATGATGACGCTTGAGTACCGCTCGGATCGCCTGAATCTCAACACTGACGCCAATCTGATCATCAATCGGGTGAACTGCGGCTGATTGATTTTTCAATCGCCCATAAAAAACCCCGTCACATGGACGGGGTTTTTTGTGCTCGCCGAGTAATTACTCTGGGCGAACCTGTGCAGCTTGCATACCCTTTTGGCCTTTCTCAGCCACGAAGGAAACGGTCTGGCCTTCTTTCAGGCTTTTGAAACCGTCGCTTTCGATAGCTTTGAAGTGTACGAACAGGTCGTCACCGCCACCTGTAGGAGTGATGAAGCCGAAGCCTTTTTCATCGTTGAACCATTTAACGGTGCCGGTTTGGCGATTAGACATGGTGTATCTCCAAGAAACATATATTTTCAGTGTACTGTGCTGCTCAGGCCAACTGGGCACACCGGGGTATCATAGTCGAAATGTTCGATTTGGGAGCCCCCCGCACGCGCTGTTTGCCAATCAGTCGTGTTTTCTTTACTGCCTGATCCGGCTGAAAGGCCCGGTTTTAAAGGCTTTCAGCCGAACGTAAAGACGATAAAAAAAGCTGTAAAACCTGAATAAATCGGTCAAAAAGGCCCGAAATCAGCGTTTTTTATCGATGCACGGCTCCGTGCAAAGACCTGTTTTCTTACTTTTTGGCCTTGTTATCGGCCTTGCATTTTGCAATCTGCCCCAGTGCTTTTTGCTGCAGCTGCGGTGTCGCCTTATTGTCCATCAAGGCTTGAATGTCGGCTGCCGGGTAGGACTTGATCGCATCGGCGCCACAGGCGCAATGGGATTTGGCCGCTGCCGCGCCGATCTGTGGCGTGGCCGCCTCGGTGCATTGGGCCATATATTTTTCACGCTCCCCCTTGGGCCATTCGGCGTGGGCGGTCAGCGGGAGCAGCAGGGCGAGGGGGGCGACTACTGCAAATAATGTGTTCAGACGCATGCGAAGATGCTCCTTTCGGGTCGATGTCTTGTTATCTGAGGCGTAGCGGGCGGTACAGTTCAGCACTCTGGCATAAAAACCGAGGATTTACGTCCGCTTCAATCCGGGCGCGGCGATGACCGTTCATCTGTGCTAGCATGCCGGGCTCGGGTATTTTCAGGCTCCGGAGGACAACAGGTCCCGGCTGCGGCAAATGTTCGATTAACCCTGATTTGAATCCCAGTCACTCTGGTTCGGTTTTCCCGGTTGGCCGCAAGGCTCCTGCCGCTGTAAGGCAGGCGTTCGTCATTGAATGGCCTGGACTGGATCTTGTACTGGCTCATCCCAACCCACGTGACCTTTGGTAGGGGTCACCACTAGGAGAGGAGGCGCCATGCCAACTATTACTCTTCCCGACGGCAGTCAACGTTCATTCGATCACCCGGTTTCCGTAGCCGAGGTTGCAGCATCCATCGGCGCGGGCCTGGCCAAGGCCACCCTGGCTGGCAAGGTCAACGGCAAACTGGTCGATGCCAGCGATGTCATCGACAGCGACGCCACGCTGCAAATCATCACGCCAAAGGATGAAGAGGGGCTGGAGATCATTCGCCACTCTTGCGCGCATCTGGTGGGCCACGCGGTCAAGCAGCTGTACCCGAGCGCGAAGATGGTCATCGGGCCTGTCATCGACGAAGGCTTCTATTACGACATCGCCTTTGAGCGTCCTTTCACGCCGGAAGACATGGAGGCCATCGAACAGCGCATGCAGCAGCTGATCGAGAAAGATTACGACGTCATCAAGAAAGTGACCCCGCGTGCCGAAGTCATCGAAGTGTTCAAGGCGCGTGGCGAGGATTACAAGCTGCGTCTGGTGGAAGACATGCCGGACGAGCAGGCCATGGGCCTGTACTACCACGAAGAATACGTCGACATGTGCCGTGGCCCGCATGTGCCGAACACCCGCTTCCTGAAGTCTTTCAAGCTGACCAAGCTGTCCGGCGCCTATTGGCGTGGCGATGCGAAGAACGAGCAGTTGCAGCGCGTCTACGGCACTGCCTGGGCCGACAAGAAGCAACTGGCGGCTTACATCCAGCGTATCGAGGAAGCCGAGAAGCGTGACCATCGCAAGATCGGCAAGCGCCTGGGCCTGTTCCACACCCAGGAAGAATCCCCGGGCATGGTGTTCTGGCATCCGAACGGTTGGACCCTGTACCAGGTGCTCGAGCAGTACATGCGCCAGGTCCAGCGTGAAAACGGCTACCTGGAGATCAAGACGCCGCAAGTGGTTGACCGTAGCCTGTGGGAGAAATCCGGGCACTGGGCCAACTATGCCGACAACATGTTCACTACCCAGTCGGAAAACCGCGACTACGCCATCAAGCCGATGAACTGCCCTTGCCACGTGCAGGTGTTCAACCAGGGCCTGAAAAGCTACCGCGAGCTGCCGATGCGCCTGGCCGAGTTCGGTGCCTGCCACCGTAACGAGCCATCGGGTGCGCTGCACGGCATCATGCGCGTGCGTGCCTTCACCCAGGACGATGCGCATATCTTCTGCACCGAAGAGCAGATGCAGGCCGAATCCGCTGCCTTCATCAAGCTGACCATGGACGTCTACCGGGACTTCGGCTTTACCGAAGTCGAGATGAAGCTGTCCACTCGTCCGGAAAAACGCGTCGGCTCCGATGAGTTGTGGGATCGCGCCGAAGCAGCGCTGGCCGCTGCCCTCGATAGCGCGGGCCTTGCGTACGATCTGCAACCGGGCGAAGGGGCTTTCTACGGGCCGAAGATCGAGTTCTCGCTCAAAGATTGCCTTGGTCGCGTGTGGCAGTGTGGTACCCTGCAGCTCGATTTTAACCTGCCGATCCGTCTGGGCGCCGAATACGTGTCCGAAGACAACAGCCGCAAGCACCCGGTCATGCTTCACCGCGCGATCCTCGGTTCGTTCGAGCGCTTCGTCGGGATTCTGATCGAACACTACGAGGGTGCGTTCCCCGCGTGGTTGGCGCCGACCCAGGCAGTGATCATGAATATCACTGATAAACAGGCAGATTTTGCCGCCGAGGTCGAAAAAACTCTCAACCAAAGCGGATTTCGTGCCAAGTCCGACTTGAGAAATGAAAAGATCGGCTTTAAAATCCGCGAGCATACTTTGCTCAAGGTTCCCTTTCTCTTGGTTATTGGAGATCGGGAGGTCGAGATGCAGACTGTCGCTGTGCGTACTCGTGAAGGTGCTGACCTGGGCTCGATGCCCGTCGCCGAATTCGCTGAGTTCCTCGCGCAAGCGGTTTCCCGGCGTGGTCGCCCAGATTTGGAGTAATTATTATTAAGCGTGAAATGAGACAAGATAAACGAGCTGCACCGAAAGCCCCGATCAACGAGAATATCTCGGCACGCGAGGTTCGGTTAATTGGCGCTGACGGCGAGCAGATTGGCATCGTCTCGATTGATGAAGCGCTTCGTATTGCTGAAGAAGCCAAGCTTGATCTGGTAGAAATTTCCGCAGACGCAGTCCCGCCGGTTTGCCGGGTGATGGACTACGGCAAGTCGATCTTCGAAAAGAAGAAGCAGATTGCCGCGGCGAAGAAAAACCAGAAGCAGATTCAGGTAAAAGAAATCAAGTTTCGTCCAGGGACGGAGGAAGGGGATTACCAGGTAAAACTGCGCAACCTGGTACGTTTCCTGAGTGACGGGGACAGGGCCAAGGTATCCTTGCGATTCCGCGGCCGTGAGATGGCCCACCAGGAGCTGGGGATGGAACTCCTCAAGCGGGTTGAACAAGACCTGCTCGAGTACGGTTCGGTCGAACAGCATCCTAAGATGGAAGGACGCCAGCTGATCATGGTCATCGCCCCGAAAAAGAAGAAGTAATCAACAGGGCACGGCAGGCCTTGCGATTATGTTTATCAACTGAATGCGGAGTATCCGAACATGCCAAAGATGAAAACTAAAAGTGGTGCTGCTAAGCGGTTTCTGAAAACTGCTAACGGTATCAAGCACAAGCACGCTTTCAAGAGCCACATCCTGACCAAAATGTCGACCAAGCGTAAGCGTCAACTGCGCGGTAGCAGCTTGCTGCATCCGTCTGACGTGGCAAAAGTCGAGCGCATGCTGCGCCTTCGTTAATTTTTGGATCAAGAATAGAGGAAGTAACTCATGGCTCGTGTAAAGCGTGGCGTCATTGCCCGTAAGCGTCACAAAAAAATTCTGAAACTTGCTAAAGGCTACTACGGCGCGCGTTCCCGCGTATTCCGTGTTGCCAAGCAAGCGGTAATCAAGGCAGGCCAATACGCCTACCGTGACCGTCGTCAGAAAAAACGTCAGTTCCGCGCTCTGTGGATCGCTCGTATCAACGCTGGTGCTCGTGTTAACGGTCTGTCCTACAGCCGTTTCATTGCCGGCCTGAAAAAAGCGTCCATCGAGATCGACCGTAAGGTTCTGGCTGATCTGGCAGTGAACGAAAAAGCGGCGTTTGCTGCGATTGTCGAGAAAGCTAAAGCCACCTTGGCTTAAGTACCCCCGACAGTCACCCGGCCTCACCTCTGTGGGGCCAGGTGTTAAACGTCATAAATAGGGGAAGAGCCTTCAAGCTCTTCCCCTATTTTGTATCTGGAGTCTGTACATGGAAAACCTGGACGCGCTGGTCTCTCAAGCACTAGAGGCTGTGCAAAGCGCTGAAGATATCAATGCCCTGGAGCAAATCCGGGTTCACTACCTTGGCAAGAAGGGCGAGTTGACTCAGGTGATGAAGACCCTGGGGAACCTGCCGGCCGAAGAGCGTCCGCAGGTCGGTGCGCTGATCAACGTTGCCAAGGAGCGTGTTACAGAAGTCCTTAATGCGCGCAAGGCCTTGTTCGAGGAAGCGGATCTGGCTGCCAAGCTCGCCGCCGAATCCATCGACGTGACCCTGCCTGGCCGCGGCCAGACTTCCGGCGGTCTGCATCCGGTTACCCGGACCCTGGAACGTATCGAGCAGTTCTTCACCCACATCGGCTACGGCATTGCCGAAGGCCCTGAGGTCGAAGACGACTATCACAACTTCGAGGCGCTCAACATCCCAGGCCATCACCCGGCCCGGTCGATGCATGACACCTTCTATTTCAACGCGAACATGCTGTTGCGCACCCATACCTCGCCGGTACAGGTCCGCACCATGGAATCGCAGCAGCCGCCGATCCGCATTGTCTGCCCAGGCCGTGTGTACCGTAGCGACTCCGATATCACCCACTCGCCGATGTTCCATCAGGTCGAAGGCCTGCTGGTGGATCGCGACATCAATTTCGCCGACCTGAAAGGGACTATCGAAGAGTTCCTGCGGGTGTTCTTCGAGAAAGAACTGGCGGTGCGTTTCCGTCCTTCGTACTTCCCGTTCACCGAGCCATCCGCTGAAGTCGATATGGAATGCGTGATGTGCAGCGGTAAAGGCTGCCGCGTCTGCAAGCAGACCGGCTGGCTGGAGGTCATGGGCTGCGGCATGGTTCACCCGAACGTGCTGCGTATGTCCGGGATCGACCCGGAAGAGTTCTCGGGTTTTGCTTTCGGCATGGGCGTCGAGCGTCTGGCCATGCTGCGTTACGGTGTAAATGACTTGCGCCTGTTCTTCGACAACGACTTGCGGTTCCTTGCGCAATTTCGCTAAGCCGCAGACCCGTAACGAATCTAATAGGAGAGCAGGATGAAATTCAGTGAACAATGGCTGCGCGGCTGGGTAAGCCCGCAGGTAAGCCGGGACGAGCTGGTTGCTCGTCTGTCGATGGCCGGTCTTGAGGTCGATAGCGTGACGCCGGCCGCCGGTGAATTCAGTGGTGTGGTGGTGGGCGAGGTGCTGAGCACCGAGCAGCACCCGGACGCCGACAAGCTGCGGGTGTGCCAGGTCAGCAATGGCGCGGAAACCTTCCAGGTGGTCTGCGGCGCGCCAAATGTGCGCCCGGGCCTGAAGATCCCGTTCGCCATGATCGGTGCCGAACTGCCGGGCGACTTCAAGATCAAGAAAGCCAAGCTGCGTGGCGTCGAGTCCAACGGCATGTTGTGCTCCCAGGCTGAACTGCAGATTGGCGAAGGCAACGATGGCCTGATGGAGCTTCCGGCTGACGCACCAGTCGGCCAGGACATCCGTGAGTACCTGAGCCTGGACGATGCGAGCATCGAGGTCGACCTGACCCCGAACCGTGGCGACTGCCTGTCCCTGGCCGGTCTGGCTCGTGAAGTAGGCGCGTTGTATGCCGCCCCAGTGGCACGTCCAGCGGTCGCGACCGTTGCCGCGGTGCATGATGAAGTGCGCTCGGTTGAAGTGCTGGCGCCGGCGGCATGCCCACGTTACCTGGGGCGCGTTATCCGGAATGTCGACCTGTCCAAGCCGACCCCGCTGTGGATGGTCGAGCGCCTGCGTCGCGCCGACGTGCGCAGCATCGACGCTGCCGTCGACATCACCAACTACGTGATGCTGGAGCTGGGTCAGCCGCTGCACGCGTTCGACCTTGCCGAAATCAACGGCGGCATCCGCGTGCGCATGGCTGAGGAAGGCGAGAAGCTGGTACTGCTCGATGGCCAGGAAGTGACCCTGCGCAGCGATACGCTGGTCATCGCCGACCACTCCCGTGCCCTGGCGATTGCCGGCGTAATGGGCGGCGAGCACAGCGGCGTCTCCACGACGACCCGTGATGTGTTCCTTGAAAGTGCGTTCTTCGACCAGATTGCGGTGGCTGGCAAGGCCCGTTCCTATGGCCTGCACACCGACGCCTCGCACCGTTACGAGCGCGGCGTGGACTGGCAACTGGCCCGTGAAGCCATGGAGCGCGCCACTGGCCTGCTGCTGGAAATCACTGGCGGCGAAGCTGGCCCGATCATCGAAACCGTCAGCGAACAGCACCTGCCCAAAATCGCACCGGTCACCCTGCGTGCCCAGCGCATTACGCAGATGCTCGGCATGGAAATGGACCCGGCTGAAGTCGAGCGCCTGCTCAGCGCCCTGGGCCTGAACATCAGCGCCGACGGGGCAGGGCAGTGGCGTGTCGAAGTGCCAAGCCATCGCTTCGATATCAGCCTGGAAGTCGACCTGATCGAAGAGCTGGCCCGTCTGTACGGCTACAACCGTTTACCGGTTCGCTACCCGCAGGCGCGCCTGGCCCCACAGGCCAAGGCCGAAGCCCGTAGCGACCTGCCGGAACTGCGCCGTCTGCTGGTGGCTCGTGGGTATCAGGAAGCGATCACCTACAGCTTCATCGATCCGCGTCAGTTCGAGCTGTTCAATCCGGGTGTCGAGCCGCTGTTGCTGGCCAACCCGATTTCCAACGACATGGCCGCCATGCGCTCGTCCCTGTGGCCGGGCCTGGTCAAGTCGCTCCAGCACAACCTGAACCGCCAACAGGACCGCGTACGTCTGTTCGAAAGCGGTCTGCGTTTCGTTGGTCAGCTGGAAGGCTTGAAGCAAGAGCCAATGCTGGCCGGTGTCGTTTGCGGCAGTCGTTTGCCGGAAGGCTGGGCGCAAGGTCGCGATGTCGTCGACTTCTTCGACGTCAAGGCTGACGTGGAAGCGGTGCTGGGCTTCGCCGGCGCGCTCGATGCGTTCACCTTTGTGCCGGGCAAGCATCCGGCGCTGCATCCGGGCCAGACGGCACGCATTGAGCGTGACGGGCGTGAAGTCGGCTATGTCGGCGCGATTCACCCTGAACTGTCCAAGACCCTGGGGCTTGATCGTCCTGTGTTTGTTTTCGAGCTGGTTCTGGGCGAAGTGGCACTGGGGAAAATGCCGAAATTCCAGGAGTTATCGCGCTTTCCTGAAGTGCGGCGTGACCTTGCGCTGCTGGCCGATCGCGACGTTGCATCCAGCGCCGTACTGGATGTAATCCGTGAAAATGCAGGCGAATGGCTCACGGACCTCAGGCTATTTGACGTGTATCAGGGTAAAGGCATTGATCCGCATAGAAAAAGCCTTGCAGTCGGCTTGACCTGGCAGCATCCATCGCGCACTCTTAATGACGATGAGGTGAATACCGCAACGCAGAATATCCTCACCTCGCTCGAAAACAGGTTGAACGCCACGTTAAGGAAGTGACGTATGGGGGCTCTGACGAAAGCTGAGATGGCGGAACGTCTGTATGAGGAGCTGGGCCTGAATAAACGGGAGGCCAAAGAATTGGTCGAACTGTTTTTCGAAGAAATCAGGCACGCTCTGGAAGACAACGAACAGGTCAAATTGTCCGGTTTCGGCAATTTCGACCTGCGGGACAAACGCCAGCGGCCTGGCCGCAATCCGAAAACGGGTGAAGAAATCCCGATCACGGCTCGCCGTGTGGTCACCTTTCGTCCAGGGCAGAAGTTGAAGGCCCGAGTTGAGGCTTATGCTGGAACCAAGTCATAACGACGAGCTACCCGTCATCCCAGGCAAACGCTACTTCACCATTGGTGAAGTCAGCGAGCTGTGTGCGGTAAAACCGCATGTGCTGCGCTATTGGGAGCAGGAGTTTCCTCAACTCAACCCGGTCAAGCGCCGCGGAAACCGCCGGTATTATCAGCGACAAGACGTGCTGATGATCCGGCAGATCCGCGCGCTGCTGTACGACCAGGGGTTCACCATCGGCGGAGCGCGCTTGCGCCTCTCCGGTGATGAGGCCAAAGACGATACAACCCAGTACAAACAGATGATCCGCCAGATGATCGCCGAGCTTGAAGATGTGCTGGTGGTGCTCAAGAAATAAATTTCTGCTTTTAAATCTTCCAGTTTTCAAAAGCTTGCGATATATTCCTGAGCGTTCCGTTGAGAGACGGAACAAGATTCACGCCTAGTCGGGGCGTAGCGCAGTCCGGTAGCGCACTAGCATGGGGTGCTAGGGGTCGAGTGTTCGAATCACTCCGTCCCGACCATATTTTTCAATGATTTAGCCCAACTCTAGCCAGTTGGGCTTTTTCATTGGTGGGGAGTTTTTCGGGACTTCATCCTGTTTTCCTCTTCAAGATTGTCAGCACCGGTCCCCTAGAGTCGTTTGCTGATACCATATTCGCAGCTTCGATCAGATGCCCGAGCTCGGCGCCCGAGTAGTGACTGGTGATGCTGCCGTTCTTGTGCCCCAGCAAAGCCTTTCGGTCTTCCTGCGTGACACCTGCCGCCCGAAGGCGACGGCCAAACGTGTGTTTCAAGTCGTGCACCCTTATGGATGCATACCCAGGGTGAGCGGGGCGAATCCAGCGCGACACAGAGACACGTTGAATGAAGTGCCCGGCGATCATGCGGGCCGTCAATTCTTGATCGCACCTCTCAATCTGCACGGCTGGCTTCGTTAAATTGATCAAGCAGCGTGATGTTTTAAGATTGGCTATCAGCCCAGTCGCCCATATCAAAATGCCACTCGCATAATTGAATTCGTATCTACAATCACAAGTGCCCTATTTTGGGTAATTGGAGGTAGGTATGACTAAAGGAAACTTTGTCGTAGTCGGCGCTCTTCTTTTGTCAGGTTGCTATCACGTGACCAAAGTAAGCCCTCCAGCGTTGACGGCATATGAGAGCTTTGTTAAATCCGACTCAACAAAAGCCCCGATGGTCGCGGCGCTCAAGGACTTCGATACCGTCGCAGAGTATTGCTGGACCCGTTCGAACAATTATGAAATTAGAACCAAGAACGCAGAGTTCTGGCGGCTTGGTGTGGGTGCTGGTGGAGGCGTGATGGGCTTTACAGGTGCCATGTTGGCTGCTGCTGGAACTGGAGGTTTTGCTCCCGCTATCACGGCGGGGCTTGCGGGCGTTGCAAGCATTACTTTGGGTAGCGCCGAAAAAGGTCCTTTGGCTCCAGCGGCATTTATGCGAGAGCGCGATGGTATAGCCTCTCTGATTATCGCGAGAGCAAACGAAGTGCGAGCGGAGTCGGACCCGGACAATATTTACAAACTGGCCATAGCATTAAAGCATAGCTGTCGCTCCCTTCCCGGGGCGAAGGAAGAAAGCTAAACATGCTTCGAAGCATGGCTAGGTCGATCCTCTGGGACATGGACGCAAGTTTATCGGGTGCTCACGCAAGACCCTGTCGCCTCCTGCACCAGTTGCCAGCCTCGCCACCGTGCGGGGCTTTTTCGTTTCAGGGCTAGTCCAGGATCTCAACCTCGCTGATTGTTGCAGCGTTACTTGCCACGTAAAACCCGTGCTTCTTTAGAGATGTGAGGACCTCATTTTTGTTAAGTCCTGTCGGCAGATCGTCTGTGCTGATATCTGTTTGGCGATGAAACGCCAAGCCATCCAGAAATTCAGAGCCGGAGTCAGATATTCTTGGAATGCCTTTGCCGTCCTCGACGATCAGGATCTTTTCAAGCGCCCGGTCTCGGTAGATATCTACTAACATTGTGAAGCTCCTTTTCCATGGTGGCGCCTTGCAGGCGGTGGTTCAAAAAATCTAGGTATCACGATTCACAACTGTTTTACAGCCCGGCCATTGAGTCGGGCTTTTTTATGGCCAGATGCCAAGCGAAAGAACGAAAAACCTTCTTGCTTATTCGAGACTGGAGGAAATGAGTGAAGAGCGCTGGGCCGTTGCTAGGATTGCATTCCTTAAGCTTTAAAGGCTTCCTTTATGCGCTGGTAGCATTTTGATGTCGCTGCGTACAAAATGCTCTCCCCCATCGATCGCCACGGAGAGCGATATGACTGCAGTGACCGCGCCAACTAAACGCAATGTCGGTTTTCTTCTCGGGCTTGGGATTTTGTTCCTGCCCTTTGTATTTGTATGGTTTCTGCTGCGGAACGGGCATTCGCTTCTCGCTCGAATCATTGGGTTCGGCTGGCTTGTGCTGTCCATTCTTATTGTCGCCGGGGCGCCGTCCTCAACGTCAAGCCACAACACCAGTTCTCAGATTTCCAAGACATCCGCATCGTCGCCAGCCCCTGCTGCTGCAACTGCTCCTGCCGAACCTCTTAAGGCCTACACCGCCGCACAAGTAGCGTCGAGTTATGAGGACAACACCGTTGCCGCAGACGTCCAGTTCAAGGATAAACGAGTTCAGGTGACCGGCCGGATCACCGACATCAATACTGACTTCCTCGGAAAGCCTTACCTGGTGCTGGCCGGCACGAACCAGTTCATGGGGCCGCATTTTAAGTTTGAAAAATCCGACTTGGCCGTTATGGCAACGTTGAAGAAGGGTGCCACCGTCAAAGTCATTTGCACTGGTAAAGGGGATGTCGTCAAAACTCCTATGTTCGAAGATTGCGAGCTGTTGAAGTAAGCAGAATTGATGCAAATGGAGGCGCGGAGAATGCCTGACGGAATCGATTTGAGTTTTTAGTTTTTCCGTTACTTTGTGTTTTTTTTGCGAGCAAAGCCCGATCCAGTGTTGGGTTTTTTGGCTTTCTACGTTCACAGAGCCTCGGCATTTGCCGGGGCTCTTTAGTTTTCGGCTCAGCACGCCCATCGCTCCGAGCTGGGAGTGTGGCTGGAGCTGATCTATCCCGCAGGTTGCGGTCTGTCGTATTCCTGTCCCTGACGGGGAGGAACAGAGATGTCCAACATGCAGACAAACCAGACACCTGGGCGATAGCGCTTGCGTGGTTGAGCCAGAATTCGCAAATCCTCTACGCGGCTGCGTTGTCCTGCGCTATGGCCGTCCTGCGAATCACGTACGGCGGCGGCACACGATCGAAGAGGGCTCCATCTGTGGTGTTCTGCCTCTCACCATCATCAGCGGCCTTGAGTTCTTCTCGCTGCCCCAGAGCATGGCTACCTTCGTGGGCGGCTGGGTTGGCTTCCTCGGGGTGGAGAAGATCCGATCCATTGCTGATCGGGTGAATGACTTCAAGCTTCCTGGCCGGAAGCCCGAGTAAAGCGCGACACGTTTTGCGTATCAGCAAATTGCGTCGCTACATTCAGGTCGGCGTGACCAACGTATCCTGCCAGCGCCACGTGCCTCATTATGAGCCAAAGACGTCAACAAAGTCCCGACCGACTTGAGTACCATCGCGATTCAATCGACGCCTTCAAGGCGGCGGGCTGCCTTTAGACCAAATCAAAGCTCTGCCGTTCAGGACAGGCTGATAGCGGGGCGACGAGTATGGCTGGTCTCACTTCCTAGAGGCGAAGCATGCGCGTAAAGACTCTTGATGCTGCTTCATTATTATCTGAAGGTTCATACGCTTTTCCTCAGTTTCACCATATCCGTAGGCATTCTCAATTTTGTATTGCAAGTTCGAGATGACGCTCCGAATCGATTCGCATTGATCGTTCTGCATATCGGCCACACTTGCCCTGGCGGCTGAAAGGTCAGCGTTCAGTTTCGTGTAGGCATTGCGCCACTCTTCGTTTGCTTGCCGGAACTCACCAAGCGTTTTTTCAAGTGATTCGTTACGGCTATTTGCTGTCTTTAGAGAGCTTCTGAGCTCACCGTAATCGATGCCGCCTACTAACAATTGAGACAGACCGGCTCCCACCAGTCCGGCGATCGGCACGATCAATGCGAGCTTCTTAACATTCGACCAAAATGTATTGTTCGGCGGTCTTTGTTGCCTTTCCATGTCTTTCCTTCAAATGAAATCGCTCATTCTCAATGACTGCATGCAGTGATGGCAACTCGGCAGTACAGGAGCGCAAATGGACAGACCAGTACCTCCTGCGTCGATGGTTGAGTTGTTTGAGTTCTCCGATTTCGGCATCCGTCTGACCCAGCCCCACTACTGACCTGCCGTTTCAGACACCAGCAACAATCCCGACGCCAATGCGACAAAACTCTCCACCACTTGCTCGGACGCTGTGTGCGGATCATCGGCGTTGGCGATCCACAAGGACGCGCCGAGCAGGGCGCCCATGATCAGGCGCGCCGTCGCTTCGGTGTTGACCTTGCGAATCGTCCCCTCATCGATCAGCCGTTGGATGCTGCGTTGGGTGCTGCGGATACAGGCGTTCTGGCTGGGCCATTGCGAAGGATCGCCCAGCACCGATGGCCCGTCTAGGAACACGATGCGTTGGATTTCAGGTTCCAGGGACATCTTGATGTACGCGATGGATTCATCAATGAAGCCGTCCCAGATCGTGGCCGCCTCATCGATGATGACGGACAGGCGCGCCATCATTTCTTCGTCGATCTGGGTGATGACTGCCTGCAGCAACCCTTTCTTGTCACCGAAGTGATGGTATAGCGCGCCCCTGGTGAGCCCCGCTTGCGCGGTCAGAT
This sequence comes from Pseudomonas rhizophila, assembly GCF_003033885.1. Lineage (NCBI taxonomy): Bacteria > Pseudomonadati > Pseudomonadota > Gammaproteobacteria > Pseudomonadales > Pseudomonadaceae > Pseudomonas > Pseudomonas rhizophila. The sequence continues at coordinate 4,794,301 of NZ_CP024081.1, read as the reverse complement.
CGTCCATCGAACTGTCCGCATAGCCTTTCGTCGCGAAGGCTTCCCGTGCTGCCTTGATCAGCTTGCCGCGGGTCTCCGAAATCATGTCCGCACGCTTCTGCGCCATCGATCGTTTTCCTCATCAAAAATTCAACATGCATGGCGTATGTCAGTTGACATACGCTGCGTATGTCGTATTGTTGCTCACATACGCGGCGTATGCAATCGGCATGGAGATCTGTTTCTTCAGTGCCGGTGACGCCGCTCTTCAGCACAGGATACCGAGCAATGTGTGAGCAGCGCGATCCCGAGAGTTCAGTCACCAGCGTCGGCCAGGGCAAAACCCTCGGGCTGATCGTCAATCCTGTGGCGGGCATGGGCGGCCCGGTGGGTTTGAAGGGCACCGATGGCCCCGATGTCCTGCTAGAGGCGCGACGCCGTGGTGCGCGGCCGGTCTCCAGCGAGCGCGCCGTGCTTGCGCTCAAACGCCTGGCTGCCTCGTCCATGCCTTTTCGCTTGCTCACCGGCTCTGGTGCGTTGGGCGAAGACGTTGCACGCGCCGCCGGTCTCGATCCTATCGTCGTCTACCGCTCAATATCCGAATCGAGCGAAGCTGATGACACGCGAAGCGCGGCGATTGTCATGGCTTACGCCAACGTTGATCTACTGCTTTTCGCCGGCGGTGATGGCACGGCGCGGGATGTGCTGGGAATGGTCAGCGACCGGGTGCCGATCCTCGGTATCCCAACGGGCGTGAAAATGTATTCCGCCGTCTTCGGTACCAATCCCGAAAACGCCGGAAGCCTCGCCGCACGCTTTATTGCTGGCGAGCCTTCAGTGCGCTTTCGCGAGGCCGAGGTGATGGACATCGATGAAGCGGCCACACGAAATGACCAGGTGTCTGCGCAACTCTATGGCTATGCACGCAGCCCTTATGAACGTCACCTCGTACAAAACGCCAAGTCCGGGTCTGTCGCCAGTGACAGCTTGGCGCTGGACGCCGCCTGTCGGCAGGTCGTTCGAGAGATGCAGCCAGGCTGCCTGTACCTGTTGGGGCCCGGCACCACCACGCGGCGCGTGATGACCGAACTCGGCCTGCCATCGACGCTGCTGGGTGTCGATGCCGTACTGAACGGCGCGCTGGTGGGCTCTGACCTCAACGAACACCAGTTGATCCGGCTGATGGAGGGCTATGAGATCCGCATCATCGTCGGCGTCCTTGGCGGGCATGGCAGCTTGTTCGGCCGTGGCAATCAGCAGATCAGCGCCGAGGTCATCCGCCGGGCAGGACGCGAGCACCTCATCGTGATCGCCTCGATGGACAAGCTGCTCTCCCTCGACGCCGGTTGCTTGCGCGTCGACACCGGCGACGCCCAAGTCGACGCCGCGCTCAGCGGCCATATACGCGTGCACACAGGACCTGACCGGTCCGTCTTTTTCAGGGTTCGATCCTGACCATCTGTTCCATCCGAAAAAACCGAGGATAACCCCATGAGTAATCATGTCGCCCACCCCTACATGGCGAACTCCGTCCCCGCCCTCAAGCAGGAGATGCTGGACTCGATTGGTGTTGACAGCATCGAGGCACTGTTCCAGCAAATCCCCGAGGAACATCGCCTGCAGCGGCCGATCAACCTGCCGCCGGCACTGAACGAGAGTGAGCTGCGCCGACACCTGGTCAGTACGCTGTCGAAGAACAAGACCTGCGAGCAGAACCTCAACTTCCTCGGCGCCGGCTGTTGGCAGCATCACGTCCCGGCGGCCTGCGACGAGGTGGTACGGCGCAACGAATGGCTGACGTCGGTGTTCGGCGAACCGAGTTCCGATCACGGGCGCAACCAGGCCTGGTTCGAATTCTGCAGCCAGCTCGGCGAGCTACTGAATATGGACCTGGTCGGCTTGCCTGTGCGCAGTTGGGGTTGCGCCGCCGGCCACGCCATCCGTATGGCCACACGCATCACCGGGCGTCACGAAGTGGCGGTGGTCCGCGCCATCGACCCGGAGCGGCTGTCGATTATTCGCAACTACTGCGAACCGGTCGACATGCCGAGCCACATCGTCGTGCGCCTCGTCGACTATGACCCGAACACCGGTTTGCTCGACCTCGATCACCTACGCGCCTCAATCGGTGCACAAACCGCCGCCGTGTATTTCGAAACCCCGTCCTACTTTGGGGTGATCGAACAGCAAGGTGCCGAGATTGCGGCGATTGCCCACGCGGCGGGTGCCGAAGTGATCGTCGGTGTCGACCCTATCTCCCTGGGCGTGCTGGCCGCGCCCATCGATTTCGGCGCGGACATCGTGGTCGGTACCACTCAGCCGCTCGGTGTGCACATGAATTGTGGCGGCGGTGTCAGTGGCTTCATTGCAACCCGCGATGAAGAACTCTACGCCCACCAGTACCCGACGTTGTTCATCAGTATCGGTGAGACCACCAAGCCCGGCGAATACGGTTTTGGCCTGAGCCTGTTCGAGCAATCGTCCTATGGCTTGCGTGACAAGGGTAACGACTGGACCGGCCACTCGGTGTACATGTGGGCCATCGCCAACGCCGTGTACATGGCCATGATGGGGCCGCAAGGTTTTGAAGACGTCGGCAAGGTCATTCTGCAACGGGCTCACTACGCCGCGAAGCTGTTGGCTGAAATTCCAGGGGTAGGCGTGACATTTGCGTCCGGTTTTTTCAAAGAGTTCGTGGTCAATTTCGACGCCACCGGGCTCAGTGTGAAAGACATCAACAAGCAGTTGCTCGTACTCGGGATCTTCGGCGGCAAAGACCTGACGCAGGACTTCCCGGAGCTGGGCGCCAGTGCCCTGTATTGCGTCACCGAGATTCACACCCAGGCAGACCTTGAGCGTCTGACCGCTGCACTCAAGAAGGTAATCGCACAATGAGCACCACACTCAGGGAATACCACGCCCCCGTCTGGAGCGAACCTGTCATTTTGGAAATGGGCTATCCCGGCCGTCGCGGAGTGATTTTTTCCGATGTCGAAGCCGACGTTCAAACAGCTGTCGGCAGCGCCGCTGATTTGATTCCCGCGACTATGCGCCGCTCGCGCAAACCGGCGTTGCCGCAAATGTCCGAGCCCGAGGTGCTGTACCACTACCTGCGTTTGTCGCAGCAGACCCTGGGCATGATGAACATCAGCCTGTTCGGCACCTGCACCATGAAGTACAACGCGCAGATCAACGAGGCCATGGCCTGGCGCCCGGAAATCACCCACGTACATCCGTATCAGGACGAAGACACCCTGCAAGGTGCGCTGGAAGTGGTACACGGCATGGACACGATCTTGCGTGAATTGTCCGGGATGGATCAGTTCATCTTCCAGGCGGGCGGTGGTGCCGACGCGGCCTATACCAGTTGCGCCGTGACCCGCGCCTACCATGCGTCCCGTGGTGAACTGGCCCAGCGTGATGAGATCATCACCACCATCCAGACACACCCCAGCAGTGCCGCGACGGCCGCTGCGGCGGGGTTCAAAGTCATCACCCTGATGATTGAGGAGAATGGCTATCCGTCGCTCGAGTCGCTCAAGGCTGCCGTGTCCAACCGCACCGCCGCATTGATGGTGAACAACCCCGACGACATGGGCGTCTACAATCCCGAGATCCGCGAATGGGTGCGCGTGGTGCACGAGGCCGGCGGCCTGTGCTTCTACGATCACGCCAACTTCAATGGCGTGATGACCAAAATCCGTGCACGCGAACTCGGTTTTGATGCCTGCATGTTTATGCTGCACAAGACCTTCGGCGCGCCCAAGAGTGGTGTCGGCGGGCCCGCTGTTGGAGCGTATGGCTGCTCGGCGGAACTTGCGCCGTTCTTGCCCGCGCCAGTGGTCGCCTTTGACGGTGAGCGCTACCGCCTCGATCACGACCGTCCACAGAGCTGCGGCAAGATTCGCGAGTTCTGGGGCAATGTCCCAGTGATTCTCAAGGCCTACGCCTGGTCCCGCGCCATGGGTGCAGCGGGCATGTCTGAGGCTTCGGATATTTCCGTGCTGGCCAACAACTACATGGAAAAAGGCCTGCTGGCCATTCGCGGTGTCACCCGTTCCCATCCCGAGGCCACAAGTGCGCGAATGGAGATGACCCGCTACAGCCTTGAGCAACTCAAGGAGGACACCGGGGTCGATGTCCACGACGTGCAGAACCGCATGAGCGATTTCGGTATTGATCCGATGTGGAGCAGCCACCACCCTTGGCTGATACCTGAGCCGTTCACCCCAGAGCCGGGCGAAATGTATGGCAAGGAAGCGCTGGACACCTGGATCCAGGTGCTCGCGCGGATCTCTGACGAGGCCTACTCTAATCCCGAGATTGTCAAAACCTCGCCGCATAACCAGGCGATCCACCGGCTCAAGAGCGCGCAGTTGGAAGACCCGCAGCAGTGGGCCATGACATGGCGCTCGTACGTGCGCAAAAACGATAAGCGCACGGTTTGAACCAGCGGTTGCACTGATGCAGCGTCCCAGGGGCGTGATGTACACCTGAGCAGAGCCAACAATCAGCCATTGGAAGTATCCAGCCGTGCTACGCGGCTGGGAACTTCCTCACAGGAATATCTTATGTCGATTTTCGAAACGGGCCTTGCGCCCTCGCCAGTCAACCATGTCGCGCTCTCGCCACTGAGCTTCATTGAGCGCACGGCCTCGGTCTACGGTGAGTATCCGGCGGTGATCCACGGCGCGGTACGGCGCAACTGGCAACAGACTTATGAGCGCTGCCGACGCCTGGCCGGCGCGCTCAACGGGCGGGGTATCGGCAAGGGCGATACGGTCGCGGTGATGCTGCCCAACATCCCGGCCATGCTCGAAGCGCACTTCGCTGTGCCAATGATTGGTGCAGTCCTCAACACCCTCAATGTACGGCTGGATGCGCCAGCCATTGCCTTCATGCTGGAACACGGTGAAGCCAGGGTGTTGATCACCGACCGTGAATTCCACGGGGTGATCTGTGAAGCCTTGAGCCTGCTGTCCAATCCTCCCCTGGTGGTCGATGTGGACGACCCGGAGTATGGCGAAGGCCAAGCGCTCAGCAATCTGGACTATGAAGCCTTCCTCGCTGAAGGCGACCCGCAATTCGCCTGGCAATGGCCTGAGGACGAGTGGCAAGCCATCGCCCTCAACTACACGTCCGGCACCACTGGCAACCCGAAAGGAGTGATTTACCACCACCGTGGTGCCTATCTCAATTCACTGGGCAATCAGATGACCTGGGCGATGGGCAACCATCCGGTGTACCTCTGGACTCTGCCGATGTTCCATTGCAATGGCTGGTGCTTCCCGTGGACCGTCACCGCATTGGCCGGTACTCATGTGTTTTTGCGCCGCGTGGACCCGGAAAAAATTCTCACCCTGATCAACCAGCATCAGGTCAGCCACCTGTGCGGTGCGCCCATTGTGCTCAACGCGCTGGTCAACCTGCCAGACTCGGCCAAGGTCGTTTTCGATCACCCGGTCAACGCCATGGTGGCGGGTGCCGCGCCGCCGGCCAAGGTCATCGGTGCGGTCGAGGAGATGGGCATCAAGATCACCCACGTCTATGGATTGACCGAGGTTTACGGTCCTGTGACTGTTTGTGCCTGGCACGCGCAATGGGATGAGCGCCCGCTCGACGAACGGGCGAAGATCAAGTCACGCCAAGGCGTGCGCTACCCGACCCTGGAGGGCCTGATGGTTGCCGATCCGCAGACGATGGAGCCGGTGCCTTGCGATGAGATCAGCGTTGGCGAAATCTTCATGCGCGGCAACACAGTGATGAAAGGCTATCTGAAGAACCCCGATGCCACCCGTGAGGCGTTCAGGGGCGGCTGGTTTCACACCGGCGACTTGGCGGTTCGTCACCCGGACGGCTATGTCGAAATCAAGGATCGGCTCAAGGACATAATCATCTCGGGAGGAGAGAACATTTCCACCATCGAGGTTGAGGACGTTTTGTATCGTCACCCGGCGGTACTGGAAGCTGCGGTGGTCGCCCGTCCGGACGAAAAATGGGGTGAAACTCCGTGTGCCTTTATCACTCTCAAAGCTGACTGCCAGGACACTCGGGAAGCCGAGATCATTCGCTTCTGTCGTGAGCATCTGGCAGGGTTCAAACTCCCGAAAACCGTCGTGTTCAGCGAGTTGCCGAAAACTTCGACGGGCAAAATCCAGAAGTACGTACTGCGCGGCTGGGCCAAGGCACTCTGAAAGGAACCCGCTTGACCGATAAGCCGTCGGCACATCATCAAAGACATTGCCGCGATACAAACGTAATTTGGCGAGAGCCGTTTCCAACGTTCCTGCTTCATCCACCAGCTAGTGCTCATCCAGCAATACGTCTGGTTATCGCGGCTTACCTTGAAACACTGTTGCGAGAATCGGTCATGGCCGACAAGGCCACGGAGGTCGCTGCTGTGCGCGTTTCTACACCTAACTTCACATACACATGCTCCAGATGTTTGTTCACGGTGCGTGGGCTCAGATCAAGAATGGTGCCGATGTCGCGGTTGGTCTTGCCGCAGGCCACCCAGCGCAGAACCTCGACTTCCCGACCGGTGAGCTGAAAGCGTGCCGACAGCACCCTCTGCGCCGGCTCGTCGTCCAGGCTCGGCGCGGCTGGCTGTGACGCCGCTCGGGCCGACAGCAGGATGCGCGAGGTGCGCAGGTGTGCGGCGACCCGGGCCAGCACTTCGTCGGTCTGGATCGGCTTGGTCACGTAGTCGCTGCCACCGACTTCAAAGCCCTGGACCACATGCCTGCTTTCCGTCAGCGCGGTCATGAACAGCACCGGAATATCGGCGTTGGCCGGTTGCTCCTTGATCCGCCGGCAGGTCTCGAAACCGTCCAGGCCCGGCATCATCGCATCCAGCAGGATCAGGTCCGGACGCCGGCGTTCGATGCGGTTCAGGGCGCTGAGCCCGTCGAGGGCCACCAGGACCATGTAGCCGGCATCGTTGAGGGCGTCGGAGAGCATGGCGAGGTTGTCCGGGGTGTCGTCCACAATCAGCACGACACCGGGTTCAGCGACTGTGGTCAATACATTCATCTTCTGCCTCCTTGAGGGCGCGGTTGATTTCGTCCAGGCGAAAGTTTTTCAGCAGCTTGCGTAGGGAACTGATGAAAGGGGCGGTGGCTGGCGTCTCGGCCTGGATGGCGTCAAGTTTTTCGTGCAGACCGCGTACGTAGCCAATGGCGCTGAGTTCGCCGAGGGCGATGAGGTCAGGCTGTGAGGGCAATACCCCCGGTACGGGGAATGTCGCAGGGGCTGGTTTTTCGCGGCGCAGCCAGTGCAGGTCGAGTTGCTGCTGGATCCGTTCGAGCAGCTCCGGGGTGTGTACCGGCTTGGCAAGGTAGTCGTTGCAGGCACTGGCCAGGCTGCGCTCGCGCTCGTCGTTAAAGGCATTGGCCGATATCACGATGATCGGTGCTGTGGACAACGCATTGCGGCGGATCAGTCGGCTGGTTTCCCAGCCATCCATCGTCGGCATCGACAGGTCCATGAGGATCAGGTCCGGCCCCCGCAGGGCGACCTGGCGAATCGCTTCCTGGCCGTTGCTGGCCTGGATCACTTCAAAGCCCAGGGGCGTAAGCATGCCGCTGAGGACCTTGCGATGGTCCACATGGTCGTCCACTACCAGCACCAGACGCCGCGGCCCCTGGTAGCCGATGATGTCGTGTTCGACATGGATTACCGCTTGCGGCACCCGTACTTGCGAGAGAAACAGGCGCACCTGGAAACAGGTGCCCTTGTCCTGCTGACTCTTGACCTGCAACTCGCCGCCCATCAGCGAGGTGAGCATGCGGGTAATGGTCAGGCCCAGGCCAACGCCCTTGTCCTGGCGCATCAGATCACCGCGCTCGAAAGGCTGGAAGATTCGCTCGATGTGCTCGGGGTCGATGCCGATACCCGTGTCGATGATGTCGAAGGTTGCCGTCTCGCGCATGTAACTGACCCGCAGGCAGACCTCGCCGCTGTCGGTGAAGTTGACCGCATTGCCCAACAAGTTAATGAGGATCTGCCGGACGCGCTTTTCGTCGCCCCGCACTACCGCCGGTATCTTGCCGATCAGCTCCAGGCGAAAGCGCAACCCTTTGTCCCGGGCTTGTGGGGTGAACATCAGCTCCAGATCGTGGATCAGTTCCGGGAAGGGGATTTCCGTCGATTCCAGGCGCAATTTGCCGGCCTCGATCTTGGCCACATCGAGCAGGCCGTCGATCAGCGACAGCAGGTGCGAGCCGCTGCGCAGGATGGTCGCCAGGGCATCCTGATGCTGCTCCGGCATGGCCGCATCGCGCTGCAGGATCTGGGTAAAACCGAGGATGCTGTTCAACGGCGTACGCAGTTCGTGAGACAGTCCGGTGACGTAGCGACTCTTGGCCGCGTTGGCCGCCTCGGAAGCCTCCTTGGCATCTTGCAGGGCCTGGTCGGTCAAGCGGTGGGCTTCGATTTCCTGCATCAACAGCAGGGTCTGGCGGTCCGATTCTTCCTGGGCCACGCGGCGGCTTTCCCGCGTCAGAACCACCCACCAGGCGAGGATGGCCGCCAGTACCGAGAGCGTCAGGAAGGCCTGGAAAAATGCCTGGTACAGCGTCGCCTGGGCTTGCGGCGAGTGGGGCAGCCCCTGGGAGGCCTGGCCATAGATCAGCGCCAGAGCGCCGCTGAGCATCAGGATCAGCGCGAGCAGCAGGCCCAGGTAATGGACTAGCCGGGTGTGCAGGCGTGGCACCGTGGCATTGGGCAACAACCAATGCAACAGCGCTTCGAATTGCGCCGACAGACGCCCGTGGGGTTTGCAGCGATCGCCGCAACGCGCGTCCAGCGAACAGCAAAGCGAGCAGATGGGCGTGCTGTAGGCCGGACAGAAAGCCATGTCGGCGGTTTCGAATGGGTTGCTGCACAGGCCGCAGGTGATCTGCGTGCTCGCAGCTACCGGTTGCAGCAGTAACGGATCGCTGGTGCGGGCGATGTAATAGCGGCTACGGGTGGCCCAGGCCAGCAGCGGGGTCATGACCAGCGAGGTGCCGAGGGCGACGAAGGGCGGAGCGGCCTGGGCCAGTGCACCAAATAGACCGAAGTGGGCGAGGACCGACAGCAGCGAGGCGATCAGCATGGAGCCGACGCCCACCGGGTTGATGTCGTAGAGGTGAGCGCGCTTGAACTCGATGTACTTCGGTGACAACCCCAAGGGTTTGTTGATCACCAGGTCGGCGACCACCGAGCCGATCCAGGCGATGGCGATGTTGGCGTAGAGACCGAGCACCTGGTCGATGACGTCGAATACCCCCAACTCCATCAGCATCAGGGCAATGGCCACATTGAACACCAGCCAAACTACGCGGCCGGGGTGACTGTGGGTGACCCGGGCGAAAAAGTTCGACCAGGCCAGGGAGCCGGCGTAGGCGTTGGTCAGGTTGATCTTCATCTGCGAGACGAAGACGAACAGCACCATGGCCGCCAGGGCCCATTCCGGCGAGGCGAACACATAACCGAAGGCCACCAGGTACATCTGGGTCGGTTCCGTAGCGCGCTCGATGGGGATCTCGTGTTGCAGGGCGAGAAACGCCAGGAAGGCGCCAGCGAACATTTTCAGGGCGCCGGGCAGGATCCAGCCGGGGCCGGCGCAGAGCAGGGCGGCCCACCAGCGCTTGCGGTTGGCCGCGGTTTTTTCCGGCAGGAAGCGCAGGTAGTCGACCTGTTCGCCGATCTGCGTCACCAGGGATAGGGCCACGGTACAGGCTGCGCAAAACGCCAGCAGATTGAAGTCGCCGCTGGCATCACGGCCCCGGAAACTGGTCCAGTCGCTGAAGGCCTCGGGGTTTTTCAGCAGCACAAACAGATAGGGCAGCACCAGCAGCACCAGCCACAGTGGCTGGGTCCAGAGTTGCAGGCGGCTGATCAGGGTCACCCCATAGGCCACCAGGGGGATCACCAGCACAGAGCAGATCACATAGGCAAAGGCCAATGGGATATGGAAGTACAGCTCCAAGGCCAGGGCCATGATCGCTGCTTCCAGGGCGAAGAACAGAAAGGTGAAGCTGGCGTAGATCAGCGAGGTGATGGTCGAGCCGATGTAGCCGAAGCCGGCACCGCGGGTCAACAGGTCCATATCGACGCCGTAGCGGGCGGCGTAGTAGCTGACGGGCAGGCCGGTGAGGAAGATGATCAGGCTCACGGCGAGGATCGCCCAGAAGGTGTTGGTGAAGCCGTAGCTCAGGGCCAATACCCCGCCAATCGCCTCCAGGGCCAGGAACGACACCGCTCCCAGGGCGGTGTTGGCAATGCGCAGCTCCGACCACTTGCGGAAGGACTTTGGTGTGTAACGCAGGGCGTAGTCTTCCATGGTTTCGTCGGCGACCCAACTGTTGTAGTCGCGACGGATCTTGGCGATGCGCTGGGTGCCAGGTGGAAGCACGGCGAAAGACTCCTGGGGTCAAGGCGCTCCGTGCCTGTCGGGTGTGCCCGTGGCGGATAGCCGAGCAATTTTCATGCCCTGCACCACGCCGTCTTGCCGCGCCAGCTGTTGCCTGCGCACGCGTCCGCGCAATGCCGTTCAGGCGGGGCCTGGGGCGATAGCCTGCGCCGCCTTGGTGCATTTTTCCCTACGTCAAATGACGTATGCGCTTACGTCAGGCTGCGTATACCCGTCACCGATCCGCGCCGCCATGCTGATGCCACCACCGTTGCCGGCCGCCTCAAGGCGAGCTGTCAGCGTCACCGCAGAGGAGTAGCAGCATGGAACCACGATTGATCCGCACTAAAGGCCTGTTGCCGCGCCGCCTGGCTCTGGGGGCGGCGGCCCTGTCGTTATTGGCTGCCAGTGTGTTCAGCCAGGGTGTATGGGCGGACGAGGCCAACAGCACCGGCCTGGCGGTGACCGCCACTGAGGTCACGGTCGGCCAGTTGCACTCGGCTACCGGCACCATGGCGATTTCCGAGACCGGCTCGATCCAGGCCGAACGCCTGGCCATCGAGCAGATCAACGCTTCAGGCGGCATCCTCGGTCGGCAGATCAAGGTGATCCAGGAAGACGGCGCCTCCGACTGGCCGACCTTCGCCGAGAAGGCCAAGAAGCTTTTGGTCAACGACAAGGTGGCAACGGTGTTCGGTTGCTGGACCTCGGCCTCGCGCAAGGCTGTGCTGCCGATTTTCGAGAAAGAAAATGGCCTGCTCTACTACCCGACTTTCTACGAGGGGCTGGAGCAGTCGAAGAACGTGATCTACACCGGCCAGGAAGCCACCCAGCAAATCCTCGCCAGCCTCGACTGGATCGCCAAGACCAAAGGCGCCAAAACCTTCTACCTGGTGGGGTCGGACTATATCTGGCCACGCACCTCGATGAAGATTGCGCGCAAACACATTGAAAACGTGCTGCACGGCACCGTGGTCGGCGAAGACTACTACCCGCTGGGCAACACCCAGTTCGGCTCGCTGATCAACAAAGTCAAGCTGAAGAAGCCCGACGTTGTGTTCGCCGCCGTGGTAGGTGGCTCCAACGTGGCCTTCTACAAACAACTCAATGCGGCGGGCGTCAATTCGGCCAAGCAGACCTTGCTCACCCTGTCGGTGACCGAGGATGAATTGCTGGGCATCGGCGGCGAAAACATGGCCGGCTTCTACGCCTCGATGAAGTACTTCCAGAGCCTGGACAACCCCAACAACAAAGCCTTCGTCGACGCTTTCAAGGCCAAGTACGGCAAGGATTCGGTGATCGGCGACGTGACCCAGGCTGCGTATCTGGGCCCATGGCTGTGGAAGGCTGCGGTGGAGAAAGCCGGCAGCTTCGATATCGACAAAGTGGTTGCAGCCTCGCCGGGCATCGAGTTGAAAACCGCGCCTGAAGGCTACGTCAAAGTGCATGAAAACCATCACCTGTGGAGCAAGACCCGCATCGGTGAAGTGCAACCCGATGGCCAGTTCAAAGTGGTGTACGAGTCCGATCTGATCGAACCGAATCCGTTTCCTAAAGGCTATCAGTAAGGTCCGGGCCTATCGCGGCAAGCCGACTCCAACACTTTGTAGGAGCTGGCTTGCCGGCGATGGAGCTCCATCGTTTCTCCACATCCTCCCTCCAAGCAGGAGTCCATCATCATGGAATGGCTATCGGAATTTGGTGCCATCGCGGCGATGCAGGGGTTCAACGGCTTGTCCGTGTTCTGCGTGCTGCTGTTGATGGCATTGGGGTTGGCGATCATTTTCGGCCAGATGGGGGTCATCAACATGGCCCACGGCGAGTTCCTCACGATCGGCGCCTACACCACCTATGTCTGCTCGAGCCTGACCAGTCATTTCGCCCCGTGGTTTCAACCCTATTATTTTTTTATTGCCATCGCCCTGTCGTTCCTGATGGCCGGGGCCATCGGCTGGCTGGTGGAGTGGGCGATGATCAGTCGGCTCTACAAGCGTCCACTGGATACATTGCTGGCGACCTGGGGGCTGTCCCTGGTGATGCAGCAGACCTTCCGTTCGGTGTTCGGTGCCCGTGAAGTCAGCGCGACGCCGCCGGAGTGGCTGATGGGCTCGTTCAACTTCACTGAGTCCATCGAGATCCCGCGCAACGGTCTGTTCATGATGGCCCTGACCCTGCTGCTCACCGGGGCCATTTTTCTCTTGCTCTACCGCTCACGCTGGGGCCTGCAAGTGCGGGCCACGGTGCAAAACCGACTGATGAGCCGAGCCGTGGGCATCAATACACGCAAGGTCGACCGAATGACCTTTGCCCTCGGTTGTGGTGTCGCGGGGGTGGCCGGCGCGGCCTTTACCACCATCGGCTCCACCGGTCCCACCGCGGGCTCGCAGTACATCGTCGACACCTTCCTGGTGGTGGTCTTCGGCGGCGCACAAAGCCTGTTCGGCACCATTGCGTCGGCGTTCGTCATTGCCCAGACCCAATCGATTTCGGAGTTTTTCCTCAGTGGTTCGATGGCCAAGGTGCTGACCCTGTCCGGGGTGATTCTGATCCTGATGTTGCGCCCTCAAGGGTTGTTCTCCATCAAAGTGCGCAAGTAGAGGCGAGCCAATGAAGCTTTTAGACAAGATGCTGGCGGGCAAGCAGAACCTGTTGGGCGTGGCCCTGTTGGCGCTGCTGATCTTCGTGGTCTTCCCGCTGACCCTGGATGCCTTTCGCCTGAACATGGTGGGCAAGTACCTGACCTATGCCTTCGTCGCTGTCGGCCTGGTGTTATGTTGGGGCTATGGCGGCATTCTCAGCCTCGGGCAAGGGGTGTTCTTCGGCGTCGGCGGCTACTGCATGGCGATGTTTCTCAAGCTCGAAGCCTCCGACCCGCAGAGCACCAAAATCCAGTCGACGCCGGGCATTCCGGATTTCATGGACTGGAACCAGATCACCGAACTGCCGTGGCTCTGGGTGCCGTTCCACAGTTTCAGCTTCACCCTGCTAGCGGTGATCCTGGTGCCGGTGGTGCTGGCCTTCATCATTGGCATGGCGCTGTTCAAGCGGCGGGTGGGGGATGTTTATTTCTCTATCGTCAGCCAGGCCATCGCGCTGATTCTCACGGTGCTGATCGTCGGCCAGCAGGGCCTGACCGGCGGGGTCAACGGCATCACCGATCTCAAGACTCTGCTCGGCTGGGACCTGCGCAGCGACAGCGCCAAGCTGCTGCTGTACTTCATCAACGCGGCCTTGTTGTTCGGCTGCATTTTCATCGGCCGTTTCGTCCTCGCGTCGAAGCTCGGGCGGCTGCTGATGGCGATGCGCGATAGAGAGGAACGGGTGCGTTTCTCTGGTTATGACGTAGCCAGTTTCAAGATTTTCGTGTTCTGCATCGCCGCCGCCTTCTCGGCCATTGGCGGCGCCATGTTCGCCTTGCAGGTGGGCTTCATGTCGCCTTCGTTCGTCGGCATCGTGCCGTCCATCGAGATGGTGATCTTTGCCGCTGTCGGCGGGCGCATGTCGCTGCTCGGCGCGGTGTATGGGGCCTTACTGGTGAACTACGGCAAGACCTATTTCTCCGAGTCGTTCCCCGAATTATGGCTGTACCTGATGGGCGGGCTGTTCATTGCCGTGGTCATGTACTTCCCCAATGGCTTGGCCGGACTCTGGGACAGCCATGGCCGCCAGACCCTTGGCCGTCTATTGCGGCGTCCCTCGCAGCAAGCTGCCGTTGCCGAACCCCTGCCAGAGGCGCCGCGCACCGCGCCGCCAGCCTCGGCTCCTGAACGTCCTTCGCTGGAGACGCAGCCATGACCGCCGTGGGTTTTCAAATGAACAAGCCGGTGCTGGTTATCGAGGGGCTGACGGTGTCATTCGACGGTTTCAAGGCCGTGGACAACCTCAACCTGTACATCGACCGCAATGAAGTGCGGGTGGTAATCGGGCCCAACGGCGCAGGCAAGACCACGGTGCTCGACCTGATCTGCGGCAAGACCCGCGCCACCAGCGGCAGCATTCAGTTCGATGGTCAGGAGCTGACCAAGATGCGCGAGTACAACATTGTCCGTGCCGGTGTCGGGCGCAAATTCCAAAACCCGTCGATCTACGAAAACCTCACGGTGTTCGAGAACCTGGAGATGTCCTACCCGGCGGGGCGCAAGGTGTTGGGCGCGTTGTTCTTCAAACGCAGTGCCGCAGTGATTGCCCGGGTTGAAGAGGTGGCGCGGGAGATTTTTCTCGGTGAGCTGTTGCAGCAACAGGCCGACCTGCTGTCCCACGGCCAGAAGCAGTGGCTGGAGATCGGCATGCTGCTGATGCAGAACCCTGACCTGTTGATGCTCGATGAACCCGTCGCCGGGATGAGCGTCAACGAACGCGTCCAGACCGCAGAACTGCTCAAGCGCATCAGCCAGGGACGCTCGGTGCTGGTGATCGAACACGACATGGAATTCGTCAAGAGCATCGCCCATAAGGTCACGGTGCTGCACCAGGGCAAGGTCCTGGCCGAGGGCAGCATGGAGTCGGTGCAGAGCAACCCGAAAGTCATCGAAGTCTATTTAGGCCATTGAGGAAGCAGGCATGTTCAACGTAGACAAGCTGTCCTGTGGTTACGGCCAGAGCCAGATCCTCCACGACCTCGACCTGGCCGTGGCCAAACGCGAAATCGTCGCCGTGATGGGACGCAACGGTATGGGCAAGACCACGCTGTTCAAGAGTTTGATGGGCATCCTTCCGCAGTGGCGGGGGCAGGTCAGCATCGATGGCCAGGAGGTCTCGAACCTGGAAACCCACGAGCGGGTGGAACTCGGCATCGCCTATGTGCCCCAGGGGAGGATGATTTTCCCCAGCATGACGGTGTTGGAAAATATTCAGACCGGCCTGCCAGCATCGGCCCGGGGCCAGGTCCCCGAAGATCTTTATGCGTTGTTTCCGGTGCTTCACGACATGCGCTCGCGCAAGGGCGGCAATCTCTCGGGCGGGCAACAGCAGCAACTGGCCATCGCCCGGGCGCTGGCGACCAATCCCAAGGTGTTGTTGCTCGATGAACCTACCGAAGGCATCCAGCCGTCGATCATCAAGGACATCGCCCGCACTTTGAAAGAGATCCGCAACCTGCGCGACCTGACCATTGTGGTCTCCGAGCAGGTGCTGTCATTCACCCTGGAAATCGCCGACCGCTTCCTGGTGATCGAGAAGGGCCGCTTCGTGATTGAAGAGACCCGGGACAAGGTCGACGAAGCCACCATCAGTCGCTACCTCTCTGTGTAGGTGCGGCCGGGCGGCGCGATGGTTTATCGGCCCCCTTTGTTGCAGCTGGCAAGCCAGCTCCTACAGGGGTACGTCATCCAACGTATTGGCCGATTCGGGCCGCCATTCGAGACTGGTTCCAACGCGGTACACCCCCAATGTTCAGGAGCTTCGCCATGACCGATACCTTGATCAAAGTCGACCTCAACCAGCCCGCCACCGAGAACGAACAGATCCATAACCGCTGGCATCCGGACATTCCCATGGCTTGCTGGGTCAAGCCAGGGGATGACTTTATTCTTGAGACTTACGATTGGACCGCCGGCGCGATCAAGAACAACGACGACGCCTCGGATGTGCGTGACGTCGACCTGTCCACCGTGCACTACCTGTCCGGTCCAGTGGGCGTGCATGGCGCCGAGCCGGGGGATCTGCTGGTGGTCGACCTGTTGGACATCGGTGCCAAGGCCGAATCCATGTGGGGCTTCAACGGTTTCTTCTCGCGGCAGAACGGCGGCGGATTCCTCACGGATCACTTTCCCAGCGCACAGAAAGCCATCTGGGATTTCAAAGGCATGTTCACCAGCTCGCGGCACATTCCCGGGGTCAACTTTGCCGGCCTGATCCACCCCGGATTGATCGGTTGCCTGCCCGACCCGGTAATGCTCGCCGACTGGAACCGCCGTGAGCAGGAGCTGATCGATACCAACCCGACCCGCGTGCCGCCCTTGGCCAACGCCCCGCTGGCCGCCACCGCGCACATGGGCAAGCTCAAAGGCCAGGCCCGGGATGATGCCGCGGCCACCGGCGCACGCACCGTGCCGCCGCGTGAACATGGTGGTAACTGCGATATCAAGGACCTGTCCCGGGGCTCGAAGATTTTCTTCCCGGTCTACGTCAACGGCGCCGGGTTGTCGGTGGGAGACCTGCACTTCAGTCAGGGCGACGGCGAGATCACTTTTTGCGGTGCAATCGAGATGGCCGGCTGGGTGCATATGAAAGTCGAGCTGATCAAGGGCGGCATGGCCAAGTACGCAATCAAGAACCCGGTGTTCAAACCCAGCCCGATTATCCCGACCTACCAGAACTACCTGATCTTTGAAGGTATCTCGGTGGATGAAGCCGGCAAGCAGCACTACCTGGACGTCAATATCGCGTACCGCCAGGCCTGCCTGAATGCGATCAACTACTTGACCAAGTTTGGTTATTCGCCCGCCCAGGGCTATGCACTGTTGGGTTCTGCGCCGGTGCAAGGGCATATCAGCGGCGTGGTCGACATCCCCAACGCCTGCGCGACGCTCTGGTTACCCACCGAAATCTTCGAGTTCGACATCAACCCCAACGCCAACGGCCCCATCAAACACCTCGACGGCAGTATCGATCTGCCGATCGCCCCGGACCTGTGAGACACGCCCGAGCCCGATCAATGTCCGGAGAGCGCCATGCCGACCTATGAGTACGAATGCCAAACCTGTGGCTGTTTCACAATGTTGCGGCCTATGGCCCAACGGCACGAGCCGTGCCAGTGCCCGTTTTGCGCGGGCCCAGGAGGGCCGTTGCTGTTGTCTGCGCCGGCGCTGACGACGTTGTCGAGCAGTCAACGCCAGGCCATGGCGACCAACGAGCGAAGTGCCCACTCACCGCAGACCCTTGGTGAGTACCAGCAGAACCGTCGTCACCCCAGTGGGTGCAGTTGTTGCGCACCGAGCAAACCGCTGGCCCCGACCAAAGCCAATCCTCAGGGGCTCAAGAGTAAAACCGGCTCCAGACCTTGGATGATCAGCCATTAACAGAGGTAAATTTCATGCGTCATGGTGATATTTCCAGCAGCCCGGATACCGTGGGTGTCGCGGTCGTCAATTACAAAATGCCGCGGCTGCATACAAAAGCCGAGGTCATTGAAAACGCCCGCAAGATTGCCGACATCATCACTGGTATGAAAAGCGGTCTCCCCGGCATGGACCTGGTGGTGTTTCCTGAATACAGCACCATGGGCATCATGTACGACCACGATGAGATGATGGCGACTGCCGCCAGCATTCCAGGCGAAGAGACTGCGATCTTTTCCGCCGCGTGCCGTGCGGCAGACACGTGGGGGGTGTTTTCCCTGACCGGTGAGCGGCATGAGGAACACCCTCACAAAGCCCCGTACAACACGTTGGTGTTGATCAATAACCAGGGCGAAATCGTCCAGAAGTATCGCAAGTGCATTCCCTGGTGCCCCATAGAAGGCTGGTATCCGGGTGATCGGACCTATGTCTGCGAGGGGCCGAAGGGCTTGCAGATCAGCTTGATCATTTGTGATGACGGTAACTACCCGGAGATCTGGCGCGACTGTGCAATGAAAGGGGCGGAGTTGATCGTCCGCTGCCAGGGCTATATGTACCCGGCCAAAGAGCAGCAGGTGATGATGTCCAAAAGCATGGCCTGGGCCAATAATTGTTATGTGGCAGTGGCCAATGCCGCCGGCTTCGATGGGGTTTACTCCTACTTTGGTCACTCGGCGATCATTGGCTTCGACGGTCGCACTCTGGGCGAATGCGGTGAAGAGGAAATGGGCATTCAGTACGCACAATTATCCGTTTCGCAAATCCGCGATGCGCGAGCGAACGACCAATCACAGAATCATTTGTTCAAGCTGCTGCATCGCGGTTACACCGGGGTCTATAACTCCGGGGACGGCGACAAGGGAGTGGCTGACTGCCCGTTCGACTTTTACCGCACCTGGGTACTGGATGCGCAGAAAGCCCAGGAAAACGTCGAAAAACTTACCCGTCGCACCGTCGGCGTGGCTCATTGCCCGGTGGGAGAGATTCCCCACGACGGTAAAGAAAAACACGCAGGCTAAACCATGCCTTTCGTGAATGATCGCATCGACCCAAACCACCCACAGCCTAGCCTGACCAACGCATCACCGGCAGCAGATTTGTTGACCTCACGCTTCGTCTTCAATCCCGCTCAGGTCATGGCGTTGTTGCGCAGTCGAATTGTCGGCCAGGAACAAGCCATGAGCGCGGTCGAGGCGTTGCTAAACGTGGTTAAGGTCGATATTGGTGAACGTGAGAGGCCGTTGACGGTGAACCTGTTCATGGGGCCGACCGGTGTCGGCAAGACCGAAATCGTCCGTCTGCTGGCACTGGCCATACACGGTCGCTCCGATGCTTTTTGTCGCATCGACATGCACACCCTGGCCCAGGAGCATTACTCGGCGGCGCTCACCGGAGCGCCACCTGGTTATGTGGGGAGTAAAGAGGGCGTCAGTCTGTTCAATAGCGAATTGATTCAAGGTACCTACAGTCGCCCAGGCATCGTGCTGTTCGATGAACTGGAAAAGGCCAGCAAGGAAGTGGTGCGCAGCTTGTTGGGCATTCTTGAGAACGGCCAACTGACCTTGGCGGGCGGTAGCCGAACGCTGGATTTTCGCAATAGCCTGATCTTCATGACCAGCAACATTGGAGCCCGGCAAGCGACCACCTACAGGGAACGTTTTTCACGCGGCTGGCGGCGCTGGCTCGGCATCGCCCCACAAGGTGAGCAGGCTATGTTGGAGCAAGCGCTGCACGCGTGGTTCGAACCGGAATTTCTAAACCGTATTGATCGCATCCTGGTTTTCCAGCGCATCGAAACCCAATGGCTGGAAGCGTTGTTGCAGATCGAACTGAACAAACTCAACCAACGTCTCGGTCAGCATCGTCGTACGCTGGTCCTGGACGTTGCGGCAAGCGACTGGCTGTGCCGAAAGCATGACCCACGCTTTGGTGCTCGGGCTCTGACAAGGCGAGTGCGGGTTGAGCTGGAGCCTGCGATCGCTGAGTGTATGCTGGCTCATCCGCAGGCAATGCAGATGACTGCGACGGTCGAATCAAACCGGCTCACGGTTGTTCCAGCGCAAAGCACTGTGTTCAACGCATCAACGCCAAAGGATTTTCCTGCAACATCACCGAACTGTGGAGGGTAGCCAGTGCTTCCTTGAGTAAGGATTGCTCCTGCGCATCCTTGGATTTCTTGCTCTCCTTGGCGGCGTACTCCAGCAATACCAAGTGACTGCGGCTGGCTGAAGCTTCCTTCGGCACCACGGTCTCTTCAATCAGTTTGCCCGTGACGTACTTCTGTGTCCGTGTGTCCTGGCTGGCGTGTTGCGTGACGGAGGCTTTGGTCAGTCGGCCATCCTTGTAGGCGAGGCTGGCCGAGCTGCTGGCCTTGTCATTCACTTGTACGTAGAGATAGTTCTGCGATTCGTAATCTTTGCCCAGCGCAGGTGCTTTCCCGCCCTTCAGGCTTTTGTGAAAGCTGGCCGATAGACTCGATTGCTGGGTTTGATCGATCTTGCGGTCACGCATGATGGAGCCTGCGACGACAGTCTTTTGCGAGAGGGTATAGGCAAAGCTATCGAGTTCAGACAGGTGCATCGGGTTGGACGCCTTGTTAGTCTGAGTGATGGACGCCTCGAAGTCTGCCAGTCCGGTCAATAGGCCTTTGTCCGCCGCATTACGGGTCAATCGGTCAGGTAGGGTAATGCCCTCTGGGTAGTGGCTGTTCATGGCGCTGAACGCATCCTTGAACATCTCCATCAGGGCCGCCTTGGCGTTGCCACGCTCCTGCACTCGGTCAAACTGGGCAAGGTAGCTGTTCAGTGCGTTGGCCTGTTGCTTGGCATCGCCCAGGATTGCGCTGTTCTTCAGGTCAACGCTCAGGTTCAGTTTGCCCTCCGGACCGCTCATTTGCGTGGTGCGGCGTTGGTTGTCGGCGCTAAAGGCGAGGGTCAGATCTTCACCGTCCACGCCCTTAAGCTTGGCGTTCAGGTCAATGGATGCCAATACGCTGGAGTCAAACTGCGTCAGCTTGCTCAGGTCGAGCTTGGGTGGCTCGGCGGTCAACCCGTCGACAGCCGCCTGAAAGGCACTGCTCAGAGCGCCAATCGCCTTGAGTTCCTCCTCGCTCAGCGGGCCACCATTCACGGTAGCCTGGACGCCAAGACCATCGTCCTGGCTTGTCAGGCTGAAGGTGACCGTCTTGCCGCTGGCGGTCTTGATGCTGAGACTGATCAGGTTGTCGGCTTTATTGTGCAGTAGCGTCTGTTCGGATTTTATCCCGGCGACGTCGTAAGCCCTGTCCGTGGTGGTATGGAGCACTGACTGGGAAATGCTCGAACCATTCTTGGCGAACTGCTCCACCAAGACCGCACCCAGGCGGTGAAAGCGGTTGGCTATCGACAGCGATCTGGGGTTGGTTCCCATGATGTTGGTGATAGCGTCCTGACCTTCCTTTTCCCAAACACGAACATTCTCCTGGCCAGGCAGTTGCCCGAGGCGGGTATAGGTCTGTGATTCAACATCGACCACCGGGCTGCCCAGGCTGACGATTGCCGACGGTCGAGCCGGGAAGACATCAGCACTGTCTATCGCTGTTGCAGGCGATGCCGCGACAGCGGAGCGAGTCTGGAGGGGAATGGCGGAAGTGATCGAGGATAGGGTAGTCATGACAGTCCGTGTCAACAGAGCAGAGTTGCACTCAATGTAGTGAATACACCACCCGATTGAAAGCGGGGTGGGTGAAATAAATGGCAAAGAGCTATTATGCATTTGCCCGTTAGCGAATTCCCGGAGCGGTTCAGCCCAATCTGCAAAGATTGGGCTTTTTTCACGCCTTGAGAAACGGCGTTCCCAGGCTTGTGGTCGACACTGTCGCCGTCAGAAGACCAGCTTGAACAGGGCGATGACCACGATCAGGCCGATTATGAAAATGATACCTACGGTGCCGCCAAGAAATTTCAACATAATGATGCTCTCATCGGATGGGCTTAATTTTCTAGACCACCCTCGACAACGCTCGTTTCGTTGAATTTCACCCGCAGTGATCAATGAACCGCCCAAGACCTCGGAACAGGCACCTGATCAAACTTCGAAACGGTCTTGATCCAGTAGCGTCGATAGTCGGTCTGGTCCGGCGCCAGGGGTTTGTGGGTTGACCATGGATGCTCCGCCTTCAGGCTCGCCCGGTAGGCTTCCCATTCTTTCTGCTCGGCCACTTCCCTGGCTTTGGTCCTGTCATCGAACCAACCCAGGACGTACGCTTCGCCCTGATCCGTGCCGTGTGCTATCAGCAGATAAATCTCTGTCATTACCTGATCCGCCGTTCAATCCTGAAACCCAGTCACTGGGGTCTTACCTTGGGTATCGGCAGTTTTTTTGTGTTGTTGAGGTTTATTGATGAGTGGCGTGCGGTTGAAGTCTGCCCCGTAGCAAACGCCCTTAGTCTCGCCGCTCGGCTACTAACAGTAACGACTGCGGCATCGCACTTTGCGGGTGCTGTGGCTCCTGTAGGCCGGCGAGACGAAAGCCGGCCATGTCCAGTGCGTTGAGCCAACTGGACAAGGTTCGCAAGTACCACGGCATGGGTTGCCACTGTCCCTTGAAACCGGTGAAAGTCTCTTCCCGCCAACCATCCTGGTAGTCGTCCGCTGCCATGACCCACGGGTGCAGCGTCTGAATCACCAGCGTACCGCCAGGGGCGAGCAGGGCGTTCATGGCTGCGAGCAAAGGGACGATGTCTTGATGCAGCAGAGCGAAGTTGGCGCAGATCACGTTGTAGTCGCTGCCGATGTCCACCTTGGCCTGCGCCAGCTCTTCGTAGCTGGCCAAATATACCCGCGAAGAACCGGCGGCCCGCGCGGCCTCAACCAGCGTCGCATCGCCATCTACACCCACCACCTCGATACCTCGTTCAGTCAGGGCACGCAACAACCAGCCCTCACCGCAACCCAGGTCGAGCACACGCTCGGGTTGACGGCCTAGCACCGCCAGTATGATGGCCTGGTTGGTGACCTTGATACGGCTTTCGAGGGTGCCGGTGCGGATGGCTTCGATCCAGGATTGGGCGTTGTGGTGCCAGCTTTGGAGGAGGGCGGATTCGCAGGTGGGCATTTCGACTCTCCGGGTGGGTGGTTAATGCAAGGATAGGACAAATGCTAATGGAGGCTTTGCCTGCCAGAGATACCGCTCAGGCAATTCGTGTGACCGAGAAACGATGGCGATAAGGCTGATGGTCGACTTCAAGACATATGTCTGTTCATGTCAACAAAATGTACTCACATGTACATTTTAGGGTCGTAGAGGTACATTGGTTTATGTATTTTGAAGGAGGCATGGGATGTCCCAGTTAGGGAAAGCACGTGGCAAGGCTCAAGACGCAGGCTGGCGGGGTTCGCCGGAGGGGTGGCTGGAAGCGGCCTACGAGGCTCTGAAGGAGTCGGGCATCGATGCTGTTCGGGTCATGCCGCTGGCCAAGCGCCTGGGCTTGTCACGCACCAGCTTCTACTGGTTCTTCGAGGACCGCGAGCAGTTGCTGGCGGCTTTGTTGTCTCGGTGGCGGGAGACCAATACCGGGGGCTTGATCAGGCAAAGCGAAAGTTATGCCGAAAGCATTTCCGAGGCGATCCTGAATGTGTTCGAGTGCTGGCTCAACCCGCAGTTGTTCGACTCGCAGTTCGAGTTTGCCGTGCGCAGTTGGGCGCTACAGTCCGCTGAAGTGGCTCAAGAGGTCGCTGCCGTAGACGAGCAGCGGATGAATGCTCTGGCGAGCATGTTCAAGCGCTTCGGTTATGACAGCCAAGGCGCTGATACCCGGGCCCGAACGATTTATCTGACGCAGATCGGCTATATCACCATGAATACGAGTGAGCTGATCACTGTGCGCTTCCAGCGCATTCCGCATTACGTGAGTATTTTCACCGGCAAAGTCCCCAAGCAGCGCGAGCTGGATCGCTTCTATGGGAAGTTCGGCTATGCCGAAAAGGAGCCTGGGATCTTTGTTCCCTTGACCGACACTTTCGAAGGCAGCACCGATGATCAATGAGACCGTGGGGATCATTGGCGGTACCGGCTGGCTGGGCGGGTCGATTGCCAAGGCGGTGCTGGCGAAGGGACTGTTGTCGGCGGCAAACCTGGTCATTTCCAATCGTTCAGGAAACCACCCGTTGGCTCAGCAAGGTGCTTGCCTGGTCGCGGACAACCAGGACCTGGTGGATCGCAGCGACGTCGTGATCATCGCCGTTCGCCCCGAGCATTTCGCCAGCCTGAACATCAACGCGACGGGTAAAATCGTTATTTCCCTGATGGCTGGGATTGGCGCACAGACAATTGCTGCACAGACCTCGGCTGCGGCAGTGGTGCGGGCGATGCCCAATGCGGCGGTGGAGATCGGGCAGTCCTTTACGCCTTGGTATTGCTTTGCAGAGGTAGCGGCAACGACGAAAAGCCTCGTGCAGCGCTTGTTCGAGTGTGTAGGCACGGCGGCAGAGGTGCAGCAAGAAGACTTCATCGATTACCTCTCGGCGCTCTCGGGTACGGGCCCGGCTTTCCCTGCTTTGTTGATGACGACGCTGGCCAATCAGGCGATGGCTGCCGGCATTCCTTGCGACATCGCTCAACTCGCCGCGAAAAATGTGGTGGTAAGCAGCAGCCAGTTGTTGGCCAGTCACGATGCCCAACACATGATCGACGCCCTGGTGGCCTACCGTGGGGTGACGGCTGCCGCCTTGCAAGCGATGATCGATGGGCACTTCGAGGAGCAGGTGGGCAGGGCGTTGCAGGCAGGTGCAGCGGTTGCTCGTCAGGGGCTTCAAACCTGAAAAACGCAGCCCCTGCGCGATCGGGGCTCGTGTGTGTATCGGTTGCTGGGGTAGCAGTTACCACCGTATCGCGAGCAGGCTCACTCCCACATTCAATCTTCAGTCGATCTAAAATTCATGTCCAACACAGACCCCCTGTGGGAGCGAGCCGGCTCGCGATGACAACAGCACATCCGGCATCCATGTAGCTGAACCACCGCTATCGCCAGCAGGCTCGCACGGGGTGAAAGTCAATGTTAAGTCTCAAAAATGCCCCTGACTCATGGGGTCAGGGGCATGACCTTCAGACGTCTTTCACCAGCCGCAGTGCATCGTAGATAGCGGCGTGGGTATTACGTGCCGACACCGCGTCGCCGATCCGGAACAGTTGGAAACGACCCTCGGGGTTGGTCACGATATTTTGGGTTTTCCCGGCGATCAGATCGTGCTGTTCAACCGCACCGTTGTTGCTCGAATGCGGGCGCAGGTCGAAGTACAGATCGTCCAGGGGCAGGGTGCCGTGGTTGATCACCACCTGATCGACCACGCGCTGCTTGTGCACTTGGCCATAATCGCTGCCGAAGCTGGCCACCAGCTGACCGTCGCGCGTCTCTACGGAGTCGACGCGATAGGTGACCGTGAAGGTGACGTTCAGGTCCTGCAGGCTGCGCATGTAAGGCACCAGGTTCATCGCCATCACCTCCGGCGCAAACGACCGGTCCGGCGTGACGATCTCCAGTTGTGCGCCGCTGTTGGCGATGATTTCGGCAGCCTGTAGCGCCGCGTGGTCGCCGGCGTCGTCGAAGATCAGCACGTTCTTGCCAGGCTTGACGTCGCCGGAAATGATGTCCCAGGTCGACACCACCAGTTCATTGCCCTGCTTGAGCACCTCGGTGTGCGGCAAGCCGCCTGTGGCGACGATCACCACGTCCGGTTCCTCGGCGATGACGGTCTCGGCTTCGGCCCAAGTGTTGAAATGGAACTTCACGCCCAAGCGTTCGCATTGCGCCATGCGCCAATCGATGATGCTGATCATCTCGCGACGCCGTTCGCTCTGCGCGGTCAAGCGGATCTGGCCGCCGGGTTGGTCAGCCACCTCGAACACCGTGACGTCGTGGCCGCGCTCGCCGGCGACCCGCGCTGCCTCCAGGCCCGCCGGGCCGGTACCGATCACCACCACCTTGCGCTTGGTGGGTGCCTTGGGGATCTCGTGGGGCATGGTGGTTTCGCGCCCGGTGGCGGCGTTGTGGATGCAATACGCGGCGCCACCCTGATAGATACGGTCCAGGCAGTAGTTGGCGCCGACGCAGGGGCGGATGTCTTCTTCGCGTTTTTCGATAATTTTGCGCACGATGTGTGGATCGGTCATGTGCGCCCGCGTCATGCCGATCATGTCCACCTTGCCCGAGGCGATGGCGTGGCGTGCCGTGGCCACGTCCGGGATCTTGGCCGCATGGAACGTCGGGAAACCGGTGGCCGAGCGGATCTCGCCGGCAAAATCCAGGTGCGGCGAGTTACGCATGCCTTGGATCGGAATCACATCGGTGAGGCCCGCATCGGTATCGATGTGACCGCGAACGACGTTGAGAAAATCCACCAGCCCGCTGTCCTTGAGCATGTGGGAAATCTGGATGCCGTCTTTGGCACCGAAGCCGCCCGGCAGGTTTTCATCGCCGGTGTAGCGCACTCCCAGCAGGAAGTCCTCGCCGCAGCGCTGGCGGATGCCACGCAGCACATCAAAAGTGAAGCGCAAGCGGTTTTCCAGCGAGCCGCCGTAGGGGCCGTCGAGGTCGTTGGTCAGCGGCGACCAGAATTGATCCATGAGGTGCCCGTACGCCTGTAACTCCAATCCATCAAGGCCTGCGGCCTTCATGCGTTCGGCGGCATCCACGTAGTCCTCAATGATCCGGTCGATGTCCCAGTCTTCCAGTTTCTTCGGAAAGGCCCGGTGGGACGCTTCGCGGCGATGAGAGGGCGATACGACCGGGAGCCAGTCGGCCTTGTCCCAGCGTGTACGCCGTCCCAGGTGGGTCAGTTGAATCATCACCGCGGCGCCATGTTCATGGCACTCGTCGGTCAGGTCCTTCATCCATTTGACCACCTCATCCTTGTACGCCAGCACGTTGTTGAACACCGGCGGGCTGTCACGGGAAACGGCAGCGGAACCTGCGGTCATGGTCAACGCCACGCCGGCCTTTGCCCGTTCAACGTGATACGCCCGGTACAGGTCCTTCGGCATGCCATCGACGGGGTAAGCGGGCTCATGGGAGGTGGTCATGATCCGGTTTCTGAGTGTCAGGTGTTTGATCTTGTAAGGCTGCAGCAAGGGGTCGCTGGACATGGTGTTGCGCTCCGGAGCAGAACGTCAGGCGTGGTTTTGACATAACGGTAAGTTGGATGTTCATGTGTGTCAATGATTCAGACAGTGGTGTACATTTTTCTTGCGCCGTCAAAATGCCAGGATTAAGATCGGCTCGCAGCGAGGTGATTTGGCTTGCTCGGGGTGAGGGACTCCAGGCTTGGGCTCAAGAGGGCTAGAGGCACTGAAAATGTCTGCCGCAGTGAACGGCGCCATTGACCCCAACGTGAACGTAGAGATCAAAACCGCCTGAAGATGAGGGCGCTTTTGCGCTCATGAGTGAAGGTGATTGCTTCTGCTGTCCTGCCAACAACAACTCACACAGAACGCGGAGAGGCACTATGGTTACGTTATCCAGTAAGACTTTTAGCGGCTGGCTTGCAGGCCTGTGTATGGTCTTTTGCAGCTTGCTTGCCCATGCCGAGGAGCCTGCGCCTGTGCGCATTGGATGGGTGAATTGGTCGGATACGGAAATCGCTGTAAAGCTGGCAAGCACCGCCCTGCAAGACCACCTCAAGCAACCGGTCAAACTGGTGCTGGCCGATATCGGCATTCAGTTCCAGGCGCTGGCTAACGGTAATATCGACCTGATCCCGATGGTCTGGCTGCCGAGCACTCACAAAGCCTTCTATGACAAGTACAGCGACAAGCTCGAAGACCTTGGCGTGTTGTATGAAGGTCGGATCGGTATGGCGGTGCCAACTTCCATTGCCGCCAGTGAGATCGCCAGCATCGAGGATCTCAACAAACCAGATGTGCGGGAAAAGCTCGGCGGCAAAATCCTCACTTCAGAAGTGGGCAACGGCCAATACAAGCTGACAGAAAAAGCCATTGAGCTATACAAACTCGATGGCTACAAAATGGTTGCTTCGTCCGAATCCGGGATGTTGAGTGAGTTGGATCGTAACCTCAAGCGTGACAAATGGTCTTTGGTCAACGCCTGGAGCCCGCATTGGATGTTCTCCAAATGGTCGCTGCGCTATCTGGATGATCCCAAGAAGATTTTTGGGGGCGCAGAGCAGATTCACGCGGTGGCCCGCAAAGGTTTTAGCGCGGAGTATCCCGACGTCGCCCGCTTCTTCACTCACTTCAATATTCCTCAAGCTGACCTTGAGAGATTGATGGCGGCGGCGCGGGACAGTTCGGCAGACAAGGTGGTCGCCGAGTACTACGCAGCCAACAAACCGCGCTTCGAGGCCATGTTTGGCGGGCAAACCGCATCGGTGACAACAGGGCCGCAATGACTCGGTGACACAGCAAGTGTGGGAGCGAGCCTGCTCGCGATAGCGTCAGCACATTCAACATCAATGCAAGCTGAGCCACCGCCATCGCGAGCAGGCTCGCTCCCACATTTGGGGGGCTGTCTCAGGCTCTACAACTAGAACTTGAACCGCCCCACCAATCCTTTGAGCTGCCCGGAAATATCCGTCAAGCGCCCCGAGCCCGTCTGCGCCGAGTGGGCATATTCTTCCACCAGTTGTGCATCGGTATGGATTTGCGAGATGTGCCGGTTGATGTCCTCGGCCACCTGGTGCTGTTCCTCGGCCGCCGTGGCGATCTGGGTGTTCTGGTCGCGAATCGAGTCCACCGAGATACGGATCTTGTCGAAGCTGTCGCGGGCCTGCTGGATGCGTTCAACGCTGGTTTTGGAGCCCTGCAGACTGCCTTGCATCTGCAGGGTGACTTCCTGGGTCCGGCGCGCGAGGTTGCCCAGCAGGCTGTCGATCTCGCCGGTGGAGTCGGCGGTACGCCGGGCCAGGGCGCGGACTTCATCGGCCACCACGGCGAACCCACGACCTTGATCGCCGGCCCGCGCGGCCTCGATGGCGGCGTTGAGGGCCAGCAGGTTGGTCTGTTCGGCAATCGAGCGAATGGTGTCGAGGATGGTGTTGATGTTCTTGCTGTCCTGCTCCAGCGCCTGCATGGTCTGGGTCGACTTTTGCAGATCCTCGCTCAATTTCAGCACACTGCCCGTGGCTTCGCCGATGTGATGCTGGCCGTCGTGCACGTCGCGATAACCTTCGTCCGCGCTGGAGGCCGCCTGGCTGCAAGAGCGGGCGACCTCATTGGCGGTGGCGACCATTTCGTTGAACGCGGTGCTTACCAGTTCAACGGCCTGGCGTTGACGTCCGGCGGCTTCGTTCATGTTTTGCGCCACTTCGCTGGTATCGGCGGCGGCGCTTTGCAGGTCGGAGGAGGCGCTGCCGATGCGCTGCACCAGTTGGGCGATCATGCCCAGGAACTGGTTGAACCAACTGGCCAGAGTGGCGGTTTCGTCCTTGCCTTGCACCGAGAGCTTGCGGGTGAGGTCGCCTTCACCTTCGGCGATTTCCTGCAGGCCATTGGCAACACCGCGAATCGGTCGCACGATCACGCTGGCGAAACTGGCGCCGACGATGGCGAACACCACTGCCAGCGCGGCGGCGATGATGGCGATCAACCAGGTCAGGCTCGCGGCTTCGGCCATGACTTCGTCGCGTTTGATCAGACCGATGAAGCGCCAGCCCAGGCCTTTGGAACTGACGACGTTGGCCATGTAGGGCACGCCATCGATCTCGATCTGAGTCACGCCATCACCGCTTTTGGCCAGTTCGGCATAGTTGGGGCCAATTTCTGCCATGGGCTTGAAGTTGTGCTTGGCATCGCTGGGATCGACCAGGACGTTGCCATTGGCTTCGACCAGCATCAGGTAACCGCTGTCGCCCAGCTTGATGTTCTTGACCAGTTCGGTCAGTTGCTTGAGCGACACGTCCAGGCCCACCACACCCACCAGCTTGCCGGCGGCGTCGGAGACCGTATGGACGATGCCGATCAGCGACACGTCGTCCGGTGCCCAGTAATAGGCGTCTGTGCGCACGGTGGTGCCCGGCGAAGCGATGGCGGCCTTGTACCAGGGGCGTACGCGGGGGTCGTAATTGGAAATTTTGGGGTCGTCAGGCCAGCTGGCGTAACCGCCGTCGGCCAGCCCCAGAGAAAGATAGGCGGTGGTCGGATGGCTTTTGGCGAATCTGTCGAATATGTCCAGCAGCTGTTTGTTGTTCTCAGGCAGCGGAATTTGTGCAGCGTCGGCACCGGAATAATTTTTCAGATCCTTGGCCGCGATAATCCGTGGGTCCTTGGCGAAGAACTCGACGTTCTGGCTGATGCCATCGAAGAACTGCTTCATGCCGTTGTCGATCTGGCGGATTTCACGGCCGCTGCTGTCCAGGAAGTTGGTTTGTGCGGCGTCGCGCAGGTTCAACACGACCAGCACCGCCACCAGGATAACTGGCAGGCAGGCGATGGCCGCGAACGCCCATGTCAGCTTCTGTTTGATATTCATGACTTCTCCCGCGGATATTTATAGGTGTTGAAACGGCGGAAACAGGAAACAGTAGCGGTGCGCGTTGCGAGTTTCTGGAACGGGGGAAGCGCCCATGCGTACCTACACGATATCGACCAGAATCGACGGTACTTGAGGTCGAGGAGGGGGCGATGACCCTGCGGTGTCGCGAGTCGATTGCAGCCGTCGTGGTTAATCTGGAAGATGTGCCAATTGCTCTGCTGCTTAAAGCGCGAGCGTGATGCAAGTCCTGATGCCTTCATGTATTGACGAGGCCCTATGCCAAGCGCATTCGAGAGCGTACTTAAAAACAAAAACATGGCTTACCGGCCGCTCGGATCCTCAGGTGCTGACCAGGCTCCGGTTCGTGTCGCGTTCGTATTGATGGACAACTTCTCGATGATGTCCTTTACCGGTGCGGTGGATGCGCTGGTGACGGCCAACCTGATGAGCGACAGGCCTCTGTATGAGGTGCTGACGGTTGGGGCCTCGGGGAGTCAGGTGACCAGTGACCTGGGGATCGTCATCTCGGCCGATATCGAGTTGGCGCAGTTGCCGGAAAACCAGGACGTCCTGATCGTCGCCGGTGGCTTTCGCGTGAAGTTGCAGGGCATGCCGCTGCTGCGACGCAAGCTGCGCGCCAACGCCGCGTCCGGTTCAATACTGGGCGGGTTGTGGAACGGCGTTTTTTTCGTCGCCGATGCCAGTTTGCTCGATGGTTTCGAGTGCGCGGTTCACCCGGAAAGTCGCGCCATGATGGCGGAGGTTTTTCCCCATGTGAAAGTTTCCAGCCGCGCTTATGTGGTGGACCGGCAGCGGGTCAGTTGCGCAGGTGCCAACAGCTCGCTGCGCATGATGCTTCAGTTGATCCGCCAGACGGGAGGCGAAGCGCTGGTGGGGGCGATCGAGGAGATCCTGCGGTGTGATGAGTCGGGCGACGCGTCGGATCTGCCGCCGGTCTTCGTCGAAACCGATCCGACGCTGCCAGAAAGTCTCAAGCTGGCGTTGGAGTTGATGTGGCAAAACATCGAGGAGCCGTTGACCATCGATGAGCTGGCGGCATGCGTGAAGATTTCCAAGCGGCAGTTGGAACGGCGCTTCTGCAGTTTCCTCGGCGCAACCCCGACACGTTATTACCTGGAACTGCGCCTGACCCGTGCGCGCCAACTTATCCAGCAGACCAATCGATCCGTCACAGAAATCGCCGTGGCGACGGGCTTTGTCAGCTCGCCGCACTTTCAGCGTCGTTTTCGCGATTTCTTCGGCGTTCCGCCCGGCAGTTATCGTTCGACGTTTGAGCGAAAACAGGGCGTTCGGGGATAGCAGGCTAGCGACGTTAAGATCAGATTTTATCGTCAGCTTTTACCTTGGCAGGTACTTCGTCGGCCTGTGAGGCGGTCATGCTTGTGCCGCGGCAAAGTACTTTGCGCACTTCATCGGCGATCGAGCCTGCGACGATGCGCTCCTGCATCGGGTCGAACTGAGCTTTTTCCAGCCTTTCGAGGCTGTTGTACATGCCCATGTGCCGAACATTGTGGTCAACGCAGTCGAGTGCCAGTTTTGTGTAGTTGGTGAAGTAGGGACCCGCTCTTTGGACGGTAACCTGGAGGGTCGAATTGGACGGTAACCTGGAGGGTCGAACCGCTCTCGGTAAACGAGACGATGGAGTATTCGGCCTTCGAATCGTCGTAGGCATATTGAATTTTTTGAACGTCTGCTGTTGCGTAGCAGGCAACGGAAAGCACAGCGAGAGACATAACCGTTTTCATACTTCTTCCATGATTAACTGAGTGAGGATAATTGATGGCCAATTGAAATCATTTCGATAGCCAGTAACGTTAAGACGATATTGTAGTTTTAATAAGGACAGTGCACCACCGGTCGGAAAGAACTGTCGCTTCGCACTATTTGTTTCACTCAGCTCATGCAGTTTAATTTTCTAAAGATGCTTTCGCTATATACCCCTGAGCAGCATGAAAGATGGCCAAATGATATGTCGCAACGCTTCGGTACTTGTTTCATCGTTATGTGGCTCATCAATGTTTTGATTAAACATTTCAAACTGAGCCTGCGGCCCTATATGAATGGAGCTACTGAGGTTGGTATGGTGGTGGGCAATGAGAAGCGGCGGAAGGAGAACCTGCCCGCGATATAGGTGTTCCATTCAACAAGAATGCTGGATGGGAAACCGCTATCGCGAACAGGACCTGCCCTCATGGCATCTGCGGCAATTCCTGTGGCCGCAGATCAAACACCAGGACCTCGGCATCCTGACCGTTGCTCAACGTCAGCAGCTGTTCCTCGCGCACCCGTACGCCATCACCTTCCTGTAACGGCACCCCATTGAGCTCGATGCTGCCGCGGGCCACATGCACGTAGGCATAACGATCAGGCGCCAATGTCAAGGTAGCGTTTTCCTTGCCGTCGAACAGCCCGGCATAGACCCGTGCGTCCTGGCGCACCTGGAGCGAGCCGTTGGCGCCGTCCGGGGAAATGATCAATTGCAGGCGACCCCGTTTCTGTTCGGCGCTGAAGTGCTCCTGTTGATAGCGCGGTGTGGCGCCACTGACGTTGGGCACGATCCAGATCTGCAGGAAGTGCACCAGCTCCTCGGCGCTGTGGTTGAACTCGCTATGGGCCACACCGCTGCCGGCGCTCATCAGTTGCACATCACCGGGGCGAATGACGGAGCCGGTACCCAAGGTGTCCTTATGCTCCAGCGCGCCTTCAAGTACATAGGAAAAAATCTCCATGTCCCGATGAGGATGCTGGCCGAAGCCCTTGGCCGCTGCGACCCGGTCGTCGTTGATGACCAGCAGGTCGGAGAAGCCTTGTTCATTGACGTTGCGGTAGCTGGCAAAGGAAAAGGTATGGAACGAGGTCAGCCAGCCGTGGCGGGCTATGCCGCGGTCTGAAGCTTTGCGAAGGGTCAGCATGGTAGCTCTCCTGATGTGTATGGGCGGCGGCGTTGGGCGTTCGCCAGGTTCAGAAGAAGGTTAATGGTTATTGAATTGTTCAATAAGCAGGTGGAAAACGAAATACTGTCCGTTCTAAGTGGACAATAAGCAGTGCCTACCCGCAGGCACGTGGCTTCGACATAATGTTGGTTTTGCAGGCTACACAACCCTGTGGGAGCGAACCTGTGTGCGTAGAGCCGCTTCAGCTTGGCCCTTTGTTGGTTGCCAGTGCGCTATCGTGAGCTGGCTCGCTCCCACAAGTGGCATCTGCAGGTCCTGAATATTTTGGCGTATTTTCGATGAAAACCGTTGCAATGGTGCTGTTCCCGGATTTTTTATTGCTCGACATGGCCGGGCCTCTTGAAGTGT
The DNA here is from genome assembly GCF_003033885.1 of Pseudomonas rhizophila. Lineage (NCBI taxonomy): Bacteria > Pseudomonadati > Pseudomonadota > Gammaproteobacteria > Pseudomonadales > Pseudomonadaceae > Pseudomonas > Pseudomonas rhizophila. The sequence goes on along the minus strand of NZ_CP024081.1, from coordinate 4,761,082 downwards.
TTTCCATCGCCAATCGTTACCTTGAACCCGATCTTCGTTATCAATTGCTGACCCTGGGAACCGAGCGCGGCGCGTTGCGAGCGTCCAATGGCGTGGCGGTACAGGCCGATATTCACATCGACCAGGCTTGGGCGGCCTATGACGTGTTGCTGGTGCCGGGTGGCCCGGGCGCCTATAACGACCAGCATCCGGGATTGCACACCTGGTTGCGCGCGGCAGCGCCGCGGGCCACGCGCTACGGTTCCATTTGCACCGGCGTATTTGTGCTAGGCGAGGCAGGGCTGCTTGACGGCTATCGCGTCACCACCCATTGGCACTACACCGAACGCCTGATTCAGCGTTTCCCCAAGGCACGGGTGGAGACCGACAAAATATTCCTGCAGGATCGACGCTTGTTTACGTCCGGTGGGGTCACCGCCGGCATCGACCTGGCGCTGTCCATCGTCGCTCAGGACCACGGTCGTAAAGTCGCGCTGGATGTGGCCAAGGTGTTGCTGGTGGTGATGAAGCGCCAGGGCGGCCAGGCGCAGTTCAGCCCGCTGGTGGCGGCGGTGGCGGCTCAAGAGTCTGCCATTACCCGGGTGCAGCATCATGTGATGGAGCACCTGGAGGAACCGTTCACCATCGAACGCATGGCCGCGATCGCCGCCATGAGTTCGCGCCATTTCGCCCGGATGTTCGTTCGCGAAGTGAAGATGACGCCCATGGAATTCCTGCAAGGCGCGCGCATCGACCGCGCCCGCCAGTTGCTGGAATCCACGGATTTGCCCCTCAAGACCGTGGCGTTTCGCAGCGGCTTCGGCAGTGTGCGGCACATGCGCTTGCTGTTCAGTGAAAAGCTTGGCCTGACCCCCGTGCAATACCGCCAGCAGTTCAGTTGAGCCGTCGGTGTCCGTCCAGGGCACCGCAATGTCCGTGATGCGCCCTGTGCCAGCATTGTCCTCTGGGCGATGGCTGCCAAGATAACCGCGAACCCTCTGGAAAGGATGCGCAGGAGCCAGGGCAGACGCGTTCGGATCGCCGTAGTGTCATGCCCGCGATGGTTATCCGGCGCTGGATCGCCCATGAACAGTTTCGCCAGACCCGACACCGAGCCGGCGGTGTGCTTCGGCCCGTTTAGCTTTTATCGCCAGCAGCGACTTGTCACGCGTGACGGCGAGCCCCTGGTATTGGGCGGTCGCGCCCTGGACATTCTTCAAGTGTTGCTGGAGAACGCCGGTCACTTCGTCAGCAAGCAAGCGCTTATCGCGCGCGTCTGGCCTGACAGCGTGGTGGAAGACATCAACCTGCGGGTGCACATCGCGGCGCTGCGGCGGGCTTTCGGTGACGCGGCGCAGGGAGCGCGCTACATCCTCAATCATCCCCGGCAGGGCTATTGCTTTGCCGCGCCCGTGGTCGTGGATGCTGACGTCGAGCAGCCGATCGAGCGCCACAACCTGCCCGCGCGCCTGAGCCCGGTGATCGGTCGCGACAAAGTGCTGGGCCGGTTGCTCAGCGAGGTGCCCCGTCAGCGCCTGACCACCGTGACCGGACCGGGTGGGGTCGGCAAGACCACCGTGGTGCTGCGGGTGGCCGAACTGTTGCTGGAACACTTTGACCACGGTGCCTGGTTTGTGGACCTGTCCGCCATCAGCGACCCGTCGCAGGTGACGAGGCAGGTTTCCCGCACCCTGGGCCTGGGACATGGCGCCTTGGGCCAGCAACTGAAATCCTGGCGGGTTTTGCTGGTGCTCGATGGCGGCGACCATCTGCTCGACGCCTGCCGGGACCTGGCCCGGGCGTTGGGCGCATCGGCCCCGCAGGTCTCGCTGTTGTTCAGCAGCCGCGAGCCCTTGAGTCTGACGGATGAGCGCGTCGTACAATTGCCGGGGCTGACAGTGGCCTCGCCCGGTGAGCCGGCGCACCAGATATTGGCGTGTCCGGCCGTGCAGTTGTTGATCGATCAGGTCGCTGCCCGGCAGCAGGGTTTCGAGCCCAATGACCGTGAGCTGGCGGTGATTGTCCAGATATGCCAACGCCTGGACGGGTTACCGCTGGCGCTGGAACTGGCGGCGGCCCAGGTGGGTGTGTTGGGCGTGGCGGGGGTCTTGGAACAGTTGGATTGTGGGCTGTCACTCTTGAACCATGGGCGCCGCACGGCTGTGGCGCGCCATCGAAGCCTGGAGGCCATGCTGGATTGGAGTTTCGAGCGTTTGAGTGACGATGAGCAAGCCGTGTTCCAGCGCCTGGCCGTTTTCGATGGGCCGTTTACGCTCAAGGCTGCGCTGGCCGTCATCAGTTGTGCCGAGCTGGAAGCAGGGCAACTGCCTGGTCTGCTGTCACGGCTGGCGAACCAATCGCTGGTCATGGTTGAGCAGTGCGTGGACGGGGTTCGGTTCCACTTGCTCCACACCACGCGCGCCTATGCCCTGGAAAAATTGCGGCGCAGTGGTCAGTGGGCTGTTTTCAGTCGGCGCCACGCGTTGCAAGAAGCTTGGGAGGTGCGTCGTTCAAGGCCCCAGCCGTCGGGCCAGTTTTTGCAGGAGCGCGCCAGCTTGCTGTAGGTCGGGGGTGTCGAACCCTTCGCTGAAACGACGATAGACCGGCCCGAGCAGATCCTGGGCGGCATGGTCCATGCCCCGGCGTTGCCACAGCCGGGCCAGGGACATGGCGCTGCGCAATTCCCAAGCCAAGGCATTTTGCCGCCGGGCCACCGTCAGGGCGCTCAGCAGTTGCTCTTCGGCGCAGCGCTCAAGGGCGGGGTCGTTTTGCGCCAGCAGGGCTTCGGCATCGGCCCGCAGGATCTCCGCCGAACACCAGCCTGCCGCACCGTTGCGGGCGCGTTCGACCTGTGCCTGGTTGACGCAATCGATGCGCAGGGTGACAACGATGTCCTGGATCAGTCCGGCGTTGGTCGAACTCGCTTCCAGGGTTTCGTCATCGAAAGCGCGGGCATAGTGGCTGGCCCAGTCATGGAACAGCATGACCGAATGTTTTTTCGCCTGGTGCTTCAACAGTTCGAGCCTTTCCCGGGCGCGTGAATGATCGCCGTTGTAGTGCGCAATCACACAACCGCTCAGCGCCAGGGTGTAGCAGATCGAGATGCCGTGGTTGATCTGCAAGGCAATCTGCAGCGCAAGATCGGCGGTGCGCCGGGCTTTTTCGGCAAAGCCTTGCAGCCAGAGAATGCGCGCCAGCACGGTCAGTGCCGCCACGCTCTGATCGTATTGCACGCCGAAGCCGTGGGAGAAACGGCTGAGGTGGCCGCTCTGGGCCAGGCGCTGGATCACTTGTTCGGCATCACGCCGGGCGGCCGTCTGGTCGCCGGTGAAATGCTGCGCCAGCACCCGCAGGCGTTGGGTGCTCAAGGACAGGGTCGGGTCGCCGTGCATGCCCAGTCGGTCGAAATCCAGGCTTTGCTCCAGCGCCTCTTGGTAGTTGCCGCAGCTGAGGTTGACGGTCATGAGCCCCGACACGGCTCGCAGCTCGCCAGCCAGGTCCTGGCATTGTTGCGCCAGGCCCCGGGCCGTGATGAAGGCTTCGACAGTGGCAGGCGTGCCGCCTTGGGTATGGTAATTGAAACTGGCATGGGCCAGTTCCAGGGCCAGGGTCAGTCGTGGGCACGGCACGGGGCTGTGGCGCAATAACGCCCGCGCCTTGCTCACGTAAAGCCCGTGCTCCCTGAGCAGCGACAACTCCTGCCAGAGGGGCAGGGTGCGGGCAGTCAGGCGGATCGCTACCGCGTGCGACCCCTGCGGGCCCAGCCCCCGGTCGAGCGCGGCACGGATGTCGTCGCGATAGAGGGCGTAGCGGGCGATCCACTGCCGCGTGGGGGTCGTTTCCCAGTCTTTTTCGGCATGCTCCATCAGCGTCAGGCAGCGCTCGGCGTGACGCTGGTGGCTGGCAGCCAGTTCCCCGGCTTCAGTCAGTTTTTCCAGGGCATAGCTGCGGGTCGTGTCCAGCAGGCGATAACGCACCTCTTCATCGCCGACCTCGACGTTGAGCAGCGATTTGGCGACCAGCTGGCTGACCGACATCAGCACCTGGTCCGGCGCGATATGTTGACCCACGATCACCGCTGCGGCCGACGCCAGATTGAAGCTGCCCATGAACACCGCCAGCCGTCGCAGGCAGGTTTGCTCGCAGTCGGTAAGCAGCGCAAAACTCCAGTCCAGCGTGGCCCGCAGGGTTTGCTGGCGTGGTGCGGCGACATTGGTGTCGTTGTGGAGCAGGGCGACGCTGTCTTGCAGTTGCCGGTGAAGGGCCTCCAGTCCGAATACCCCGATCTGACCGGCGGCCAGTTCGATGGCCAGGGGGATACCGTCCAGCCGACGGCAGATGTCGACCACCAGCGGTATGTCCTGATCCGTCAGCTCGAAGCTGTCATGACTGGCCATTGCCCGTTCGGCGAACAACTGCAGCGCCGGGAACTCCAGGGCCGGATACCCCTTGATGGGCATCTCCCGGGGGGGGAACGCCAGGGAATCCAGATGCTGCACGTGCTCGCCTTCGGCCCGCAGACCTTCGCGGCTGGTGGCCAGGATGTGCAAGTGAGGCGCACCGCGCAGCAGGGTTTCACTGAGCTGGGCGATGGCATCGATCAGGTGCTCGCAGTTATCGATGACCAGCAGCAGGTGTCGCTCTTTGAGTCGCCGGGTGATGGCATCCAGCGGGTCGCCTTCATGCAGTGGCAGGTCCAGCAGCGCACACAGGTTTGGGGCAATCATGCACGGATCGTTGAGCGACGCCAGGTCCAGCAGGTAGGCACCGTCGCGGTAGTGACCGATCAACCGCTCAGCGACACGCAAGGCGACGGTGGTCTTGCCGATCCCGCCGGCCCCCACCAGGGTGATGAAACGTTTTCTCGGCAGCTGGGCCACCAGGTTTTCCACCAGGCCCTGGCGTCCGATCAGCCGGGTGCGGCGCGGCGGCAGGTTGTGGGCCAGGGAAGGGTGCGGGATGCGCGCCAGTTGCTCGACCGGCTCCAGGGACACCGGTGCGACGAAACTGTAACCGCGCTGCGCCACAGTGATGATGTAACGCTGCCCGGACTGGCCGTCTCCCAGGGCCTTGCGCAGCGCCGCCACGTGCACCCGCAGGTTGGTGTCTTCCACCACGCTCTTGGGCCAGACACGGGCCATCAGTTCGTGCTTGCTCACCACGTTTCCAGCGTGTTCGAGCAATACCAGCAGGATCTCCACTGCCCGGCGTCCCAGGCGCAACGGCTGCCCGGCCTCCAGCACCAGCCGCTGGCGAGGATGGACGCGGTAGGGGCCGAAATGCACCGTCTGTTCGACAGGCAGGTTGAGGTATTGGCTCATGTTGCTCTCAATGTTCTGATCCCGGTGCAGGGGCTTTTCCCGAGCATATTCCTCAGGTTTTGTTTCAAGCGCAACGGTGAAGGGCCTTCTCACTGGCAAACACACAACCCTCTGGTTGCTAGAACCTTGTGGCGAGGGGATTTATCCCCGCTGGGTCGCGAAGCGGCCCCAAAAGCCCAATCCCCCATGAATCTGACACACCCAGGTGTCAGTCTCGGGACTGCTTTGCAGTCCAGCGGGGATAAATCCCCTCGCCACAAAAAAGCCGTCTTCATCGCGGCTTAACACGCCGGTTCCAAAAAATTAACAACGTTTAACTCACGCAAATGCCCCCTCTGACCGGACCATTGAGCAATCCACCCACCTCAAGGAGTCACGTCATGAGCACCTTCATCACCCGCGACGGCACCGAGATCTACTACAAGGATTGGGGCAGTGGTCAACCGGTGGTCTTCAGCCACGGCTGGCCGTTGAACTCGGACAGTTGGGAGGCGCAGATGATGTTCCTGGCGTCCAACGGTTACCGCGTGATCGCCCATGACCGCCGCGGGCACGGGCGCTCCAGCCAGCCTTGGGACGGCAACGACATGGACACCTATGCCGATGACCTGGCCGAGCTGATCGAGCGGTTGGACCTCAAGGAAGCGGTGTTGCTGGGCTTCTCCACCGGCGGTGGCGAAGTCGCCCGCTACATGGGTCGTCATGGTGCCGCCCGCGTCGCCAAACTCGGGCTGATTTCGGCGGTGACCCCGTTGATGCTCAAGACCCCGGCCAACCCGGGTGGCTTGCCCGTGCAGGTGTTCGACGGTTTCCGCCAGGCCTCCCTGGCTGACCGATCTCAGCTATACAAAGATGTGGCCAGTTCGTTCTTCGGTGCCAACCGGCCGGGCGCCAAGGTCTCCCAGGGCATGATCGACTGGTTCTGGATGCAGGGCATGCTCGCCGGTCACAAGAACACCTACGACTGCATCAAGGCGTTCTCGGAGACGGATCTGTCCGAAGATCTGCGCAATATCGATGTGCCGACCCTGGTGGTGCATGGCGATGATGATCAGGTGGTCCCCATCGAAACCGCCGGTATCGCCGCCGCCAAGTTGCTCAAGAACTCGCAGCTGCTGATCTACCCCGGCGCGCCGCATGGCCTGACCGATACCCACAAGGACCGCCTGAACGCGGACCTGCTGGCGTTTATCCAGGGTTGACCAAGCCGCAAGCCTGTGGGAGCGAGCCTGCTCGCGAAAGCGGTGGGTCAGCTGGCACTTATGTCGACTGTGTTACCACATTCGCGAGCAGGCTCGCTCCCACAGGACCGGTATTCAACAGGAACAACACCCATGAACCGCAATGATTTACGCCGCCTCGACATGAACCTGCTGGTGATCTTCGAGGCGCTGATGTTCGAGAAGAACCTGACCCGTGTCGCCGAAAAGCTGTTCATGGGCCAGCCGGCGGTAAGCGCTGCACTGGGACGGCTGCGGGATCTGTTTGACGATCCGCTGCTGATCCGCAACGGTCGCGGCATGGAGCCGACGCCGCGGGCCCTGGCGATCCTGCAGGAACTGCAGCCGGCCATGGACACGATCTCGGGCGCGGTCAGCCGGGCCAAGGCTTTCGATCCATCCACCAGTTGCGACGTATTCCGCATCGGTTTGTCCGACGATGCCGAATTCGGCCTGTTTCCACCCTTGCTCAGTCAACTGCGCGAAGAAGCACCCGGCATCATTGTGGTGGTGCGCCGGGCCAATTTTCTGCTGATGTCTTCGCTGCTGGCCAGTGGTGAAATCAGCGTCGGCGTGAGTTACACCACCGACCTGCCGGCCAATGCCAAGCGCAAGAAGTTGCGCGACATTCCCTGCAAGGTCTTGCGCGGCGACCAGCGCCCTGGGCCGCTGACCCTGGACGAATACTGCGCGCGGCCCCATGCCATGGTTTCGTTTTCGGGCGACCTGAGCGGCAATATCGACCTGGACCTGGCCCGCATTGGTCGAACTCGCAAAGTGGTGTTGGCGGTGCCGCAGTTCAGCGGTCTGCGAGCCTTGCTGGCAGGCACCGAACTGATCGCCACCGTGCCTGACTACGCCGCCTGCGCGCTGGTGGAAGGCTGCGCGTTGCGCGCGGAGGATCCGCCGTTCCAGATCAATGCCGCCGAGTTGTCGATGGTTTGGAGCGGTGTGCATGACAACGATCCGGCCGAGCGCTGGCTGCGCTCGCGCATTGCCACCCACATGTCTCAATCGTTACCGGCCGCCGCCTATGCGGATCTGGATGGAGTACAGCGATGAGCAATGTGCACGAACGTTCCCTGCAGGATCTGGGTTTGCTGTTTCTGCGCCTGAGCGGTGGGCTGTTTTTACTGTGGGTCCACGGGCTGCCCAAGCTGTTGCATTACAGCGTTGAGCTGACGCGCATCGAGGATCCGTTTCACCTGGGCGCCGCGCCCACCCTGATGCTGGCGATTTTCGCCGAAGTGCTTTGCCCCCTGTTGATCATGGCCGGGGGCCTCGTGCGTCTGGCGTGCGTGCCCATCCTGTTTCTGCTGGCCGTCGCACTTGTGGTGGTACACCCGCAGTGGACCCTGGAAGAAGGGCAGTTCGGCTGGCTGCTGCTGATTGTATTTACCAGCGTGTTGATTGCCGGGCCTGGGCGCCTGGCGATGAACACGCGTTTTGTTGGAGTGCTACGTCATGTCTGAACCTCAAACCGTTGAATCCACCAGCGGCCCTGCAAAACCCGGCTTCGACGAAATCGTCACCCTGGTGATCAAGCACCGGATCAAGTCCGGCCAGGACGCGGCTTATGAGGCCTGGTTGCGCCGCACCGTGCGGGTGGCTGGTCAGTGGCCTGGGCACTTGGGTGTGGATGTGGTGCGGGGCAAGCTGGGCGGGCTGTCGCTGTTTACCTGCGTGCTGCGTTTCTGCTCCACCGAGGCGATGCAACGCTGGCTGGATTCGCCCCAGCGCCGCGAGCTGGTGGAAGAGGCCGCGCCGCTGCTGGCTGATGGCGACCAGACCGAAGTCGCCCCCCACAAGGAGTTCTGGTTCGCCCCGCTGGCCGATGCCGCCATTCCTCCGCCACGCTGGAAACAGGCGGTGGTGACGCTGTTGGTCATCCTGCCCCACACCTTGCTGGTACCGCTGATCTGGGGGCCTGTGCTGCAACTTCACGCATTTCTTTCCAACTACGTAGTCGCCACATTCCTGATCACCCTGACCATCGTGCTGTCGGTGGTGTACGTGTGCATGCCGCTGGCCACCCGCCTGTTCGCGCCGTGGCTAGAAGCCTCTCAAACCCACGAACACCTGGAGCCCTAAGCAGCGCCGAGCTGTTGTGACAAACACTGTTGTGGCGAGGGGATTTTGTGGCGAGGGGATTTATCCCCGCTGGCTGCGGAGCAGCCCCCTTCTAAATGCCACCACCGATTGATTCACCTGCACATTTATCGCCAAAGGAAGTCTGATGAACGCCGATCTGATTCTATTCAATGGCCAGTTCCATACCGTCGATCGCGAGAAACCCCGCGCCAGTGCGGTCGCCATCAGCCAGGGGCGCTTCGTCGCGGTAGGGACCGACGCCGAGGCCATGGCCCTGCGCGGCAGCGGCACCCAGGTTATCGACCTCAAGGGCCGTACCGTCATCCCCGGGCTCAACGACTCGCACTTGCACCTGATCCGTGGTGGCCTGAACTACAACCTGGAACTGCGCTGGGAAGGCGTGCCGTCCCTGGCCGATGCCTTGCGCATGCTCAAGGACCAGGCCGATCGCACACCGACGCCGCAATGGGTGCGGGTGGTGGGCGGCTGGAACGAATTCCAGTTTGCCGAAAAACGCATGCCGACCCTTGAAGAACTCAACCAGGCAGCCCCGGACACCCCGGTATTCGTCTTGCACCTGTATGACCGTGCCTTGCTCAACCGCGCGGCGCTACGAGTGGCCGGCTACACCCGGGACACGCCAAACCCGCCGGGCGGCGAGATCGTGCGCGACAGCAAGGGCGAACCCACCGGCATGCTGGTGGCGCGGCCCAACGCAATGATCCTTTACTCGACTTTGGCCAAAGGGCCGAAGCTGCCTTTGGAGTACCAGGTCAACTCCACGCGCCAGTTCATGCGTGAACTCAATCGCCTGGGCCTGACCAGCGCCATCGATGCCGGCGGCGGCTTCCAGAATTACCCGGATGATTACGCGGTGATCGAGCAGTTGGCACGCGAGCAGCAGTTGACGGTGCGCATCGCCTACAACCTGTTCACCCAGAAACCCAAGGAAGAACTCACCGACTTCAAGAACTGGACCGGCAGCGTCAAATTGCACCAGGGCGATGACTTCCTGCGGCATAACGGCGCCGGTGAGATGTTGGTGTTTTCGGCAGCGGATTTTGAAGACTTCCTCGAACCGCGTCCGGACCTGCCACCGGGCATGGAGCAAGATCTGGAGCCGGTGGTTCGGCACCTGGTGGAGCAACGCTGGCCGTTCCGCCTGCATGCCACCTATGACGAATCCATCAGCCGCATGCTCGATGTGTTCGAGAAGGTCAACCGCGACATTCCGTTCAACGGCCTGCCGTGGTTCTTCGACCACGCCGAGACCATCACACCGAAGAACATCGAACGCGTGCGAGCGCTGGGCGGCGGTATCGCGATCCAGGACCGCATGGCCTTCCAGGGTGAATATTTCGTCGACCGCTACGGTGCCAAGGCCGCCGAGGCCACGCCACCGATCAAGCGCATGCTGGCCGAAGGCGTGCCGGTGGGGGCTGGTACCGACGCTACTCGGGTGTCGAGCTACAACCCCTGGACCTCGCTGTACTGGATGGTCAGCGGCCGCACCGTCGGTGGCCTCTCGTTGCACGAAGAAGGCCTGCCGCGCCTGACGGCGCTGGAACTGTTCACCCATGGCAGCGCCTGGTTCTCCTCGGAGCAGGGCAAGAAAGGCCAGATCAAGGTTGGCCAACTGGCGGACCTGGCGGCACTGAGCGCGGATTTCTTCAGCGTCGAGGAAGAGGCCATCAAGTGGATCGAGTCGGTGCTGACAGTGGTCGACGGCAAGGTGGTGTACGGCGCCGGCGACTTCGAAAAACTCGGCCCCGCCAGCGTGCCGGTACTCCCGGACTGGTCGCCGGTGGTCAAGGTGCCCGGCCACTGGCGTCCGACTTCACCGTTGCAGGCGCAAGTCCACCAGTGCAGCGGCCCGTGCACGGTGCACGCCCATAGCCATGAACGGGCGCGGCTGTCGAACGTTCCAGTCAGCGATTTTCAGGGCTTCTGGGGCGCGTTTGGCTGCTCCTGCTTTGCCTTCTGACTGACACACCGATTCTCCCCTGTGGGAGCGAGCCTGCTCGCGAAGGCGTCGGCAAATCCGACGTCGCCGCAAGCTGACATACCGTCATCGCGAGAAGGCTCGCTCCCACATTGTTTTTCAATACATCCATCCAAAGGAGTCATCCCATGAGCAACGTTCCTGCTTACGCTTACAATCGCCTGAACAAGGACGACGCAGTCGTTCTGCTGGTCGATCACCAGACGGGTCTGATTTCCCTGGTCCAGGACTTCTCGCCCAACGAGTTCAAGAACAACGTGCTGGCCCTGGCTGACCTGGCGAAATTCTTCGGGCTGCCAACCATCCTGACCACCAGCTTCGAAGACGGCCCTAACGGCCCGATCGTGCCAGAGCTCAAGGAAATGTTCCCGGACGCGCCGTACATCCCGCGCCCAGGCCAGATCAACGCCTGGGACAATGAAGACTTCGTCAAGGCGATCAAGGCCACCGGTCGCAAGCAACTGATCATCGCTGGCGTGGTAACCGACGTCTGCGTGGCATTCCCGACGCTGTCGGCGCTGGCCGAAGGTTTCGAAGTGTTCGTCGTCACCGACGCTTCGGGCACGTTCAACGAAACCGTGCAACAGGCGGCCTGGGTGCGCATGACGGCTGCCGGCGCGCAGATGATGAACTGGTTCTCGGTGGCCTGTGAGCTGCACCGCGACTGGCGCAACGACATCGAAGGCCTGGGCAATCTGCTGTCCCAGCGTATTCCCAACTACCGCAACCTGATGAACAGCTATTCGGCGCTGACCGCCAAGTAAGCTGAGTGGTTGCTGCTGGATGACGCCCGCCTTGTGCGGGCGTTTTTGTGCATGGCATCCACTTTTAGGCAAGCTGATCGGCCGTCATCGCGAGCAGGCTCGCTCCCACATTTATTCAGGGTGACCACAAGATCCTTGTGGGAGCAAAGCTTGCTCGCGATGACGGCTACACCTTCACCCTCTATGCAACCTGTCTCACCCTATCCACAATACCCACCAGAACATCCCGACTGTCCACCCTGGAATGACAATGAATCCCTTCGAAGAAATGCGCATTTTTGCCCAGGTCATGGAGTCGGGCAGTTTCACCGCGGCGGCGGAAAAGCTCGGGCTGTCCAAGCAGTTCGTCAGCCGCAAGCTCATGGAGCTGGAGCAACGACTGGGCGTGCGTTTGCTCAATCGCTCGACACGACGGCTGGATGTGACACCGCTGGGCCAGCGCTATTACGAAGCAGCGCTGCGCCTGCTCAGTGAAGTCGAACAGGTGGAGCAGGGCATCAGCGGCCAGACCAGCGAGCCTCGCGGCACCATTCGTCTTAGCGCACCACTTTCGTTCGCGGTCGCGCACCTGGGCAGCCTGTTACCGCTGTTCTTGCAGCGCCACCAAGAGGTGAGTGTCGAAGTGGATTTGAGTGATCGCTCGGTTGACCTGCTGGGGGAAGGCTACGACATCGCGCTGCGCATTGGCGTGCTGGAGGATTCGACGTTGATCGCCCGGCGTATCGCGACCATCGAGCGAGTGTACTGCGCCAGCCCCGCCTACCTGGCGCAACGCGGCACGCCCGAACGGCCCGAAGACCTACGCAATCACGATTGCCTGCCCTATGGGCATAGCCGTCAGGTGCAATGGCGGTTCGGTGGACGCAGCAAACCGCTGACCCTGGAGGTCGCCGGACGCATGCGTGCCAATAACGGCGATTTACTCAGGGACGCGGCTATCGCGGGCATGGGCATCACGTATCTGCCGACGTTCATTGTCGGAGAGGCATTGAAGGACGGTCGATTGATCAAGGTGCTCGAAGGCTTCGAGACAGAGGCCTTGGCGCTGTCGGCGGTCTATCCGCAACATCGGCAAAGTTCGCGCCCGGTGCAGGCGCTGTTGGAGTTCTTGCGAGAACAGATGCAGTGAGCTGCCCGGCTGCGTTCAGCCGTGGCAAACGGCTGAACGCATCGGCAGCGCCTGATCAAGCGGCCAGGCTGGAGCTGCTCATTTCTTTTTTGTACTGCGCCTTCATGGCTTCCATCTGCTCGCCCAACGACTCCAGCGTCGCTTTGCCCAGCAGCTTTTTGGCTTGAGGGAACATCTCGGTTTCCTCTTCTTCGATATGGTGCTCAAGCAACTCTTTGACCACTTTCACCCGGCCGGCAAATTCTGGGGTGGACGGGTCGGTGTTCTTCAGGTCCGGCAGCACCAGCGAGTCGACGGTGCGGTGCTCTTCCTTGGCCTCGTAGTACATCTCGGCCTGCTCCTTGCCGCCGGCCTGCTTGTAGGCCGGATAGAGAATCTCTTCTTCCAGTCGGGTATGAATGGAGATTTCCATTTCCAGCTTCGCCAACAGGTCGGTGCGTTTCTTGATGCCCCGGCTGGTTGATTCGCTCAGCTGGGCAAGGATGGCCTTGACGCGTTCATGGTCGGCTTTCAACAGGTCGATGGCGTTCATATGTAGCTCCTGGCAATTCACGGATGCGGGCCGGCTTCAAGCGCCAACGCCGCGTTACAGGGAAATTGCATCAGTCGTGCCAGCCAATGATTTATATAAACTCGTTTTAAAACAGCAGGTTATATCGGCCTGTTTTTTGCGGGTCGTGCAGCCTGCATGAGGGCATGGAAAAATGCATTGCACTTTGCGCTGCCCCCTCCGCTAGACGATCAGTTGCCGCACCCGCCCGGCGAGCGCCAAGCAGGAGGTCAGCCCTGGCGATTCGATCCCGAACAGATTGATCAGCCCCGGGACCTGATGCTCGGCGGGGCTGCTGATGAGGAAGTCCCGGGCCGGCTCGTCGGGGCCGGAAATTTTCGGGCGGATGCCGCTATAGCCCGGTTGCAGGCTTTGGTCCGGCAAGCCCGGCCAATAATTGCGAATCGCCGGGTAGAAAACTTCGGCGCGGGCCGGGTCCACGCGGTAGTCCTCGCGCTCGAGCCACTCGGTGTCCGGACCGAATCGGGCCTGGCCCGCCAGGTCCAGGGTCATGTGAATGCCCAAGCCGGCAGCTTCCGGAGCGGGGTAGATCAGATGTCGAAAAGGCGCGCGTCCAGTCAGGCTGAAGTAGTTGCCCTTGCACAGATAATCGCGGGGCACCGAGTGCGGCGCCAAGCCTTCGATACGGCGGGCGAGGGCGGGCGCCTGGAGGCCGGCGGCGTTGATCAGTCGGCGGCAGGACACGCTCATCTGCGCCGTACCACCCAGCTCCAGCATGAAACCTCCGGTGATGGTCCGTGCCCTCAGCAAGGGCGTGTGAAATACGATGTCGGCACCGGCCGCTTCGGCATCCCCCTGCAAGGCCAGCATCAGTGCGTGCGCGTCGACGATACCGGTGGAAGGCGAATACAGCGCGGCCACGCACGCCAGAGCGGGCTCCAGCTCCAGCGCCTGCTGCTGATCGAGCAGACGCAGGTCGTCGACACCGTTCTTCAATCCTCGCTCAAGCAAGGCCTTGAGACCCTCCACCTGAAACTGATCCTTGGCAACGATCAATTTGCCAAGCCTGTGGGTCGCGACCCCATGACTCGCGCAATACGCGTACAACCGCTGGCGACCCTCGACGCATAGTTGCGCCTTGAGGCTTCCCGGAGGGTAATAAATGCCGGCATGGATGACTTCGGAATTGCGCGAGCTGGTGCCCATGCCAATGGCTTCGCCGGCTTCGATCAACAGGACGTCGTGACCGGCCTGGGCCAGTTCCCGAGCCACGGCGAGCCCGACCACGCCAGCGCCCACCACCACGCAATCGATGTCCATGCCCAAAGCCTTTCCCTCTTGGAGTCGTATGTTCAAGCGCCTCAGGATAGCCCGAGGTAGGCGACTTCTACAGCCCAAAAAAATCTATGGTCACCCCCATTTTTGCAATACTGATTAATGGGTGAAGTGGTTGGCTTGCTTAAATCTATCCGGCGTCGATCCAGGGCATGCCCCGCGCCACGATGAGAGTCGCGCCTGACGATCCTGAAAAATGCCGCGGCTTCTGAAGCCGATTTTTATGTCAGGTTCTTCGTCAGGCCGGTGGGCCGTTCACGTCATCCGTTGTTCAGCTATCGCAAAACCTGAAGGGTGATTCGTGGTACTGCAACAACCGCAGGGTCAGGCGTTCAGCGCGTCTGGCCCTGCTTCACCCGTCCGGGCGGGCGACCACCAGGGTCGCGCCGGTGATCAGCGGCCAGAAGAACTCCCACACCGACACGTCGAAGCTGTACGGGGTCTTTTGCAGAACACGGTCGTTCGGGCCAATCGGGAAGGCGTCCTGCATCCAGTGCAGGCGGTTCATCAAGGCGCCGTGTTCGTTCATCACGCCTTTGGGTTGGCCGGTGGAACCGGAGGTGTAGAGCACGTAGGCCAGGTCGTGAGCTTCAACGCTGATCGGCTCGAACGCTGGGGCCTGGGGCAGAGTGTCGAGGGTCCAGGCCTGATGCCCGGCGGGCAGGCGCGCCAGCCACTGCGCCTGGGTCAAGGTGACCTTGGCATCGGCGTCTTCGATCAGGAACGCCAGGCGCGCGGCCGGCAATTCCGGGTCCAGCGGCAACCACGCGGCGCCGGCATGGACGATGCCGAGCAAGGCCACGACCATCTCCACCGAACGCTCCATGCACAGCGGCACGATGCTGTCGGTGCCTACACCGGCGGCGCGCAGGGCCCGGGCAACGGTTTGCGCCCGTTGATCCAGTTCGGCATAGCTCAGGCGCTGGCCTTCGAACACCAGCGCTGGGGCGTTGGGGCTCAGAGCTGCCTGTTGACTGAGCGCGGTGTGCAGGTTGGTCGGGCCGCTGTAGTGACGTTCGGTGGCGTTCCAGCGATCCAGTTGCTGCTGATCCTGCTGTTGCGGGAACAGTTCGACCAGCGTGCGCCCAGGGGTTGCCACCAAGGCATCAAGCAGCGCACACCACTGCGCGCTCCAGCGTTGCATCGTCGTTTCGTCGAACAAGGCCGATTGGTATTCCAGCGCCAGCGTCATGTCGCTGCCATCGTCCTGGACTTCCCAGCTCTGTTCGAACTTGGCGTCGATCACCGGCAGCATCTGCTCTTCGACGTTCAGCCCCGGCCATTGGCTGCTGTCCACCCGGCCATAGTTGAGGGAGAACAGCACCTGGAACAGCGGTGTACGGTTCAGGTCGCGGTTTTGCGCGACAGCACCGACCAGGGTGGCGAAGGGCAGGTCGGCATGGGCCTGGGCTGCGCGCAGGTCGGCCTCAAGGCTGGTGAGCAATTGCTCGGCCGGAGCCCGTTGGTCGACGTCGCTGCGGATCACCAGGGTGTTGACCAGACAGGCCAGCAGTGTCTGGGCTTGCGGTTGATCACGCTGGTCCGCCGGGGTGCCGAAGCGAATCTCCCGTTGACCGCTGTAACGCGCCAGCAGCGCGTTCAAGGCCGTGGCGAGCACCACATAGGTGGTGGTGCCGCGCTGACGGGCGAACTGACGGATGGCTTCGGCGCGCTGGGTGCCGAGACGGAGGGTCAGTTGCCGAGCGCGACGATCTGCTTCGGCGCCACGCGGATGGTCGATGGGCAGGTCGAGTTGGTAGTCTTCCTGGCCCAGGTGGTTTTTCCAGTAGTCCAGGCTGTCACTGCGTCGGGCCTGGGTGTCCGGGTGCTGTTGCCACAGGGCGAAATCGACGTAGTCGATCTCCAGCGGCGTCCAGGCCGGCGACTGCCCGTTGAGGCCGGCGGCGTAGGCCTGGGTCAGTTCGTCGATGAGCAACTGCATGGCCCAACCGTCGGTGGCACTGTGGTGCAGGCACACCAGCAGCAGGTTTTCGTCGCTGCCCTGACGTTGCAGCAGATGCGCGCGCCAAGGTGCGGCGGCGGCCAGGTCGAACGCTGTCATCAGTTCGTCCTGGGCGTTGGCGCAGGCCGAGGCCCAGTCCTGGGTCGCGACTTCAGTGACCGCGAGCGCCGGTCCGTGGTCGTCGATCAGCAATTGCGGCTCGCCGTCGACTTCGACAATCCGGCTGCGCAGCACCAGATGGCGCTGGCTGAGCTGCTCAAAGGCCTCGCGCAAGACCTGGACCTGCAGCTCACCGCGCAAGGTCAGGGCAAACGGCATGTGGTACTCGCGGGATTCCGGCACCAGGCGACTGAGCATCCAGAATCGGCGCTGGGCCAGACCCAGGGGCAATTGCGCCGGGCGCGGTTGTGCGCTGATCGACTCACCGGGCATGGCCGCGCGCAGATGCTCGGCCAGGGCCGCGACCGTCGGTTGGGCGAACACCAGCGGCAAGGGCAGGGAAACCCCAAGGCGCTCACGGACCCGACTGACCAGGCGGGTGGCCAGCAAGGAGTGGCCGCCGAGTTGGAAGAAGTGATCTTCGATGCCGACTGGCGAACAACCCAGCACTTCGCCGAACAGTTCGCAGAGTACGCTTTCAGTGGCGTTGCGCGGTGCTGTGCGCGGCTGGTCGCTTTGGCTCTGTGGCAGCGGCGTGGCGGCCAATGCCTTGCGGTCGAGCTTGCCGTTGCTGTTGAGCGGCAGGCTGTCGAGCTGCACGAACAGGCTGGGCTGCATGTGCGCGGGCAGGCTGTCGCTCAACTCGGCACGCAGGGTCGCCTCATCGGCGTCTCCGCACCAGAAACTCACCAGGCGCTGGTCGAGCAACAAGGTAGCGGCATCGCGAACACCGGCCTGCGCGAGCAGTGCGGCGTCGATTTCCCCCAGCTCGATGCGCTGGCCGCGCAACTTCACCTGATGGTCGAGACGCCCCAGGTACTCGATGTTGCCATCGGCCAGGAAGCGGCAACGGTCGCCCGTGCGGTACAGGCGGTCACCGGCCACGAATGGACTGGCGAGGAAGCGTTCCTCGGTCAGGTCCGGACGTTTCAAGTAACCACGGGCCACGCCGACGCCACCGATGTACAGCTCGCCGATGCTGCCAATCGGCAACGGTTGCATGGCCTCGTCGAGGATGTACAAGCGCAGGTTGGCGATGGGCTTGCCGATCGGCACGATCACGTCGTTGGCCGAGCAACGCCAGACCGAGACGTCGATGGCCGCTTCGGTCGGGCCGTACAGGTTGATCAGGGCCGCTGGGTGCTGGCCCATGAAACGCCGCACCAGATCCACCGGCAGGGCTTCACCGCTGGCGAACACCTGGCGCAGGCTATGGCAGTTGATCAGGCTCGGTTCTTCGACAAAGGCACGGAGCATCGACGGTACGAAGTGCAAGGTCGTGACCCGCTCCTGCTGGATCAACTGACTGAGATAGGCCGGGTCGCGATGCCCGTCCGGGCGGGCGACCACCAGGGTCGCGCCGGTGATCAGCGGCCAGAAGAACTCCCACACCGACACGTCGAAGCTGTACGGGGTCTTTTGCAGAACACGGTCGTTCGGGCCAATCGGGAAGGCGTCCTGCATCCAGTGCAGGCGGTTCATCAAGGCGCCGTGTTCGTTCATCACGCCTTTGGGTTGGCCGGTGGAACCGGAGGTGTAGAGCACGTAGGCCAGGTCATGAGCTTCGACGTTGATCGGCTCGAACGCTGGGGCCTGGGGCAGGGCGTCGAGGGTCCAGGCCTGATGCCCGGCGGGCAGGCGCGCCAGCCACTGCGCCTGGGTCAAGGTGACCTTGGCATCGGCGTCTTCGATCAGGAACGCCAGGCGTGCAGCCGGCAATTCCGGGTCCAGCGGCAACCACGCGGCGCCGGCATGGACGATGCCGAGCAAGGCCACAACCATTTCCACCGAACGCTCCATGCACAGCGGCACGATGCTGTCGCTGCCCACGCCGGCCGCACGCAGGGCCCGGGCAACGGTTTGCGCCCGTTGATCCAGCTCGGCATAGCTCAGGCGCTGGCCTTCGAACACCAATGCCGGGGCGTTAGGGCTCAGGGCGGCTTGTTGACTGAGCGCGGTGTGCAGGTCGGTCGGGCCGCTGTAGTTGCGCTCGGTGGCGTTCCATTCGACCAGTTGACGCTGACGTTCTGCCGCTGGCAACGGTGACCAGTCGCCGAGACGGGTCTGTGGTGCTTCGAGCATGGTTTCCAGCAGTTGTTGCCATTGTTCCAGCCAACGCCGGGCCGTGGTTTCGCTGAACAGCGCGGCGCGGTACTCCAGCAACACAGACAGCACCTCGCCGTCGTGCACTTCCCAGTTCAGGTCGTACTTGGTGGCCTGGGCGGTCACCGCCCGTTCGCTGACCTGCAACTGCGGCCATGGCTGGCTCGACGAATCGGCGTTCTGCATGGCGAACAGCACTTGGAAGAGCGGCGTCTGGCCGAGGCTGCGCGAAGGTTTCAGGTGTTCCACGACCTGGTCGAACGGCACGTCCTGATGCTGCTGGGCATCCAGCACACGGTTGCGCACCTGGCCCAGCAAACCTTCGAAATCCAGCGTCGGATCCAGATCGGCGCGCATGACCACGGTGTTGACGAAGCAGCCGATCAGCGGTTGCAGCTCGGCGAATGGACGCTGGGCCACCGGGCTGCCGACCCGTACGTCGCGCTGGTTGGCGTAGCGCCCCAAGAGCAACTGCGCCGCACCGAGCATGAGCATGTACAGCGTGGCGCCGCGTTGCTGGGCGAACTGCCGCAGGCGTGCCACCAGGGCAGACGGCAATTGCAGTTGCACTGCGCCGGCCGCTGGGGCGAGCTGGTTCGGACGGCCCTGTTCGGTCGGCAGGTCCAGCAGGTAGTCGCCGTCCTCCAGTTGGTTGCGCCAGTATTCCAGTTGGCTGCTGAACGCGGTCTGTTGACTGGGCTCGCGTTGCCAGAGGGCATAATCGGGGTATTGCAGCGCCAGCGCCGGGAGTGCCGCCGGAGTGCCCTGGCACTGGGCGGTGTAGAACTGTCGCAGTTCATCCAGCAGGTTCTGGCTGGAGGCGTCATCGGTGGCGCAGTGGTGCAGGCTGAGCAACAGCAGCGACTGGGCGCCGCCGCTGCGTTGCAGCAGTGTGGCACGCACGGGCACTTCGGCGGCGAGGTCGAAACGGCGGCCAGTTTGCGCGTGGATCGCCGCGTCGGTCAGTTGTTGCCACTGCTCGTCGCTGGCGGCCTGCAGTGGCGTGACTTGCAGGGTGATAGCGACTTGCGGTTCGACGATCAGCGCCAACTCACCGTCGCTATCGCGCACGATGCGGCTGCGCAGAATCTCGTGGCGCTGGACCACGCCGTCCAGGGCCGTTTGCAGGGCCTGGACATTGAGTTCGCCGTCCAGTTGCACGGCGCTGACCACGTTGTATTCACCACCGCCGGCGCTCAATTGTTCGAGGAACCACAAGCGTTGCTGTTCGAACGACAGCGGCAGGCGCGCCGGACGTGCCGGTGCAGCGAAGGTCGCCGCCGGGGCTTGCAGGGGATCGCCCAGCAGCGCGGCCAAGGCTTCCAGGGTCGGGTGTTCGAACACCGAGCGCAACGGTGGCACGCTGGCGAACTGTTGACGCAGGCGGGCAAACAGCGCCGCCGCCAGCAGCGAGTGGCCGCCGAGGTAGAAGAAGTGGCTGTCACGGCCGATCTGCGACGACGGCACGTTCAGCAACTCGGCCCACAGGGCGGCCAGTTGCTGTTCGGCGGCGCTGCGCGGTGGCTGCAGAGCGTCTGGCGCGGCATGGATGTCCGGGGTCGGCAAAGCCTTGCGGTTGAGTTTGCCGTTGTCGGTCAGCGGCAACTCATCGAGCAGTACGAATGCCGAGGGCACCATGTAGTCGGGCAGGGCGGCGCCAATGGATTTGCGCCAGGCGTGAATATCGGCCTGCTGATCGCAGGTCACGTAGGCCACCAGGCGCTTGTCGCCGGGCACGTCTTCACGGGCCAATACCACCGCCTGGCGCACGCCCGGTTGGGCGCCGATCAGGGTTTCAATTTCTCCCAGTTCGACGCGCAAGCCACGAATCTTCACTTGATGATCCATGCGTCCCAGGTATTCGAGTTGGCCGTCGGGCAGCCAGCGCACCAGATCGCCGGACTTGTACATCCGAGCGCCGGGCTGCGACGAGAACGGGTCTTCGATGAACACCTTCGCCGTCTGCTCGGCACGGTTGAGATAGCCCAGGGTCACGCCCGCACCGCCAATGTGCAGTTCCCCCGGGACGCCCACCGGCATCGGGTTGAGGAAAGCATCGAGCACGTAAGTGCGCACGTTGGCGATCGGCCGGCCAATGATCGGCCGCAGCGGAAAGTCATCCACCGCGCAACCGGTTGCATCGACCGTGCATTCGGTCGGGCCGTAGGTGTTGAAGAAGCGGCTGCCGGCAATTGACGGCAAGCGTTGCCATAGCTGCGCATCCACCGCATCGCCACCGAACAGCACGAAGCGCGGCAGGTACACCTCGCCACGACGAACGCCGTCACTTTCAAGCAAGGCCTTGAGCTGTGCCGGGGTGCACTCGAAGGCTTCCAGACGGGTGTCGCGGAAGAACCCGGCCAGGGCCTCGGGGTCGTAGCGCACGTCTTCCGGGGTCAGGTACAGGCTGTGGCCGTCGAGCAGCAGGATCAGCTCGGCCACCGAGCTGTCGAAGGCGAACGAGTAGTTGAAGCTGGTGCGCATCGGCTGGTCGGTGTAGCGGCGATACAAGCCATGGATGCGCGCCCAGGCCAGGTTGACCACCGAGCCATTGGTCACCAGGGTGCCCTTGGGCTTACCGGTCGAGCCGGAGGTGTACATGATGTAGGCCAGGTCTTGCGGGCCGGCGAGCGGGGCAGGGTTGCTGTCCGGCTGGTTGGCGAACAGCGCTGCGTCGCTGTCCAGGCGCAAGCGTGGCAGTTCGGCGCCCAGCTGTTCCAGCAGGCCCTGCTGGCCGAGGAACAGTGCCGGCTGCGCGTCTTCAAGCATGTACGCCAGGCGATCCACCGGGTAGGTCGGGTCCAGCGGTACATAAGCGCCGCCGGACTTGAGAATGCCCAGCAGGCCGACCAGCAGTTCCAGCGAACGCTCGACACACAGCGCCACCGGGCGGTTGGCACCGACACCACAGTTGCGCAGGTAATGCGCTACCTGGTTGGCGCGCCGGTTCAGTTCGCCGTAGCTCAGGCTGCGGCCTTCGAAACACAGGGCGTCGCGTTCCGGGGTGCGCTCGGCCTGTTGTTCAAACAACTGGGCAAAGGTCAGGTGCGTCGGCACCGCCATCTCGGTGCGGTTCCACTCGACCACGGTGCGTTGCCACTCCGCGTCCATTAGCAGCGGCAAGGCGGCGACCGGGCGCTGTGGCTCGGCGAGCATGTGTTCGAGCAGATGCTCCAGGCGCGCGAGAGTCTGGCGGGCGCTGTCGGCGACGAACAGGTCGAGGGCGAACATCAGCTCCAGCTGGATCGGCGCATTGGCCGGGCACAGCACGTGCAAGTCCAAGTCGCATTCGGAGTGCCGCAGCGGCGTGTCCAGGGCTTCGAATTCCAGCCCGGGGAAGCGCAACCGCGACTCCATGGCCAGTTGCTGGGCGACCATCACCTGGTACAGCGGTGCATGGCTGAGGCTGCGTGGCAGTTGCAGGCTGTCGACCAATTGTTCGAACGGCAGGTCCTGATGCAGCAAGCCACTGCGCAGACGCTCGGCCACTTGTTTGACCAGGGCGGTGAAGTCGGCTTGCGGCTCGAAGTCGGCGCGGATCGCCAGGTTGTTCAGCAAGATGCCCAGCAGGCCTTCGGTGCCCGGTTGTTCCCGGTGGGTGACCGGGGTGCCGACCAGTACCGTGGCGTCGCCGCTCAAACGGTGCATCAGCACGGCAAAACCTGCGAACAGGACGGTGAACGGCGTGGTGCCGAGGCGACTGGCAAAGGCTTGCACTCGACCACTGAGGTCGGCGCTGAGTTCACGCTGCACGATCCCGGCGCGGTAGCTTTGCACCGATGGCCGTGGATGATCGGTGGGCAAGGCCAGCAGCGGGCTGGCGTCGCTGTCGCGACGGTCCAGGGTGGTGGTCCAGTAATCGAGTTGGCGCTTGAGTTCCGCGCCTTGCAGATGTTCGCGCTGCCAGAGGGCGAAGTCAGCGTATTGCAGTGGCAGGGCCGGCAGTTCGGCGGCGGCGCCCTTGCAACGGGCTTCATAACCCAGGGCCAGCTCGCGCAGGGCGATGGTGGCCGACCAGGCGTCCGAGACCAGGTGATGCAGGGCGATGCCGAGCACATGCTCGTCCGGCGCCAGGCGCAGCAAGCGCGCCCGCAGCAACGGAGGGCAGGTCAGGTCGAACGGTTGCTCGAAGGTGTCTTGCAAGGCATTGAACTGCGCGCCGGCGCGCGCGGTAGCGGTCAGGCTCGACAAGTCTTCGAAGGGCAGCGAGATGTCCAGCGCTGGGCTGATGCGCTGGCAGGGCACGCCGTTGTTATTGTGGATGCCGGTGCGCAGGATTTCGTGGCGCACCAGCAGGTCGTTCAGGCTGGCGTGCAGCGCCTCGATGTCGAGTTCGCCCTTGAGGTGCAGGGCGAACGGGATGTTGAACAGGGTGGTGCCCGGCGTCAGTTGCTCGATGAACCACAGGCGCTGTTGCGAGAACGACAGCGGCAGCAGCGTCGGGCGTGGCCGGGCCTGGTGCATGTTGAGCGTGCTGCTCTGCGGTGCGGCGGCCTCGGCCTGGCGGGCGCCGATGGCTTCGGCCAGCAAGGCCACGGTCGGCTGTTCGAACAACACCCGCAACGGCAGGTCGAGCTTGAATTGGGTGCGCAGGCGGGCAACGATCTGGGTCGCCAGCAGCGAATGCCCGCCGAGGGTGAAGAAGTTGTCTTCCACGCCCACTGTGTCGCGTCCCAGGACCTCGGCCCAGACAGACGCCACGCTGGTTTCCAGCGCGTTGCGCGGGGCGATGCTGTGCTGGGTGTCGGCCTGCCAGTCCAGCTCACGGGCGGCGAGGGCCTTGCGATCGACCTTGCCGTTGTTGTTCAGAGGCAGCTTGTCCAGGCAGACGAAGGCCGCCGGCACCATGTACGGCGGCAGTTGCGCGCGCAGGTGCTCGCTCAGGTCGTCGCTGCCCAAGGACTCGTCATGGGCCGCCCAGTACGCCACCAGCCAGGCTTCGCCGGCGGTGTTTTCCCGCAGCAGGACCGCGGCTTCCCGCACGTTCGGGTGCTGCGCGAGACGGTGTTCGATTTCCGTCAGCTCGATCCGGTGCCCGCGCAGTTTGACCTGCTGGTCGCGGCGGCCGAGGTATTCGATCACCCCGTCTGCACGCCAGCGCCCCAGGTCACCGGTGCGGTACAGGCGACCTTCGAGTTGAGGATGGTCGATAAAGGCGTCAGCGGTGCGTTGCGGGTCGTGCAGATAGCCGCGGCCGACGCCGACGCCCCCGACACAAATTTCCCCGGCCACGCCGACCGGCACCGGGCGCAGGGCTTCGTCCAGCACATACAGGCGGTTGTTGGCGGTCGGCTGGCCGATGGGCATGTGGCTGACTTCGGCCCCCGGTGCTTCGAAAATCGGCTGGAAGGCCACGTCGTCGGCGCATTCAGCCGGCCCGTAGGCGTTCATCAAGGCAATGTCGGGGAACCGGGCGAACCAGTCGCGGGCCACGGTCGGCGGCAGGGCTTCACCGGTGGGCAGTACCCAGCGCAGGTCCGGCAGTTGCAAATCGCACGGGCACAGCGCGAGCAAGGTGCGCATCAGGCTCGGGACGATTTCCAGCACGTTCAGGCGCTCGCTGGCGAGCACTTGCAGCAGGCGTTGCGGGTCGTGGGCGACCTCATCCGGGAGAATGTGCACGGTGGCACCGAGCACCGGCGCGGCGAGGAACTGCCACACCGAAATGTCGAACGCCACCGAGGCGGTCTGGGGAATCCGGTCGGCGGCGCTGAGGCCCAGGGCCGGTACTTTGCCGAAGATGTTGTTGAGCATGCCGCGCTGTTCGATCATCACACCCTTCGGAGTGCCGGTCGAACCGGAGGTGAACAGCACGTAGGCCAGGCTGTCCGGACCGGCGAGCACCGGCAGAGGCGCGTCGTTGCCCGACGTCCAGCAGGCCTCGGCGAACAGCGCCTCAGGCCCCCGGTCGAGGCCGCTGAGCAGTTGATCGAGCAGGCCGCTGCAGGCTTCGCTCGCCACCAGCAGAGGCGCGCGGGATAGCCCGAGGATTTCCCGCAGGCGCTCGGGCGGGTGATTGACCTCAAGGGGCAGCATCGCTGCGCCCGCCTTGAACACGGCCAGCATCATGGTCAACAGCGCCAGGCCACGAGGGGCCACCAGCGCGACCAGTTGATCTGCACCGGCGCCGGCCTCGCGCAGGGCATGAGCCAGGCGCGTGGAACGCAGGTCCAGCTCGGCGTAGGTCAGTGACTCACCGGCGCAGATCGCGGCGACCTGATCACCGCGCTGGGCGACCTGGGCGGCAAACAGCTCGGCGTAGCTTTGATCCAGCGGGAAATCGTGGCGGTTGAGTGCCCACTCGCCCAGCAACTGTTGGCGCTCCTCGGCGGCCAGCAGTTCGAAGCTGGCCAACGGCGCGTCGGGGGCGGCGAGCATGCTGCGCACCAGGTTGGCGATGTGGCCCAGCAGGCGCTGCACGGTGGCAGCCTCGAAACGTTCGCGGTCATAGGACACGCGGATGCCCAGCTGTTCCCCCGGCAGGATCACCACGGTCAAGCCGTAGTGGGTGTGCACGCTGTGGTCCATGCCTTCGAGGCTGAACTGGAAGCCGCCTTCGAGGATCTGTTCGTCGATGGGCGCGTTTTCGAATACCAGGATGCTGTCGAACAGGGTCTCGCCCCGGGGGAAATCGCTCCAGCCCTGGATGTCGGTCAACGGCGTGTGCTCGAAGTCACGCATGTCGACGTTGAGCTTTTGCAGGTCGCCCAGCCAATTGCCGAGCGTGGCATTCGGGTCCACCGACACCCGCAGTGGCAGGGTGTTGATGAACAGGCCGATCATTTGCGCGACGCCGGTCAGGTCGGCCGGACGCCCGGCCACGGTGACGCCGAAGACCACGTCCTGTTGCCCGCTGTAGCGCGCCAGCAGCAGTGACCAGACGCCCTGGAAAAACGTGTTCGGGGTGATCCGCCGATTGCGGCAGAACGCCGCCAGCGCCTGGGTTTCCTGCTCGTTCAGGTGAATCAGTTGGTCGTCCACCAGCACCGCATCGGTGTAGCGGTCGCGGGTCACGCCGTTGTCCACGGTCAGTGGTGTGGGCGCGTTTAGCCCTTGCAACTGGCCGCGCCAGAATTGCTCGGCCTTGCCCGCATCCTGGCGTTGCAGCCACTGGATGTAATCGCGAAACGGCCGAGGGCTTTTCAGCTCTGGCGTGCGGTCGTTGCACAGTGCTTCGTAGACTTTGAGGAAGTCCACGGTCACCAGGGAAATGCACCAGGCGTCCATCAGGATGTGGTGGAAGCTGCGAATGAATTCGTAGGACTCGTCAGCCAGGCGCACCAGTCGAAAGCGAATCAG
Source organism: Pseudomonas rhizophila (assembly GCF_003033885.1). Classification (NCBI taxonomy): domain Bacteria; kingdom Pseudomonadati; phylum Pseudomonadota; class Gammaproteobacteria; order Pseudomonadales; family Pseudomonadaceae; genus Pseudomonas; species Pseudomonas rhizophila. Next base: position 4,735,206 of record NZ_CP024081.1, on the reverse strand, counting down.
CGGTGGCTTGGACAGGTTGAAGCCGACTTTCTGCTCGTCTTCCAGCAGGGTGCGGATCCGTGCCTCCTGCTCATGGGGGGCGAGCCCGCGCAAATCGAGGGTGTCCAGCGGTACCTTGACCTGACGATGGATCACCTGCACCGGTTGCTTCTGGCTTTTCCACTGGAAGCTGGCGCGCAGGGAAGGGTGCAGCGCTACCACCTGGCGCCACGATTCGAGGAACGCGCCTTCATCGATGGCCCCGCCGATGCGGTAGCGATCCTGCATCAGGTAGACACCGGAGTCTTCGTGCAGCAGGGAGTGGAACAGCATCCCTTGTTGCAGCGGCGACAGCGGGTAAATGTCTTCGATCGGGTTGCCGGTGGTTTTTTCGCTGGTCATTGAAAGGGTCCTGCGTAAATAGGGGCGACGGTGGTGGCGTGGTGACGAGAAGAACCGCTCACAGGTTGGCCTCGTCCAGTTCGGCCATCAGCGCTTGCATTTCGTCATCGGACAGGCCCGAGGCGCTGAATTCGGTGCTGTCGGCTTGCGGCTCGGCGGCGCTCGGATGCAGCGGTTGCGCGACCTCGGCCATGGCCGCGACGGTCTGGCGTTCGAAGACTTGCTTGGCCGACAGCGCGATGCCTTGCTCATGGGCCTGGGCCACCACTTGCAGGCTCAGGATCGAGTCGCCGCCGATGGCGAAGAAGTTGTCGGTGACACTCACTGTCGAGAGTTTCAAGACCTTGGCGACGATGGCTTGCAGGGTGGTTTCCATGGCGTTGCGCGGCGCCACGTGGGCGCTTTCGTCGAGCTGCTCCGGGTCGGGCAACTGGCGGGTGTCGAGCTTGCCGTTGGGCGTGCGCGGAAAGCTCGTCAGGGTCAGCACCAGGGCCGGCACCATGTACGACGGCAGACGCTCGCCGAGGAAACGCTTGATCGCCTCCGAGTCCGGTGCGTAGCCGTGGGCGGCCAGGACATAGGCGAGCAAGCGCTTGCCGGCGGCGTGTTCCTGGACGATCACCGCGGCTTCGCGCACATCGCTGTGGCTGCACAATTGGCGTTCGATTTCGCCCAGCTCGATGCGGTAGCCGCGCACCTTGACCTGATGGTCCTTGCGCCCCAGGAATGCCAGGCGCCCGTCGGCTAGCCAGCACGCCAGGTCGCCGGTGCGGTAGGCGCGAGTGCCGTCGGCCAGGGTGACGAAGGCCTTGGCGGTTTCTTCGGGTTTGTGGCGATAGCCGCGGGCCAGGGTGGGGCCGGCGAGGACGATTTCACCCGGTTCGCCAATGCCGCAAGCCGTGTCGAATTCATTCAGCAGGCGCAGGTCCATGCCGGCGATCGGACGGCCGATGCTGACGTTCCGGCTTGGGTCCAACACCTCATAGGTGGCCCAGACGGTGGCCTCAGTGGGACCGTATTCGTTCACCAGATGTGCGCGTGGCAGGGTCTTGCTGTGTTGCGCGATCAGCGATGGTGGGCAAGCCTCACCCGCGACGATCCAGCAGGCCAGGCTGTCGGTTCCCCCGCTGCGCTGCAATTGATCGAGCAGGGCCTGGTACAGCGACGGCAGCGACAGGCCGTGGCTGACCTGGTGCTGGGCAATCAACTGCGCCAGGCGGGCCATCTCCAGCTCTTCGCCTGGGGCGGGCAATACCAGGCGTCCGCCTTGGGCCAGGGTCCAGAAAATCCCGGCGACCGAACTGTCGAAGGCAAACGACGACAACAACAGGTAGGCGCGCACCGGGGTCTCATAGGCCGCCATGCGCACTTGGGTCGAGAAACTCAAGGCGCCGTGGCTGATTTCCACGGCTTTCGGCGCACCGGTAGAGCCGGAGGTGTAGATCAGGTAGGCGAGGTCGTTGGCGTCCGGCAAGGGCAGTGCCGGACAGTCGCCGAGGTCCTGTGTTGTCAGCTCATCCAGCACGAAGCGTTGCAGGTTGGCCGGCACGCTGTCGGCCAGTTCGGCGCTGACCACGATGTGGGCGATGGCGCTGTCGGTGAGCATGTAGGCGCGGCGGTCGGCCGGGTAGGTCGGATCGACGGGCACATAGGCGCCACCGGCTTTCAAGACCGCGAGCATGGCGACAATGGCTGCGTTGCTGCGGGCGAACAGGATGCCGACGGGCACCCCTGGACCGATGCCGGCGGCGACCAGTTGATGGGCCAGTTGCGTGGCGCAGGCGTCGAGGCGGCTGTAGCTCAGGTCACCGTCCTGGTCGCTGAGGGCGATGGCGTTCGGTTGTTGGCGAACCTGACGGGCAATCAATTCCACCAGCGTCACCGGTTCGATGGAGGGTGCGCTCGCGCCGGCGCCGATCAACTGCGCTTGCAGCGCGCCACCCAGGGGCAATTGGGCCCAGCCCCGTTGCGGTTCGGCCAGGGCGCCGTGCAGCAGTTGCAGCCATTGTTCGGCGAGGCAGCCCACAGCGTCGGCGCTGAGGACATGGCGGTCGTAGACAACCTGCGCGTGCAGGCTGTCGGGCAACTGGCGGACGTTCAGGCAAGCCTTCAACGGGTTCATGACCGCACTGGCGTGGCGCTCCCGGGCATCGCCGGAGCGCCAGGCAAAAGCGTATCCGGCGTGGTGGTCGCCGGTGTAATAGTCTTGCCAGCCAATCAGCCGTTCCAGGGTGGCGGCCACTTGCGTGCTTTGCTCCAGCAGAGTCGCCTGGGCATCCAGTTCGATGCTCACGGGCAGGCACTGTTCGAACAGGCCCAGGGTGTTCTCCAGTTCCGCGCCGCGACTTTCATGGATCAGAGTGAGTGGCACCTGTTGCTGGCCGGCCAGTCGTCCCAGGACCGCTGCCCATGCCGCCAGCAGCAGTTCCGGGGTCAGGGCCGGGTGACGGGCGAGGTCGGCCGGCAGCGTCAGCTCCAGTCGGGTCGGCGCAAATCCACCATCGAGGGGCGATTCCAGCGGCAGCTGCAAGGTGGCCTGTTCGGTGTCGCCCGCAGGTTTCCAGAAGCTCACGCCCGGATGATCCGGTGCGTCTTCCACCAGGCTCCAGCGCCATTCGGCGTAATCGGCGTACTGCAGGGTTTCGGACAGGTCCGTGGCAGTGTCTTGCAGCAATGCAGCGGCCAGCCATTTCAGGCTGGCGAGGTCGAAGTGGCTGCTGGCCGCCGCGAGGTCCAGCACGCCTTGCTCATCGGACAGGCGCACCAGGGTCACCCACAGCGGGGTTGTCCAGTCACGGGGCTGGGTGGCGAGCTGAGCCAGTGCGGCGTCCTGGTCGGCGCGGCTGTGCTGGCGCAGGTCCTGGAGGTTCACCGCCAGTGAGCCGGCTTCGTCAATCACCTGCACCGGGTGGCGCAGGCCTGGCACGGGCATCAGGCGTGTGCGCAGGATCTCGCTGCCGGCCACCAGTGCCTGCAGGCGGTTGTTCAGTGCATCGACGTCCAGCGGTTGTGACAGCGACCATTGCAAATGACAGCTGAACGGGTGCTGCGCTGCGCCGTGGGTGTGGGGGTAAACCGATGCCTGTTGCGGGGAAATACGAAAACCTTGAAGTCCGCTCATGTTCATCTCGACTGGAAAAGGGCTTGAGCCTGGATCACCGCACAGACGTCGGGGCTTGCTGGACTCGTGTCAGGCAAGCCGCCTGCGAACGGCGGGTGGACCCGTTGAATGTCAGACGGCAACGTCGCTCGACAGCAGGGCTTCAGCCATGCCGGTCATGATGGCGCGCTTGCCGGTAAAGGGTTCGCGACCGTGCACAGCGAGCATGTTGTCGATGAACAACACGTCCCCCTGCTGCCAGCTGAAGCGCACCAGCGAGTCGAGGTAGGCCGCGCGTAGCGATTCCAGGACCTGCGGCTCGATCGGTTCGCCATCGCCGTAAAAGGTGTTGGTGGGCAGGTCGAGGTCGTTGAAGTTGCTTTGCAGCGAATCGCGGATTCGCTCGGGCAGGGTGCTGATGTGGAAGAACGTGGCGTGGTTGAACCAGACCTCTTCGCCGGTGCGCGGGTGGCGCACCACGGCCGGCCCGCGTTGGCGGGTGCGCAGGCGATTGTTGTCTTTCCATTCCACTTCGATGCCGACGCTGGCGCAGTAGGCTTCCACTTCGCGGCGGTCTTCGGACTGGAACACGCTCTGCCACGGCAGGCCGAAACCGTCGCCGTAGTTGCGAACGTACAGCACGCCTTTTTCCCGGAACCGCGCTTCGATCTGCGGGCTGATCCTGGCCTTTACGGCGCGGGTCGAGCCGATCGGTGTTTCACCGCCGGTCTCGGACGGCAGTTGGCAGTAGAAGAACAACCGCAGCGGGAAGCGCGGCGAGTAGGAGTGCTCGTTGTGGGGGAAAATCATCTGGTCGGCCGGGTAGTCGGTCGAGGTGTAGATGTTGCCGCCGACCCGTGTCCGGGGGGACGCGCGGAACATGTATTCCAGCGCTCCGGGGGAGAGGGCGGCGATCACCTGGTCGAACTGCTCGACAGACGCGACGTTGAAGCCGCGAAACAGCAGGGCGCCGTACTGCAGCAGTTTCTTTTCCAGCGACTCGCGTTCCCGGGCGGCCCAGGCGATCAGGTCAACGCCGCTGACCGCCGGTTCGATCACCAGGGGCAGCGCGTGGTCTGGACTGAGCAGGCGCTCGGTGACCAACTGTTGTTCCGAGACGTTCATGGCTTTGCGACGCACGGCGCCAAGGGCACGTGGCGATGGGGGCACGATAGACATAACGGCATCCGACTCGGTTAAAGGGACAAGGAGCGACGTTTGGCTTGCATCATCTGGCTGCGACCGGCCAGCGCCTGGGACTGCTGTCGCTCCCGGGTAAAGGCCTGATCCCAGCTGTCGATGCGCTCGGCCACTGCCGGCAACGGCTCGTCCAGCAGGCTGTGCATCTGCTCCAGCAGGCGCGTCCACAGGTGTCGCAGGCGCAAGGCACGGTCCCGGTCGAAGTATTCGCCGCGATACTTGAGGGTCGCGGCGAGGCCTTCGTCGCCGTGCACCAGGTCGAGCACCAGGTGGAAATCCCCCGGTGCCTGGGCCACCTCCAGCGCGGACAACTGCGCGCCAGCGATGGCGGTCGGGGTCACCCGTGACGGTTGATAGTTGAGCTTGACCTGGAACAGCGGCGAGTGACCGGGGCGGCGCTGCGGCGCGAGTGCCGAGACCACCAGATCAAAAGGCAGGCCTTGATGGGCATAGGCCAGGCGCGACTCATCGCGAACCTGCTCAAGGAAACCGGCCAGGGTCGCTTCGCCGCGCAAGTCACAGCGCAGGGTCAACTGGTTGACGAAGAAACCGATGACGTCGTTGTGCTCTGCCAGCGGTCGGCCGCTGACGTCGGTGCCCAACAGGAACTGCGGCTGGCCGCCCAGTTGCTTGAGGACCAGTTGGTAGCTGGCCAGCAACAACATGAACAACGTCATGCCTTGTTCACGGGCCAGCGCTGCCAAGCGCTCACAGCCGGTCTGCGGCACGTTGAAGTCCAGGCTGTATTCGCCCGGGGCCTGGCCGCTGCCACCCAGTTCCAACGTTTGCGGCATGCCGGCCAGGTGTTCGCGCCAGAAGCCTTGCTCGGTGGCGATTCGCTGTTCGCTCCAGTGCAGGGCTTCCCATTGGGCGAAAGCCAGGTATTGCCCCGGCAGCGCGGCGTCCGCCGAACCCGCCAGTTCTGCCAACAATATTTGCGCCGAGCGTCCGTCGAAGGCGATGTGGTGCAGCGTCAACAGTAGGTCATGCTGTTGGTCATGGCGGCTGAGCAACTGCGCTCGCAGCACTGGGCCGGCTTGCAGATCGACCGGGGTGGCGTGTTCTTGGGCCAGGCGTTCGTCCAACGTCTGCTGTTGCTGCGCTTGGTTCTGCTCACGCACATCATGATGGACCAGCGCCACAGCCGTGGCCGGCAACACCTGTTGTTGCGGGCCATCGACACTGTCGCGGTACACCGTGCGCAACACGCCGTGACGCTCGACCAGCGTGTTCAGTCGCAGGGCCAACGTCTCGATGTCCAGCGGACCTTGCAGGCGCAGGTGCAGTACCAGGTTGTGGCGGGTGTCATCCGGGTTCAGTTGGCGCAGGAACCACAAGCGACGCTGGGCGAACGACTGATGCCCCTGACTGGGGTTGGTCTGCTCGGTGGGAGCATCGGCCGTTGGCGTTGGATCATTGAGGAAAGCGTGCAGGTCCAGCGCCCATTGCCCCAGGGTGGTTTCCCCGAACAGGCTTTGGGTATCGAGGTTCCAACCCAGGTCCCTGTGCAGGCGCGCGGCAAAGTCGGCCACGCCGATGGAATCCAGGCCCTGGCCGATCAGGCTGAGGTCGAAGTCGGCGGAAAAATACGGATTGACCGCGTGCAGCGTCTGTTCCAGCCATTGGCGGCAGGCGGCTTGGGCCTGTTGCGACGTTTCGGTCGCCAGGCTTTTGAGCTGGGCAAGGTCAAGGGGCTCGTCGTTCGAGGCCAGCGTTCCACCGCTCTGGGCGATGATGCTCAACGTGCCGGCGGCCAGTTGTTTGCGCGCACCTTGGCGGGCGATCTTGCCGCTGGTGGTCATCGGGATGGTGCCGGCTTGCACCAGCACAATCTGGTCGATGCCGCAGTCGGCGGCTTCGCGCACAGCGTTTTGCATCGACGCGAACAGCGCCGGATGATGCGCCGGGTCGACGAACTTGCGTTGCGGCTCGGCGACAATCACCAGTTTCTCGCGGCCCAGTGCCGGGTCCATTTGCGCGAAGGCGGCGATGCGTCCGGTACGGATGCCCGGCTCGGCGTCGGTAATGGCGAATTCGATGTCGTGGGGGTAAAGGTTGCGCCCATTGAGAATCAACAGGTCCTTGAGCCGCCCGCAGATCACCACCTGGCCTTCGTGCATGAAGCCCAGGTCGCCGGAGCGCAGGTAATGTTCCGATGAGCCGACTATCCGTGCCTCAAAGGCTTCACGAGTGGCCTCGGGATTGTTCCAGTAGGATTCGGCGTTGCTCGGACCCTTGAGCCAGACTTCGCCGATGTGATCGGCGGCGCAGCGTTCGAAGGTGTGCGGGTCGACGATGGCGATGCTGTGCAAGGCTTGCGGATAACCGCAGGCGACGAACTCCACCGCGGCGGCATCGGCAGCGGCCAGGGCCACGCGACCGCTCTCCAGCACGGCTTTGTCCAGGCGCAGCACCACCGGCAGCGCATCGGCCGGCGTGGCGCTGACGCACAGCGTTGCTTCGGCCTGGCCATAACCGGGGCTGATGGCCAACGGGTTCAGGCCGCAGGCGGCAAAACGCTGGGCGAAGGCTTCCAGGGTGCCGGGATGGATCGGCTCTGCGCCGTTGATGGCGTGTTTCCAGTTGCTCAGGTCCAGCTGTGCGATCAGGTTGTCGCTGACCACGCGGTTGCACAGGGCATAGGCGAAGTTGGGGGCGAAGCTGGCGGTGGCCCGGTAGCGACTCAATGCCTGCAGCCAGGTCGACGGCGCATTGACGAAGGTCTGGGAAGCCATCAGGTAGCACGGCATGCCGCTGTAGAGCGGAGCCAACATGCCGCCGATCAGGCCCATGTCGTGATACAGCGGCAGCCAGTTGACCATGGCGCCGTGCTCGTCGAAATCGTACGCCTGGCGCATCAGTTCGACGTTGGCGATCAGGTTGCGCTGACGCACCTCGACGCCTTTTGGCGAGCCGGTCGAGCCCGAGGTGTATTGCAGGAAGGCTACGGTCGAACCGTCGATAGCCGGGCGTTGCCACTGGCTGGCCGGTGGTGTGCCCAGGTGCTGGACGGTCAGCACATCGACGCGGCCCTCCACCAGTTCCTGCAGGCTTTCGCAATGATCCGCCGGTGCCAGAATCAGCGCCGGCTCGGCATCCACTACCACGTTGCGGACGCGGTCGAGGTGGCGCGGTTTGCGCGACGGTGGCGGAAACAACGGCACGGCAATCAGGCCCGCATATAGGCAGGCACAGAAGGCGCGGGCGTAGTCGAGGCTGCTGGGCAGCATCAACAGCACGCGATCACCCGGCGCATAACGCGCTTGCAGCGCGGCCGCCAGGGACTGGGACTGCTCGTGCAGTTGGGCAAAGGTCAGGGTTTCGCCGATGTTTACACCGTCCGGCAAGAAATGCAGGGCAGCACGCTGAGGGAAGTGCTGGGCGTTGGCTTCCAGCACCTCGATCCAATGTTTGAATGAAAACATGTGCAATTCACGCCATGGCCACGATGACTTTGCGGTCACCGGTGAAAGGATTGCGACCGTGTGCCACCAGTCGGTTGTCGAGCATCAGGATATCGCCCGGTTGCCAGGGGAAACTGATGGCAGTCTCGCGGTAAACCTCGCGCACGGTGTCGAGCATGTCGTCGGCAATGGCCGAGCCGTCGCCGAAATAGACATGGCGCGGCAGGTTCTCTTCACCCACCGCTGCCAGCAGGCTGGCGCGTACGCTCGGTTCGATGGCCGAGACATGGAACAGGTGCGCCTGGTTGAACCAGACCCATTCACCGGTATCGGGATGCTGCTGCACGGCGGCGCAACGCTGGCGGGTGCGCAGGTCGCCATCGGCTTTCCATTCCCACTCGATGTCATTGTCCCGGCAGTAGCGTTCGACCTGGGCACGGTCCTGGGTGTTGAAGACTTTTTCCCAAGGCAGGTCCAGGGCGCCGCTGTAGTTGCGTACATAGAGCAACTCGCGGCTGGCGAACAGCTCGCGGATCTCGGCGGGCATGCGCTGGTAGATCAGGCGGCTGTCGGCAATCGGGGTCTCGCCGCCGGTTTCACTGGCCTTGATGCAGTGAAACCAGATGCGCGAAGGCCAAGGGCGGGTGTAGGCCTGCTCGTTGTGCAAGGGTATGAATTGATGGGCCGGGTATTCCGTGGAGCTATAGACCCCGGCGAAGACCTTGCTGCGTGGCGTGGAGCCGAATTCGTAACTGGCCAGCGGTGTACCGAAGCTGGCGGCGAAGCGCTTGAAATCGATGGGCGTGGCGACCGTGAAACCGCGAAACAACACGCCGCCAACCGTGGTCAGGGCATGAGCCAGGCTGTCGCGAATCGAGGCGTCCAGATCGTGGATCGACTGTCCCGATGCCCCCTGCACCAGCAGGGGTAGCGACTGGGCGCTTGCATCCGTGGGCGCCATGGAAAAAAGCTCGGAACGCCCGTTCAGGTGTTCGATTGAGGTCATCCTTGTACATCCTCTTTTGTCTTCTTCGACCAGTCACAAGACCTTGAAAGCAGGGCAGCGGTCGGTTGTGTAGGACTCGTCTGTAATGTATTCAAATCAATACAAGACGTCATACTAGGTACAAATGAGATGGATTATCAATACTATTTATTTAATTTTTTTTTTGGATTAGACTCCGCTCCGCTGGCGCCACACAGCCTTCGGCCAGCTCAAAAAACCTAAAAATATCTGTCGCAGGGGAGCGGGGCGTGAATTTCAAAAAGAACACAATTGCGTTGGCTGTAGGGTCGGCCATAGGCCTGAGCAACGCTGCATGGGCGGCCGAAGAAGCCGGCACGATGGAGATTGCTCCGATCACCGTGACAGGTGAAAAAATCGACCGCACGCTTGAGCAGACCCAGTCCAGCGTCGTGGTCGTCACCGACAAGAATCTGCGTGAGCACGGCGACAAGGACCTGGTGGATGTGTTTGCCCGCACACCTGGCGTCTATAGCCAGGCCGGCAATGAGAACTGGGGTATCCGTGGTGTTCCGGTGTCCGGTTTTGACGATCAGGGCCCGGCGGCCCTCAATGGTGCGGTATCGGTGTATGTCGACGGTGCCGTGCAGCCCAACCGTGCGCTGACCCTCAGCCCGGTCCCGCTCTGGGATGCCGAGCAGGTCGAAGTATTCCTTGGCCCGCAATCCACCACCCAGGGCCGTAACTCCCTGGCCGGCGCGGTGGTTATCCGGACCAAGAACCCAACTTTCGAACCGAGCTTCTCGGCACAAACCAATGTGGGCAATTACGGCGAGCGCGGGGCGGCGGTGGCCGGTGGTGGTTCCATCGTCGACGACAAGATCGCCGGGCGTATCGCTGTGGACTATGGCGAAGGTGACGGCTACATCCGCAACACCACGCTCAATGACGACGCCAACCCGCGTCGCACCAGCAACACCCGCGGCAAATTGCTGATCCTGCCCAATGACGACACCGATGTCTTGCTGACCTACGCCCATAGCGAACACCGCCAGGGCGACCGTTCGACCATGCGCGTCAACGGCAAGCCGAGCTATTACGATATCGCGTCCAACACCAAGGCTTTCGACAACCTCAAGCAGGACACCCTCAGCGCCAAGGTGGATTATCGTCTGAACGATGCCTGGTCGCTGACGAGCATGACCGCCAATACCAGCACCGACTACAGCAACCGTCTGGACTTTGACCAGACGGCGTTGGCTGACGAGGTCGTGCTGCGTAAGCAAGACGGTAACCTGTTCAGTCAGGAGCTGCGCCTGAATTACGCCTCAGACACAGTGAAGAGTTTTGTGGGTGCGTACTATGGCCACAACACCAACGCTTTCCACGACCGGTTGTTTTTCGATGACGTGCTGGTTCGTACGGTCAAAGGTGATACCAAGATTGAAAACAAGGCGGTGTTCGGTGAAGTCAACTGGACGTTCGCACCGCGCTGGACGTTGATCACCGGTCTGCGTTACGACCATGAGACGAACGATACCGATATCGAAGAGGACGGCCGCTTCGTTCCCGAGAAAATCAAGAAGTCGTTTGATGCCGTGCTGCCGAAACTCGGCATCGACTATGAACTGGCAACGGACCAGTACCTCGGTTTCATGGTGCAGAAGGGCTATCGCGGTGGCGGCGTCAACCTGCGCTCCGGTAGTGGTCACCAGGCCTACGACCCGGAATACACCACCAACTACGAGCTGTCTTATCGTGGTTCGTTCTTCGACAAAACTCTGCGTACCCGCGCCAACCTGTACTACACCGACTGGAAAGACCAGCAGGTCAGCGTGCGGCAGAACGGTAGCGCGGTCATTGATATCTACAACGCCGGTCGCAGTGACATCAAGGGCCTGGAAGTCTTCGTCGAAAAAGACATCACCGAGCAACTGACCCTGAACGTCGGCGCGGCCGTGACCGATAGCAAATACAAGGACTTCGTCTCTGACAGCGGTCAGGACAGGAGTGGTGAGTCGTTCCTCTTCTCGCCTAAATACAAGGCCTCTGTGGGGGGTGTCTATCGCTTCGACGACCGTCTGATATTCGGCACGGACGTTGTCTATCAGGGCACCGCGCCTTCGGAGTATGAGTTCGATTCAAACGGCAAAGTCACTGGTGAGCGTAAGAGCGACGCCTATGTGCTGGTGAACTTCAACACCGAGTACAAAGTCACCAAGAACGTCGCTGTGTCCGCTTACGTCAAAAACGCCTTCGACAAGGAATACGTCACCAACAATCGTAACGACGACATCATCGACGTCGGCGCACCGCGCACGGTGGGCATGAGCCTTCGTTACGATATGTAAGCGACGACATGTAAACCCAAAGGCGCGGGGAGGCAATCTCCTCGCGCCTGTCCTGCAACGTATCGGATGTTTGTTTCCAGGCTGTTCGTTCCCTTCCAAACCCAGCCTCCATGGAGGAAATCATGAGTGCTTTTTCGAATGTCACAGCGGGTGGCGCGCAACAGCTGCGCCTGTTGCACACCGGCCTGTCGAGTCCTTACTGCCTCGATTCGACCCCACTGCTGGAACGTCAGCAACAGCAGGAATCCAACGCCCGCAGTTACCCGCGACGCATTCCGCTGGTGCTTGAGAGGGCCCATGGCATTTATGTGCAGGACAGCCGGGGGCAAGTGTTTGTCGATTGCCTGGCCGGTGCCGGCACCCTGGCGCTGGGCCACAACCATCCGGTGATTATCGAAGCCATCACTCAGGTCATGGCAGCCGGTGTGCCGATGCACACCCTGGACCTCATGACCCCCGTGAAGGACGCATTCGTCCAAGAGATTTTCGCTTGCCTGCCTAGCGAGTTCGCTCGCCATGCACGCATCCAGTTCTGCGGCCCGAGTGGGGCCGATGCGGTCGAGGCCGCGCTCAAGCTGACCCGCACCGCCACGGGGCGGCATTCAGTCCTGGCGTTCGAAGGGGCCTATCACGGGATGACCCTGGGTACGCTGGCCATCAGCGGCAACCTGTCACCGAAAAATGCCCTCGGCGCATTGATGCCAGGTGTGCAGCGCCTGCCGTTCCCGCACGACTATCGTTGCCCGTTCGGGGTGGCCGGCGATCAGGCAGTCACGTTGAACGTGCGTTACCTGGAGCACTTGCTCAACGACCCGGAAAGCGGGGTGACCGCACCGGCGGCGCTGATCCTGGAGCCGATTCAAGGGGAGGGTGGGGTCATTGCCGCGCCGGACCGCTGGCTGCAGGAACTGCGCCGATTGACCCAGGCCCACGGCATCCCGCTGATCGTCGACGAGATCCAGTGCGGCATTGCCCGCAGTGGCCGGATGTTTGGCTTCGAGCAATCGGGGATCACGCCGGATGTCATCACCCTCTCCAAAGCCATCGGTGGCGGGTTGCCGCTGTCGGTCATGGTCTACCACGAGTCGCTGGACGTCTGGCAGCCGGGTGCCCACGCCGGCACATTCCGCGGCAATCAGTTGGCGATGGCGGCCGGTACCGCGACCTTGCGTTTCATCCGCGATGAAGGTCTGGTCCAGCACGCTGAAAAGGTCGGCGCTTACCTGCAAAAACAACTGCAGGCGCTGCAAAACGAGTTCGCCTGGATCGGCGATGTGCGGGGTCGCGGCCTGATGCTCGGGATGGAAATCGTCGACCCGCAGGGCACCCTTGATGTACAGGGCCATCCGCCGGTGGACACAGCCCGGGCCAAGGCCTTCCAGCAGGCTTGCCTGAAGCACGGCTTGATCGTCGAGCTTGGTGGGCGCCATGGGGCGACGGTGCGCTTCTTGCCGCCGCTGATCATCACTGAGCAGGAGATCGATTTTGTGGGGCAGATCCTGTTTCAGGCAGCAAGCATGCTCAGCGAAGGCTCCGCGCAATAATCATTTGATCCGCCGATGCGCGCCCGCCGTAACGGATTGTGCTTTGCCGGCGTTGAGATTGAGCGACGGCTACCGCCTAATCTGGCGGTGGCCGCGCGATTCAGCAGTTCGATAGTCAGGCTGTCATTGCACGATTTGTGGCAACAATTTGCTCATGTGTAAACTGACCACCGGGAGCCATGAATCTGGCCAGAAGTGCGTCCCGGTTTTGAGGCGCCCTGATTTTATCAGCCGCACACAAGGCCGATTTTAGCTCCGGCAGGGTTAGTTCGGTGCAGTATGCAGGCGTGCCTGGTTGCTGATGCCATGAACTTTCAAGGCTGCCAGCGGCAAGCGCGGTGAACCCGGTATCCTCGACAAGATCCTGCGCGATTGCCTCGGCATAGGGGTCATCCCCAGCCACGGGTAAGGCGATGCGTGTTGAAGACCCGGCTGGTTGGCCTTTGTCGGCAAGAGTCGCTGCGAGAACGGCGTTCCATGCCTTGACGACCGGGCGACCAATCTGCTCGCTTACCCAGATGCTCTCGGGCTTGCCGTCGTCTACCTCCTTGATCGCCCCGTCTCGTCCCGGATAGTAATTGGACGTGTCAATGACGACGACCTTCTCGGGAACATGACTTAACGTTTGGCGCAGATCGGGGTACTTCGCGAAGGGGATCGAGAGGATAACCGCATCCACATCCGACACAGCGTCTTCCTTGGTCACCGCCCGTACACCGATTTCGTTGGCGAGGTCCTGAATACTCTGAGGGCTCTTCGAGTTGGCCAGTTTCACTTCATGGCCGCATGCAGCGAGCTTACGGGCAAGAGTAGCCCCAATGTTGCCCGCGCCGATAATTCCGATTTTCATGTCAATAACCTCCTCGCATACAAACAATATTCAATTACCGTTGCCTGGGGGTGCGAACGAAGTAAGCGTGTGGCGAAGATCCAGCAATACTTCAGGTGTCATCCGCACGGTTGAGATCATTCTGCCGGTGGTTTGTATCCCGCAAGCATTTCGAGTACCTCAGCATGTGAACCGCTCGCTTCAGCAAACCGTAGTGGCTTGGCGCGCTCGACGACCAGTTCTTGTGGGGTCGGAGCGATCTCGAGCAGTGCGAAGATTTCATTCAGGAACTCGTCCAAGGGCATGGCGTGTTCGTCATTTTCCTGTCCAAGCAAAGTGGTACGCACTCCCGGTGGCGCAAGCTCGATGACCTCGACTGATGAGTTCTCCAGCTGCACTCGAAGACTTTGAGTGAATGAATGAACTGCCGCTTTGGTTGCGCTGTAGGTCGGTGTCGCAGGCAGCGGGACGAATGCCAAAGCCGAGCTGACATTGATGATCGTTGCACTGGGCTGCTTGATCAGTTGGGGAGTCAAGGCGTACACCATGCGAATCGTGCCAAGCAAGTTCGTTGTCACGATATCTTCGGCTGTGCTCAGGTATTGGGAATCAGTCAGATCCTCCCAGTGCATGATGCCCGCGTTGTTTATGAGCACGTTCAGGTTTGGGTGACTGATCGCAAGCGCTTCGCTGGTGCGCTGGATGGATTGTGGATCGCAGACGTCCAGCACTACCGATTCAATGCCTGGATGTTCCGACACGATCTTGTCGAGCAGAGCCTTGCGCCGTCCCGCGATGATTACGTTGTTTCCCGCCTGGTGAAGCCTTAGCGCCAGACCAAGGCCTATGCCTGAGGTGCTGCCGGTAACCAGAATCGTGTTGCCCGTGCTGTTCATAGTAAACTCCAGTAAGAGAACAAAAGCGGACAGCTGTCCACTTGTGTTAAAAATTACCGGACAACTGTCCGCTTTGCAATGCAGCGAAGGAAATAACTTTGCCCAGGAATGACGAAGTGGCGATGCGTTCTGACGCCAAGAAAAATCGAGAACGAATTCTGAAGGTCGCTGTGGCAGAGCTGACGCTCGATCCTGCGGTCCCGCTGAGTGCGATTGCGAAGAAGGCTGGAGTGGGACAGGGCACGTTCTATCGCCATTTCGCCAACAGAGAGGCGCTGGTATTCGAGGTCTACCAATTCGAAATGCAGCAAGTGGCCTCGTTGGCCGAACAGCTGCTCGCCACAAAACCCCCTAAGGAGGCCCTCCGAGAGTGGATGGACTGCCTCGTTGAATATGCAATGACCAAGGCGGGACTTGCGACCGCGATACGGCAAGCAGCCTCTACTTACGAATTTCCTGGGAAGTCGGGATACGCGCCGGTCCAGGCAGCCGCCGAGTTGCTTTTGAGGGCTAATGAAAAGGCCGGAACGATTCGTAGCGGGGTTACCCACGACGACTTTTTTCTAGCCACTGCTGGAATATGGCAAATAGATTCCCAGAGCGAATGGCGCCCACGTCTCGCCAGATTGATGGACTTGGTGATGGATGGTCTATGCGCAGGTAGCCCTGAAAGCCTGAAGAATAACGTGTAGCTTTCGTCCAAACGCAAACCACTACCGGTCATGCCGTGGTTTAAACGGAATGACCGGAGCGCCTTACGGATTATTTTTGCGCCAGCAATGCCTTTCTTGTCGCCTTTTGGTGTTTCATGGCGGCGATCTCACGCTCGCAGGCCTCGACATCGAACGAGTTGTCCCACTTGGCAATGGCGATGGTGCCGATACCGTTACCGATCAGGTTGGTCACGGCTCGCGCTTCGTTGAGGAACCGGTCAATGCCCAGGAGCAAAACGAGGCCGACCAGAGGAATGGAGTGAATGGTTGTGAGCGTTGCAGCCAGTGTCACAAACCCCGCACCCGCCACCCCAGCCGAGCCTTTTGAAGTCAGCAGGAACACGCCTAGCAGAATCATCTGATCCACAAAGGTCAGTGGCGTATTGGTCGCCTGTGCGATGAAGATGGCGGCCATGGTGAGATAGATACAGGTGCCGTCCGCATTGAAGGTGTACCCCGTAGGCAACACCATGCCCACTACCGATTTTTTGCAGCCAAGCTTTTCAAGTTTCACCATCATTCGTGGCAGCACGGCTTCGGTTGAGCAGGTGCCAAGGGTGATGAGGATTTCATCTTTGAAATAACGAAGAAATTGCAGAAGCGGCATGCCCGACCATCGAGCAACCGTACCCAGCACGACCACGATGAAAAACAAGGTCGTGATGTAGAGCGCGACCAGCAACTGGCCGAGTGACAGCAAGGTGCCAATCCCGTATTTGCCGATCGTGAAAGCCATGCCGGCACCCGCGCCAATCGGCGCCAAGCGCATGACCATTGCAACGATCTTGAACAGGCCTTGCAGGAACAGGTCAAGGGTGTTGATCAGTGGCTTGCTGGTTTCACCCATTTGAACCAGGGCGACACCCATCAATACCGAAAGCAGGATGACCTGAAGCATGACGCCATTGGAGAATGCGCCGATGAAGGTTTGCGGGATGATATTGAGAAAGAAATCAATGGTGCCGCCTTGCTCACTGGCAGCTTGGCTGTATTTGCTAATGGCACCTCCATCAAGCGCGCTGGCGTTGATGTTCATACCGACGCCAGGCTTCACGATGTTGACCACAATGAGGCCGACGACCAGGGCGATGGTTGAAAGAATCTCGAAGTAGATCAGCGCTTTCACGCCAATCCGGCCGACTTCTTTGATATTGCCCATCTTTGCGATACCCACAACGACCGTACCGAAAATAATGGGCGCCAACAGCATTTTGATCAGTTTGATGAAGCCATCGGCAAAGGGTTGCAGCTTGGCTCCGATATCAGGCACGAAGTAACCGATTGCTGCACCGATCACGATGCCGATCAGCACTTGCACATACAGCTGGCCATACCAGCGGGACTTGGAGATTTCCACGGAAGCACCTCATTTTATTGTTGTGATGGGCATGTGGCTCGGCGTCAGTGGGTGACGCCGGGGGCTGCGGCCTCTTTCAAAGAGACCGCAGATCGAGGTTGATCAGCCTTCGCCCAACTCACGCATCACTGCGTACAAAGCGGACTTGGCCTCGAAGCCAACACCTGGAATATCCGGCAGACCGACATAGCCGTTTTCCACGCGGATGCCGTCAGCGAAGCCGCCGAACGGCTGGAACACATCCGGGTAAGATTCGTTGCCGCCCAGGTGCAGACCCGCTGCGATGTTCAGGGACATCTGGTGACCGCCATGGGGCACTACGCGGCGGGAAGACCAACCCATTTCTTCCATCACCTTCAGGGTGCGCATGTACTCCACGAGCCCGTAGGACAGAGCACAGTCGAACTGGAGGTAGTCGCGATCGGGGCGCATGCCACCGTGGCGCAGCAGGTTACGGGCATCCTGGTGAGAGAACAGGTTTTCACCGGTAGCCATGGGCAGTTCATAGTGATTGGCAAGCTCGGCCTGGAGTGCGTAATCCAGCGGATCGCCAACCTCTTCGTACCAGAAGAGGTTGTACTTCTTGATGGCTTCAGCGTACGCAATACCGGTCTGAAGATCGAAACGACCATTGGCGTCGACCGCCAACCGACGGCCGTCGCCAACCACTTCAAGTACCGCTTCGATGCGACGGATATCTTCGTCCAGCGGTACCGCACCAATCTTCATCTTGACGACGTCGTAGCCACGATCCAGATAGCTCTGCATTTCTACCTTGAGCTTGGTCTGGTCTTTGCCAGGGTAGTAGTAGCCGCCCGCTGCATAGACCCAGACCTTGTCATCGGCCACGCCGTTACGGTAACGGTCGGCCAGCAGGCGATACAGCGGTTTGCCTTCAATCTTGGCGACGGCATCCCATACCGCCATGTCGATGGTGCCAACGGCGACAGAGCGCTCGCCATGGCCGCCTGGCTTTTCGTTGGTCATCAAGGTTTTCCAGATGGCGAACGGATCCAGGTTGTTGTTTTCATGGTCGACGAGCGTGTCTGGATCCGCTTGCGTGATACGCGCCAGGAAACGATCACGCATCAGTGCGCCCTGGCCATAGCGACCATTGGAGTTGAAACCGTAGCCAATGACAGGCTTCCCATCACGAATTACATCAGTGATGACCGCGACAACCGAGCAGGTCATTTTCGAAAAATCGATGTAGGCGTTAGCGATTGGGGAGGCAATGGAAACAGTTTTTTCACGAATGTCTACGATGCGCATGACGGGGTCCTCTTGTTGTTTGTAGGCCCACGTTAGGCTTTGCGATGGCACCCGCCCAATGCTATTAATGCCGCACCCTATGCACAGGAGGCATGGCCCTTGGAACTCGTCTGGCTTGAAGATTTTTCAGCGCTTGCGGAGTACGGCAGCTTTGTTCGGGCGGCTGAAGCGCGGCACGTTACCCAGCCGGCATTCAGCCGCAGAGTGCGCTCGTTAGAGAGTTGGATGGGGGTGCAGTTGTTCGTTCGAACGCCTCAAGGAGCGACGCTTACTGAAGCTGGCAGGCAAATTTTGCCAAGTGCCCAAGAGGCTGCCAGGCGCTTGTACAGAATGCGCAACGAGGCTCAAGAGGTTGCTGGAATGGCCGCCAAGTCGCTTCAATTCGCGGCAACTCACTCCCTGTCGTTTACATTTTTTCCCAAGTGGCTGCGAAGCTCAGAGAACGGTGCCCCCATTGAGGCTGTGCAACTGCACTCAGACAGCATGGCTGCCTGTGAGCAGATGCTGATACATGGCCAGGTTCAGTTTCTGCTCTGCCACCGCCATCCCGATGTTCCACCGCTACTGGCCCCTGATCAGTTCATCGGCAAGAAGGTGGGTGAAGATGTTCTCGTTCCTCTTGCGAGTGCCTGCGCTAACTTCGGCACCTCGCCTGCGGCATTGCCGTACCTCGCTTACACCCATGAATCCGGTTTGGGGCGTATCGTCGCGCACAGACTGCGTGGCAAAGAAGATTACCTTCACCTCAAACCACTTTTTAGCAGCCACCTTGCAGCGGTGCTAATGTCCATGGCCCTGGAAAGCAAAGGCGTGGCCTGGTTGCCCAGGAGCCTCACCGAGCAAGAAATACTGGATGGGCGCCTGGTCAGAGCGCTCGACGAAAGCTGGGATATACCGCTGGAAATTCATCTGACCCGTCCAGTAGCGCCACTCAGTCCATCTGCCGAAGAATTCTGGGCCAGGGTGGGGCAGTGACTCGGCGGGTTTTATATGACGCGCTGTGTTGCTCAATAGGGTTTGGGGTTGTGAATCGCCGCTGATCCCTTGCCGGGATCGCGGCGAAGTGTTGAGCTTTTCGCTACTTGTAATGTTGTTCAAACACCGCCAATTGCTCAGGCTTGATCAACTGAAAGGGTACCCAGACGTCCGTTTCCACCGGCTCTCCCTTGATCATCTTGAGTGCTGCTTGCACCGCGCTGGTCGCTTGGGCCTTGGGGTCCTGGAATACCGAGGCGACCAGCATCCCGCGCTTGATTGCCGCCAGGCCGTCAGGCAAGCCGTCGATGCCGACAATCGCGATCTCGCCCTTGGCTTTGCCGGCCTGTTGCAGTGCCATGGCCGCACCGATGGCCATCTCGTCATTGTTGGCGACGATGGCATCGAAACGGCTCCCAGCCAGCAACCAGTTGCTGGTCAGGTCCATCCCTTTGCTGCGCTGCCACTCGGCACTTTGCTGCTCGACAATCTTGATCCCGGGATAATCCTTGAGCACCTGTTTGACGCCTTCGGTGCGGTCGTGGGTGGCGTTTTGCGCCAGGTCGCCCATGATGATCGCCAGGTTGCCCTTGCCCCCGAGCTTTTCGGCCAGGTAACGCATCTGCAGTTGTCCGGCCTCAATGTCATTGGACGCCACGGTGACAACGCCTTTGGGCAGGGTGCGCTCGTCCGGGTGGCGGTTGACGTAGACCAGCGGCGTCTTCGCTTCGACCGCGGCGCGGGTGATGTTGGCTGTGGCGGAGGTGTCCACCGGCAGGACAATGACTGCATCCACTTTCTGGTTGATAAAGCCCTGGACTTGGTTGAGTTGGCGCACTACATCGCCTTGGGCGTCCTCGAATTGAATCTGCACGTTTTCCTTTTTCGCGGCCTCGTCCAGGCCGTTACGCACGTAGGTCATGAAGTTGTCGTCGACCCTGGCGATGCTGACGCCGATGCGATAGTCGGCGCTGGCCCATTGGCTCAAGAGCAATAGCAGGGTGGCGAAAAGCAGTGTGCAACGACGCATGATGGTTTTCCTTTTGTTGTTATGAGTGGTACGTCACCAAGAGCTGAAAATCTGCCGCACGTATTGAGTTCGGCGCGGGCTTCATCCATCAAGCGTGAAGGCCTGCCGGAAACGCTCAAGCGCGACTTCGCTGTCACCGCTGGCCCAGCCTTCGAGGCCGACGACACCGCTGTATCCCATGCCGAACAAGGCCCTGGCAATGGCGCGATAGTGGATTTCGCCGGTGCCGGGCTCCATGCGGCCAGGAACGTCGGCGACCTGGATTTCGCCGATGGCGTTGCCGGCGCGCTGGATCAGTTCGATCAGGTTTCCTTCACCGATCTGTGCGTGATAGAGGTCCAGGTTCATCTTCAGGTGCGGGCTGCCCACGGCCTCGATCAGTGCCAGGGTATCGTCAGCGCGGGCGAAAGGCGTGCCCGGGTGGTCGACTTCAGTGTTGAGGTTTTCCAGCAGGAATACCCGGCCCGCGTCTTCGCCCAGGCGGGCTATTTTTTCCAGTGTCTTGCAGGCGCTCAACCACATGCGGCCGGTGGTCTGGGCAACGGGTTTGACTGGCAATCCTTGATCACCCAGGCCGGTGCCGTGCAGGTTCAGGCTCGGGCAACCCAATTGGGCTGCGACGGCTAGAGATTCCTGGGCGCTGTCGAGCAATTGCTGGATATCCTCGGGATCGGTCAGGTTGCCCGAGATGTAGCCGGTCATGGAGGTGAAATCCGCGCCAGTCGCGACGAGAGCCTGGATGTCTTTGGTCGTCCAGTTCCATATCTCGACGCTGAAGCCCAGCGCGTGGATGCGTTTGACCCGCTCGGTAAAGGGCAGGTCGAGAAAGACCATCTCGGCGCTGATCGCCAGTTTGAACGGTATGAAACTCATGAATGAGCTCCTTGTACGCGCACCGGTTTGCCCAGTTGGAAGGACTCGATACAAGCGCGAGCAATGGCCAGTGCCGCCCGGGCGTCTTCACCGCTGGCCAGAGGTTTTTCGCCACTGCGTACGCAACTGACAAAGTGGTTGAGCTCAGCCACATAGGCATCACGCAGCAAGTCGGTGTCCATGCGCTGGGTGTCGGCCTGAACCCCATTGGCCAGGTACCGCAGCAGGTCGGAGTCGTTGACGTTGCCCATGGTCAGCATGCCAGCGCTGCCGAACACTTCGCCGCGGACATCGTAGCCATAGACCGCCTGGAAATTCGCTTCGGCCGTGGCGATGGCCCCGTTGTCGAAACGGATCGTGACCACCGCGGTGTCGAGAAATCCTTTGTCTTTGTAGGCCGGTGCGATCAGGGCATCGGCCATCACAAAAACTTCAACCGCCTCGGCGCCCGGATTCAGGTAGCGCAGGGTATCGAAGTCATGGATCAGGGTTTCGAGGAAGATCACCCATTGCGGTGACGCGGCGGGGTTGTTCAGCGCCGGGTCGCGGGTCAGCGAGCGCAGCAGTTGTGGCGTACCGATCCGGCCGGCAACCACGTCCAGATGAGCGGTGCGGAAACTTCTGGCAAAGCGCCGGTTGAAGCCGACCTGGAGTGTCACCCGTGCATCGGCAGCCGCAGCTATGGCGCGATCGGCTTCGTCCAGGGTGATCGCCATCGGTTTTTCACAGTACACACTTTTGCCGGCCCGGGCCGCACTGATCACCAGTTCGGCATGGCTGCGCGCCGGGGCGGCAATCAGCACGGCGTCGATGTCCGGGTCATCGAGCAGTTGCTGTGGATCGGCATAGACCTTCTGCACGTCCAGTTCTGCCGCCAGGCGCGCGGCCTGGCCGGGAGTAGGGTCGGCGATGGCAGCGAGGCACGCGCCGGGGATGTGACGGGCGGCGGTGAGGCCGTGGAAACTGCCCATGCGGCCGGCGCCGATAAGGCCAAGGCGGATGATCCTGGATGTACTCACGAGCATGACTCCCTTTATTGTTTTTACGACTCGGCGCTAAGAATGTCCTCGTCTGGATAAGCAGGGAGCAAGCGCTGTGCCAATAATCAACTCATTGATATTAAACAGGTTTTATTCATTGTCGTTTGCATTGATGTTCATTTTGATTACATGTCTATACTGACATGTCGAAAATATGAACATATGGCCGAATAATGAATCAGCAACCTGCCGCCTTGAGCGCCGAAGACCGCGATTACCTCACCGCGCTTGGCCCGGCGTCATTGAACGAAGGGCCCAGCACTGCGCTGGATGAGGCCTGGCGAGCGTGCTTGCAGGGGGTAATCGCTCGCCCTGCCGGAATCAGGCGGGTGATTTGGGAGTCCTGGTTGCGCAGCGTCCATGCCGGCCTTGATCCGGAAGACGGTGCGTACCGTTTTGTCGCGCCCGACGACCTCGCCGCGACACTGGCAGCCAACCGGGTGCTGATCGCCGCAGCGGCGCAGGTCATGCGCGGTTTGCTCGCCTACAACCCCAAGGGCCATATCAATCTGACCGATACCCAAGGCACGACTCTGTACTTTTGTGGCCTGGATCTCACCCCCATAGGCAGTCGCCTGCTGGAGTCGGTACAGGGCACCAATTGCACCGGGCTGGCGATCGTCGAAGACCGTTTGGTCTATGTGCTGGCCGAGGAGAACTTCGGGCTTGGCCTGCGCCAGCGCCGCATGCATTGCGCCGCCGCGCCTATCCGGGATGCCCAGGGCCGAACCTTGGGTATGTTGACCTTGACGGCAGAACCAGGCTGGTTTCACT
Source organism: Pseudomonas rhizophila (assembly GCF_003033885.1). NCBI lineage: Bacteria > Pseudomonadati > Pseudomonadota > Gammaproteobacteria > Pseudomonadales > Pseudomonadaceae > Pseudomonas > Pseudomonas rhizophila. The sequence continues at coordinate 4,712,503 of NZ_CP024081.1, read as the reverse complement.
TCCATACGCTGGGCACCGTCCAGGCCGCGGCCGAGGCGGTCTCGAGGCAGATGGCGCTGCAAACCTTGCTGGAAGAGCAACAAACCGTGCTTGAAGTGCTCAACGAGGGCTTGGTGGTATTGGATGAGCAGGGCTGCATCAAGGCGCTCAACCATTACGCTCGTCAGTTGTTCCGAGTGGGCCATGACCTGCTCGGCAGTCCGTTCAAGAGCCTGGGACAAAGTGAGCTGACCGATGCCGTCCTGCTTGCCAGCGGGGAGGGCGTACGGGACCTGGACTGCACCTTTGAACTGCACGACCGTAGCCATCTGGCATGCCTGGTGTCGGTCTGCCCGCTGGAACAAGGCGGGCGGATTGTTTCGTTGCGCGAAAACCGACGCATTCGGGAAATCACCCGGCGGATCATGGGCACCCAGGCCAGCTACACCTTCGAAACCATCCTGGGCCATTCACGGGCGATTCAGGATGCAGTGCACCTGGCACGGATTGCCAGTCGCAGTGATTCGACCACGCTGATCCTCGGCGAGAGCGGCACAGGCAAGGAGCTGTTCGCTCAGGCGATCCATAATGCCAGCGACCGTTGTCGCGGTCCTTTCGTGGCGGTCAATTGCGGCGCCATTCCCCGTGACCTAGTGCAGAGCGAACTGTTCGGTCATGTCGAAGGCGCTTTCACCGGATCGGCTCGCGGTGGCTCGGCAGGCAAGTTCGAATTGGCCGATGGCGGGACGATCTTCCTCGACGAAATCGGTGACATGTCCTTTGATGCCCAGGTCAGCTTGCTGCGCGTCCTGCAGGAAGGCGAGGTGACACGGGTGGGGGCAAAAAAATCGTTGCGGGTCAACGTTCGCATCATTGCCGCCACTCACCGCAACCTGAGCCAGGCGGTGGCCGAGGGCGCCTTTCGTGAGGACCTTTACTACCGGCTCAACGTCCTGAACCTGACCGTGCCGCCACTGCGGATGCGCCGCGAAGACGTGCCGTTGCTGGCGCGGCATTTTCTCGCGCGTTGTGCCCGGTCGCTCCGCAAATCGACGCAGGACCTTTCTCCCGTGGCACTGGATATGCTTGGCGCCTACGATTGGCCGGGCAATGTTCGCGAGCTGGAAAACGTCATTGAGCGGGCGACCAACCTGGCGATGAGCGAACTGATCCAGCCGAGCGATCTTGCGCTGGAGATCAGGCAGCGAGGGCGACTATCGACGTGGGCGAGCGTCCCTGAACCTCGGACGGCGCCGGACCTTGGCACCCATGAAATGAATGCAATCATTGCCGCCCTCACAGACACGCGCGGAAACATCCGCCTGGCGGCTCAACGGCTGAATGTGTCGCGTGGGGGGTTGTACAACAAGATGAGTCGGTATGGGCTCAAGGTTGATGCGTTTCGTTCTTAGCCGGTGGTGCAACGCTGGCGATGAAACGGACGACCAGTCTCCGCTCGAGGGTGGTTTTATGCATCCTTCATGCTGGCGAGACGAGAAACGCCCGGCCAAAAGGAGCCGGGCGTCTCTGTTACTTGCGATAGAGGACCATCCCGGCGTGGTAGAGGACGCCGTCCCGAAACGTTCCATCGGCAGTGAAGCCCGTGTCGTCCCAGTAGCGGATGTAATCGCCTTCCACCTCGTAACGCCCCTGATAAGCACTTTCGCGATTTCCGCGAGCCTCGTCGTAGCGCCCATTTGGCAACAGCTCATGGCGAATATTCCCATCAGCGGTGATCCACATGCCGGTGTAGGGGTGACTGGCGGTAGTAGGTTGAATACGTCGCATGTTCCATTCTCCTTCTGCGGTTAGATCAGCCGAGACGACAACGGCGCTCAAAGCGGTACCGATCAACAATCGGCTGATGCTTTTCATGTTCTGCCCTCACATTTGAACAGCGAGTTCGGATGGCCCTGTCCGGGCCGTCCGGTGTCATCCGTTTCGTGAGTCCAGATTAGGGAGTGGATCCGCTTGGCCGTTATGTCAAAAATGTCGCGGGTTTGCCTGATCCTGTATGGCGTAACCGACACCGAACCGGCTTATCGATCAAGACCAAAGTCAACAGACGCCGGCCGAGGGCATCCTTGCCCCGGGGTGTGCAGCGACAACGCCGCATTAGCCCGCGGTGACGGTCATGCCGCCATCGGCCATAACCACCGAGCCGACCATGAAACTCGCGCGGTCCGAGGCGAGGAAGGCGACGATTTCGGCAATTTCCTCCGGCTGCGCAGCGCGGCCGATGGGTGCCGCTTCGCCGTGCTTGGCCAGAAAGCCGGGGCCGTCGTCGACCACGTCATTGAGGATGTTGGTCACCACATCTCCGACGCCGATGGCATTGACGCGGATGCCATGCTCGATCACTTCGAGCGCCAGCGTGCGGGTCAACTGGGCCAGCGCGCCCTTGGACGCGGTGTAGGCCGCGATCGTCGCAAAGGCAAAGTAGGATGCGTAAGAGGCGATGTTGACGATTGCCCCGGATCTGTTGGGAATCATCGCTTTCACCGCCTCGCGGCAATGCATGAAGGCCGCGGTGGCGTTGACTGCCTGAATGCGCTCCCAGTCTTCACGGGTCATGTCGATGACAAGCTTGTTGATGATGATCCCGGCGTTGTTGACCAGGATATCCAGCCGGCCGAACTGCTCGACGGCTAGGCCGACCGCGCGCTCGGCGGCTCCGTCTTCGCTGATGTCCGCCACCAGCGGCACCAGCCCGGGACGGGCGAGCTCTTCGACGGCGGGGTTCAGGTCTTCAGCAACGACCTTGGCGCCACGAGCGTGCAGCAACAGTGCGATGGCTTTGCCGATGCCACTGGCCGCGCCGGTGACCAGCGCGACTTTGCCTGCGACTTCGTGGGGGATGCTGTAGGTGATATCAGTCATGATGCTCTCCTGCGTTGCGAGCCGAGGAGACATTCGCCGGCTCCGCGCCCGTGAGGCGCTGTCGTTATCGACGGCTTCACTGTCTCTCAATGTGCATGTTCGGGCTTTCGCAGGCTTGCCTGGACTGTTGGGGTTTTGCTCCAGCATGCGAGGCTCCGGCGCACACGGTCTGTCGCGCAACCTTGCTCATGGCCGCCGCCGCGTTATCCTGTTGGCACCAGCCCTCGTCAGAGGGCTTTGTCGATGGAGCATCCTGTGCACCAACCCGATCCGCAAAACCTCGCCAGCGATGCTCAACGCATTACGGGCGAATCGATGCTGCACTATTTGCCGGGAACGCCGCAGACGTTACCGCCGCGCCCGCAGATGCAGGACGTGGTGATGTTGCGGTTCAGCCATCACAGCATCGTCGAGCCCATCCTGGTGCCTGCGGTGGTCGAGCCTCTGCTGGTGTGGGTGCTGGCGGGCGCGGCTCGGGTCGAGGAGCGCGTTCTGGGTGGGGAATGGGTAGCGTCCGACGTCAAGACCGGCGACTTCTTTCTCACCAACACTGGCGAACCCTACGAGATGCGCTGGCAGACCCAAGGCTGCGGCGCTTTTGAAGTGATGCACCTGTATCTCGGCCTGCCATTGATTGATCAAGCCGCGCGCGAGGTACTGGGCGAACACGCCGACCCGGTCAGCTTCCTCGATGTTTCCGGTGACCGGGATGAACGAATCAGTTTCCTGTTGGAGCAACTGCGCCAGGAACTCATCGACGAGCGCCAGCCCAGCCCCTTGTTTGCCCACAGCCTGGCTCAGGCGCTGGCCGTGCATTTGGTGCGGCGCTACCTTGACCCAAACCGCAGTGCCCGGCGCAACAACGCGTTGCAGGCCTACAAACTGCGCCGCGTTATCGAGGCAATGACCGAGGGGCTTGCCGCCGATTTCAGCCTCGCGAACCTTGCTCGGGTTGCGCAACTGAGCGAGTACCACTTCAGCCGCATGTTCAAACGCGCCACCGGGCTTTCACCCTCGCAGTACTTCATTCGCTTGCGCATGAGCCGCGCCCGGCATCTGCTGCTGGAGACGGACCGAAGCATCATCGATGTCGGGTTGGAGGTCGGCTATTCGAGCCCCAGCCATTTTTCCCAGGTGTTTCGCCGCGAAGTGGGGGTCACGCCCAGCATCTATCGTCGGGCATGACGGCTGTTTAAGCGTTTCTGCGGTTTGCAGTGTTCATTCGGATGGTGTGAAAGGCTGCGCCGTTGCTCCGAGTGATCCATGGCTGAAGCCGCAACGGCCTGCCAAAAAAATAATTGCGTCAGGCTGTCGATTTCGACCCTTGCCATTCGATTAGTCCGCAGAGCCACCACAAGGGCGGCTTAATCCATCCACTCTCAGGAGACAAGCGCATGCGATTTATGGTGATCGTCAAAGCCAGCCCGGAATCGGAAGCCGGACAGATGCCCAGCGAAGAATTGCTCGCCGCCATGGGCGCCTACAATGAAGAATTGCTCAAGGCCGGGGTGATGCTCGCCGGGGAGGGGCTGCATCCCAGTGCCAAGGGTGTGCGTGTGCAGTTTTCCGGCAAGAACCGGACCGTCGTCGAGGGGCCTTTTGCGCAAACCAGGGAATTGATTGCCGGCTTCTGGATCTTCCAGGTCCAGTCGCTGCAGGAAGCCATCGACTGGGTCAAACGCTGCCCGAACCCGATGATCAGTGACAGTGAAATCGAGATCCGCCAGATCTTCGAAGCCGAGGATTTTGGCGAGAGCTTTACCCCCGAGTTGCGCGAGCAGGAAGAGCGTCTGCGGGCGCAGTTGTCCAATCAATCGTGAGCCGACTACAGGAGTTGCGAGCATGAAAATCATCCCTTACCTGACCTTCAACGGCCGCTGCAAGGAAGCCTTTGCGTTGTACAAGGACGTACTTGGCGGCGAGCTGTTTTCCATGTCCTTTGCCGAGGCGCCGGAGGACGTCGGCATGCCCAAGGACGCCGACCTGATCATGCACACCTGCCTGACCGTGGGCAATTTCAGCCTGATGGCTTCCGACTGCCCGCCAGGCCAGCCGTATCGCCAACCGCAAGGCGTGTCGGTTTCCCTCAACGTCGACAGCGTGGAAGAGGCCGAACGGCTGTTCAATGGCTTGAGTGCAGGTGGCACCGTGCAGATGCCCCTGGCGAAGACCTTTTGGGCGGAACGTTTTGCGATGTTCGAAGACCGTTTCGGGATTGCCTGGATGGTCAATTGCGAGGGGGGAAAATAAGCGGCTGTATCTCGCAGCGGTTTACTGGACATCTATCGGAAAAAGATCAGTACAAAGGTGCGCGCCATCCTGGACCGGAACTCCTGTCCGGTTGGCGCGGCATTCCGAATGGTCGCCGGGTTTCGCAACACACCCTGAGTTGGGATGCCTGGATCATCTACACTGCCTTTTCATCCTCCTGCCCGGGACTGGCAGCCTATGCGGATTTGTTTTTTTGACGGGGCCGATCGCATCGAGCTGGGTACTCGATCCAACCTTGCTGATGGCCAGTCCGCGCTGCGAGAGGCAAGCCCGGCGACCAGGATCGATGTGCGTGAACCGTGGCAGGCAGAGCGCTTTATTCGCCGACATTTTGCCGGGAGCGGTGAAGTAGCCCGTCTGCGCGCGCTATTGTCCGCCCAGGGGATTCTGGTCCATCTGCTGGACGATGACGAGATTCGCCGTCAGGTCGCGGGCAAGCTGTCGAGTGGCGAGTTGTGTGCTTACGTGTCTCCACATCAACGACCGATGCCCGTTCGCCTACCGGCCTCGGGCGCTGTGGAAGCGGTTGTTGCACCGGTGTCCGCCGCGGCTCACAAGCGTGCGCAGGTAAAAGCCTCGTCCGAGTCCGTCAATCCACTTGAGCCGGTTGCGCTGACCTTTGTGGAGATCGAGTTACTGGATATGCAGGGGCAGCCCGTCAGCGGGGAGCCCTACGTCATTGTGCTGCCCAATGGGACCCAGCGCAGCGGTGTGCTTGACGAACTCGGCCGGGCGAGAGCGGAAGGGGTTGATCCCGGCAACTGTCAGGTGACGTTTCCCAAACTCGATCAGCGTGCCGTCGAGCGATGCCGCGGCTCATGAATTGGATCGCAAACGAATGTGCTTCCACGCGGCGTCCAGGTCTTGGGGCATGCCGGCGCGCTTGCGCAGCCCGGTGGCCTTTGGCGTGATCCAGGGCTTCGGCGGGGCTGGCAATTCAAGTGGCGTCACTTCTCGGGGAATGTCGCCCGCTTTCAGCTTGGCGACGGCGTTGGCGATTTTCGTCAGCGTGGTGCGCATTTCAGTGGTGCTGTTGCTGGCATCTTCGTTCCCACAGGCTTGGCAACGGCGGTCGAGCTCAGCGGTAAGCTGTTCAGCATCCTGTCCTATCTTGACCACTTCGTTGCACCAGGGCGCTGTCTGAGTCAGGTTTCGATCCTGGTCGAACGCTTGCGTCACCACCTTGAGTCGGGCGACGACCTGATTGCAATGGGGCGTGAGGTCTTCTGCGAGATCCGGCCCGTATCTATTGAGGTTTCGCCTCATCGCGTCTATCGCATTGCTCCATGTACTCTTGTCGCACTCATAGGTTTCCAGGGCGTTGTAGACATCCAGGAAGTTGCGTTCGTGGGTCAGATAGCCGGCGACGAAAGCCGGGTCGTAACGGGTATAGTTCTTTTGCCACAGGAAAAATTGGGCGTGTTCAGCCATGACTTTTTCCAGGCGATCCCGGCAGACGTATTCGATGTGCGTTTGCTCAAAGCCGGCATTCCATAGCGGAGCATACACCTCAAGGGTGTCGCGCAATGCTTGCAGCGCCTTCATGTCCGCCTTGTAGGTAGCGAGGATGGTCGCATGCAGACTGAGCCGGGGGAGTTCGTGGACGCTGCGGGTGGCCGGGGCTATCCCGCTTTGTGCGGCCTGCAGTTGAGTGATGTGCTCGCGCAACTGCATCACGTGCCGGGCCAGTTCCAGGCTCCAGCAGGCAAAGGCGTCCATTGCCAATCCAGAGAACGGTGCCTGGGGCGTTGTCGAATAGAACAAAAACTCGATAGCGCAGCGCGTTGGATTGTCCGATACCTGATAAGCGTCGGGGTATTTCACCAGGTGGCGCAATGTCGGTTCCTGCAAGGTCTTGAACCACTCTTCTCCACGTTGCCATTTCAGGAATTCGATTGTCAGGTCGAGGCTGTGGGTCATCTCCAGAAAAACCCCTCGCAACATTGTCAGATGCCGCATGCGGGCGAACACAAGCTCCTTGCGGTTCAGACCGAGCACAAGGATATTCTTGCCACCCCTGTCGCTGGTGGGCTGCATTTGTTGGTTGAGGTCATTCAGAGGGGCGGGGATGGCCAGTCCTGTCGCGCAATTGAAGTTGATGTGCTCGCGGGGATTCTCGGTGACAGGATTGATCAACACCGGTTTCTCGGCGTTGTGCGGGTCGTCCCACGCGTCGTGGCGCGGTGGCCTGAACCGGCCCCATTCGCCAATGGCGTCCCAGAACTCATCCTCGGTGTTGAAGTCTTCCAGTCTCGGCGGCGGTTGCGCCAGATTGTCCGGTATCACGTCAAAGTAGTTCTTCTTGTAGGTCTCGTTGCACTCCTTGCATGACCACAAGTGGTTGCTCCAGTCGTACACGTACTGAAAATAACCGAGGTTATCCATTGCCTTGTCGTTCACTGGAACGAAACCGTCGTGGCGTTTTTTCGGCCGGAAATGTTCAACATCCCCGCCTGCGGTGTCCATGAAGCGTGCCTCGCAAAAGGCGCACTTGCCATATTGGTCGACCTTGAGCAGCGCTTTGGCGTGGGGCGGTTTGTATTGGTCGTCATCGATGACGACCTTCACCGAGCCTTTGGGAACACTTTTTGTTTTGGCGGTGTTGGTGCCTTTGGTGCAGAGGACCACCGAAGCGCCAGCCTGGACAGCCTGCAGGACGTTGTTTTTCATGGCATCGTGCGAGCGCTGTAGCGCGGGAGGGGCCGTAGGCGTTTTGCGAACCCTGATCATACGGGGGCCTCGCCGTGGTAGCCGTGGAGCGCGGTGCGTACGGCATCGCTGAGTAACTCATTGTCGTCGGGCAATCCGGCCTGCATCTTGAACGCACCGATGGCCACACGGGTCGCGTCATCCATCTGACCATCGCAGTCGCCGTTGAAGTAGCCAAGGCCACGCAGACGCTGCTGCACGCCTTTGAGGGTACTGATCGGGTCGAGCGCGCGCAGCCTCAGATGATAGTCGCGGGAGAAGCCGTCAAAGGTTACGCGCACGGTGATGTCGTCGGCGGTGGGCTCCAGAGGCCAGACGATATCGCCGTTGGCTTCGGCTTCGCCACTGCCCAGCAGCGTGTCACCGCGCAGTACCTGAAAGTGCCGGGCCAGGCCCTGTCCGGCGAGGGCATAAGGGCGAAACCTGAGCATGGCAGGGGTGTTCAGTACGCGGAAGGTGTGTCTTTGCCCGGTGGCGTTCTGTTCGAAGGTCGCTTTCACACGCGGCGGGACGAACAACGAATCACCCGCCGCGAGCGCCGTCCCGTCCGGGTGTTGACGGCGCAGATCGGCATTGCGCGGGTGATCCCAGAGTGTCTCGCGCGCATGCCCGTAGGCGTAGGCCACACTGTCGACGCTTTCGGTGGCCCCCAGTATAAGGACGATGCCGTCACCGCCCGGGTCCGATCTGGCATTCATACGGTTTCTCCTTCCCTGGAAGTCGCACGGTGGTCATCTGGGGGCGCAATCGCGCCGATTCAGCAGGCGATTAAAACCTTAGTAGGTTATGGCCGTTTTGGAAGGTCATTACCGAGCGCTGTTTGGTGAGTCACCTTCGGACACTCCCAGGGCTGGCTGATTGAGTGTTACCTGGCTACCACTGTGCACACTAATGGGCGTCGCTTGAGCCATTTGGTAGCACGTCTACCCAATTGACGCCGGGCCCATGCACGCCCCATAGCAAGACCCTTTCCTTCAAATCAATCACTTGCACATCGATCCATTCAGTTGGCACGCATTCTGCTTTTTGAATTTATGGATAATTGGATACAAAAATTCAAAAGGTGCTGCCATGCAATTCGCTCCGAGTTACGTTGGGCGCCCGTCGATGACGGCCGAGGAGGAGGCTTACAACTTCCTGCTGGACGCCATTTGCGGGGGACGATTGCGCAAGGGTGACCGGCTGATCGCTGAAGACATCGCCAGCGAGATCGGTATGAGCCGGATGCCGGTGCGCGAGGCGTTCCGTCGATTGGACGCCCAGGGCCTGGTGACCCTTAGACCCAATCGCGGGGCCGTTGTCAGTGGCCTGGATATCGATGAGCTGCACGAAGTCTTCGAGATGCGCAGCGTCCTCGAAGGCCTGGCGATCCGTGTCGCGGTAGCCAGGATAGGCGAGCGCCAATTGGCAGCCTTGGAGCGTCTGCTGGACGAGATGGACGATTACCGCGAGGAAAGCGCCGAGTGGGTCAGCCGGCATCGCGCCTTTCATGAATACCTGTGCAGCCTCAGCGGTCGTCCCCGGTTGCTGAAGCAGATCAGTGCCCTCTATTCCTTGATCGAGGCGCCCATGCGCCTATGGCTTGAGCACGTGGAAAAACCGCTGAGTGCGCGCCAGGAACACGCGGTGATTCTCGAGGCGATTCGTACTGGCGACGCCGATAAGGCCGAGGCAGTGGTGCGTGCGCACATCGAAGGCACCGTTCCTGAGTTGATCCAATTTCTGCAATCGAAAAAATAACCAGTGCGGGCCCCGAGCCTGCCGTTGTTTTGACTTTGAGTACTGCCCGTTACTAACTGAACTGGAGTGTCTGGTCATGCATAAGCCTCGCCTGTTGGTTGCCGCCCTATCCTTGGGATTCTGTGCTCAGTGGGCGGTTGCCGCGCCCGTTGTTCCGGAGCGCTTGCTCAAGGTCGAAAAACTCGTCTATTGCTCAGGCATGGATTCGCCGCCCCTGGTGTCCTTCGATGAAGCGCAGAAACCCAGGGGCTTGACCGTTGACCTGGGCCTGGAAATCGCCAAGCGGGTGGGCGACAAGAAAGTCGAGTGGCGGGTGATTCCCTTTTCCGGGCTGCTCCCGGCTTTGCTCGCCAAGCAGTGCGACATGATCGTCGACCAGTTGTTTGACAAGCCCGAGCGCCGTGAGGTGATCGATATCGTCAACTACATGTACTCCAGCCAGGCGGTGGTCGTGCCCAAGGGTAATCCGAAGGCAATCAAGACGCTGTCGGACCTGTCCGGGCATAAAGTTGCGGTGCTCAATGGCTCCACCATCAAGACGCTGCTCGACGCCGAGAATGAAGCGCTGATCAAGGCTGGCAAGCCTGGAATGAAACTGGTGGTCTACAACACCGACACCGATGCATTCCAGGCCTTGCGCATCAGCCAGGTCGATGCCTACGGCACCACGGTGGAAACCGCCGGTTATTACGCCACCATGGCCTCCGATTTGTTTGAGGAAGGGGTGCCTGCCTTCAGCCGGATTCTTACCGGACTGGGTATTCGCAAGGACGACACGCAACTGAGCGCCGCAGTGCAGCAGGTGATCAACGACATGCGCAGTGATGGCAGCTACAGCCAACTGCTCAGCAAATGGCATGTCGCCAGTGACACTCTTGATTGGGGTGAGCGTTGATGAACTTCAATTGGGATGTGTTTTGGCAGTACCTGTTGCAGCCCAGTGATGTTTACCTCACCGGGCTCTGGCTGACCTGCGTGATCAGTGTGTTGGCGATGCTGCTGGGCTGCTTCCTGGGACTGGCCGCGGCGTTGCTACGGTTGTCGAGCAATCCGTTGCTGCATTTACCGGTGCGTTTTTATGTGTGGCTGATGCGCGGCACGCCGTTGCTGGTGCAGATTGTCTTTCTCTATACAGCACTGGCGGCAGGGGGGATTTTCCGCTTCGAAGACATCGATCTGTTCGGCCTGGTGATTCCCGGCAATATCCAGGCGGCGATCATTGCCCTGGGGCTCAACGAAGGTGCCTATATGGCCGAGATCATCCGGGCCGGCATCGGCGCGGTGGACAAGGGCCAGTACGAAGCCGGGCGTTCCCTGGGCATGACGTTCGCCAAGCTGATGCGCCGCATTGTCTTGCCCCAGGCGTTCCGGGTCATCGTCCCGCCACTGGGCAACGAGTTCAACGTGATGCTCAAGAACACCACGTTGGTCAGCGTGATCGGCGTACAGGAACTGTTGCTCAGTACCCAGATGGTCACGTCGGCGACGTTCCGGGTGTTCGAGTTGTACCTGGTGGTGGCGATCTATTTCCTCTTGTTGACCACTCTCTGGGGCTTTTTCCAGCGCTGGCTGGAAGCCCGTTTCGGCCAATCGGACCGACCCTCGTCACCACCGCCGGCGTCGACGCGGATGTTCGGTCGCAGCACCCTGAACCTGTTGAGGGCACGTTAGCCATGGCGCACAAAAGTGAAGAGCTGATCATCGAGGCGCTGGATGTGCACAAGTCCTTTGGCGAGCTGCAGATCCTCAAGGGCATATCCCTGCAAGTACGGCGCGGCGAAGTGGTGGTGCTGATCGGTGCCTCCGGCTCGGGCAAGACCACCTTTATCCGCTGCATCAATCTGCTGGAAGACATCCAGGGTGGGCGCATCCGCGTCAATGGCCGGGCCATGGGCTATCGCGAGCGGGCTGACGGCAGCCTGGTGCGTGAGTCGGAGCGCAACATCGCCCGCCAGCGCCGGGACATCGGCATGGTGTTTCAGCGCTTCAACCTGTTCCCCCACATGACGGCCCTGGAGAACATCATCGAGGCGCCGATCCAGGTGCTCGGGATACCGCGCACCGCAGCGCTGGAAGAGGCGCGCAACCTGCTGGAGCGGGTCGGTCTGGCGGACAAGGCCAACCACTACCCGTCGATGCTCTCCGGCGGCCAGCAGCAACGGGTGGCGATTGCCCGGGCGCTGGCGATGAAACCCCAGGCCATGCTGTTCGATGAACCCACCAGCGCCCTCGACCCGGAAACCGTTGGCGAGGTGCTGCAAGTCATGAAAGCGCTGGCAGAGGAGGGCATGACCATGGTCGTGGTCACCCATGAAATGGGCTTTGCCCGCGAAGTGGCAGACCGTGTGGTGGTGCTGGACCAAGGTGAACTCATTGAGCAAGGCCCGCCGGAGCAGATCTTCAGCCATCCCACGCACCCGCGAACTCGGGCTTTCCTCAGTCGCGTGTTATGACCGTTCCAGGGTGTTCGCCCTGAGTCCCGCCAATGAATCCTTGTGTTGAAGAGTCTTTGCCATGCTGAAATTTTCTGCTCACGAGTACCCTTATCCGTCGCAACGCCAGAGCGTTTTTGCCCGCCGGGGCATGGTCGCCGCGTCCCAGCCTCTGGCTGCCCAAGCGGGCATCGAGATCATGCAAAAGGGCGGCAACGCCATTGATGCGGCCATCGCCACGGCGGCGGCGCTGACGGTGGTCGAGCCCACGGGTTGTGGCATCGGTGGCGATGCTTTTGCCTTGGTCTGGTGCAAGGGTCAGTTACATGGCCTCAACGGCAACGGCCATGCACCGGCGGCCCTGAGTATCGAGGCGGTCAAGACGGCCGGTCATGAACAGATGCCGCTCTATGGCTGGACACCGGTAACCGTCCCGGGTTGCCCATCGGCCTGGGCCGAGTTGTCGCAACGCTTTGGCAAGCTGCCCTTTGCCGTGTTGCTGCAGCCGGCGATCAGCCTGGCGCGGGACGGTTTTGCGCTGTCGCCGGTGGTTGCCCATCAATGGCAGATCGCTTTGAACGAATTCACGCCTCATCGTGATCAGGTCCTGGATGCCTGGTTCCAGACTTTTCTGATTGACGGTCGCGCGCCACGGGCCGGGGAGATTTTCCGCAACCCGGCTCAGGCCCGTACCCTTGAAGAATTGGCTGCCACCCGCTGCGAGAGCCTGTATCGCGGCGCCTTGGCCGAACGCCTGGATGCCCACTCCCGGGCCAGCGGCGGCTACCTTCGTGCCACGGACCTGCAGGATTATCGCGCCCAATGGGTGGCACCGATCCACGTCAACTATCGAGGCGTCGATGTCTGGGAAATCCCGCCGAGCGGACAGGGGCTGGTGGCCTTGATGGCGCTGAAAATACTGGAGGGCTTCAGCTTCGATCACCGCGACAGCCAGCAGACCTGGCATCGCCAACTGGAGGCCATGAAGTTGGCCTACAGCGACGGCCTGCACTACATCACCGACCCTCTGCACATGCGTGTGGCGGTGACTGACCTGTTGAGCGAGGAGTACAGCGCCTGCCGTCGCGCCCAGATCAGTGAACAGGCCCAGGCACCCAAACCCGGCGATCCCCACGCCAGCGGCACGGTGTACCTGGCGACCGCTGACGGGGAAGGCAACATGGTCTCGTTCATCCAGAGCAACTACCACGGATTTGGCTCTGGCGTGGTGCTGCCTGACAGCGGGATTGCCTTGCAGAATCGCGGACAGGAATTCAGCCTGGATCCGAGCCACGCCAATTGCCTGGTCCCGGGCAAGAAGACTTTTCACACCATCATCCCTGGTTTCCTCACCCAGAATGGCCAGGCCCTTGGCCCTTTCGGCGTGATGGGCGGTTACATGCAGCCCCAAGGCCATGTGCAGATGGTGATGAACCTGGTGGACTTCGGCCTGAACCCGCAAGCGGCGCTGGACGCTCCGCGCTGGCAGTGGCTTGGTGAGATGAAAGTTGGCATCGAGCAGGGTGCCTCCGGCGACTTGGCCAATGCCTTGGCGCGGCGCGGTCATGAAGTGCAGATCGCCAGTGACCGGACTGATTACGGACGAGGCCAGATCATTCTCCGCGACCCGGTCAGCGGTGTCCTGTGCGGCGGCACCGAGCCCAGGGCGGATTCTCATATTGCTGTGTGGTAGGCACGATGAACCGGCCGTGCTTGCAGGGACTCCCGGGGCGTATGGTTGAGAACCCGGGAGGACGAGCGCCGCCGCAGGCAACACTCCATGACCGATGAAACACTCATTGCGTCGTGATAGCACTCAAGTGAATAAAAACGATTGAAAAAACCCTCTGGACGCTATACACCGAAGGCTCACTGGCATATTGCCTGGCAATCAGTCATTCAATCTCGCCACTGTGGCGCAGGGAGCGCTGATGAGTTTTCGCCCATTGAGCGATCCCCCGCAGCCATCGAACCATTACGGTGTGGCAATTCACCTGCAAGAAAACCCGGATGCGGCCGGCATGGCATACGTTGGCAAGGAAGACGCGATCGAACAATTGCTGGAATCAGCCCGCACCTGGGCCCACACCACCCAGTGGGTGGTTTATCGCGCCGGTGAACAACTGCATCTGCTGGGGCAGGGCGACCCAGGGCAACAGTGGCCGGCCAGCGTTGCGAACGCCGAGTTCGAGACCTTCTGCCGGACCAGACGGTTGTGCCGCTGGCCGACCGGTCGGGGCGAAAGTGTGCTGGGTTGGCTACTGGCGCCAGTCACCGATACCGAGGAGCCGGCCCTCGCCGAGTTTGCCCGATGCCTGGGCATCCAGGTACAGACCAATACCCTGGCCCGGGCCCAGATTACTCAGCGTGTGCTGTATGAAATTACCTACCTGGCCAGTTCCACCCGCGACCGCTCCGTGTTCCTGGTGGGGGTTCATCGGCTGCTCGCCAGCCTGATCGACGCCGAGAACTTTTATCTCGCGCTGTATGACCCCCACAGCGGAAAAATCGACTACCCGTACTACGTCGACATCATCGACGTCGATGCCGTGGAGTCCCAACACTACGAATACCTAGACCCTTCGCGTCTGTCGTTGACCGGCCAGGTGCTGACCTCGGGCCAGCCGTTGCTGATCGATGCCGCCGGCATTTGCGCCGCTCAGGCCGAGGGTCGTTTCTATTGCGTAGGTGATCGTCCCGAATTCTGGATGGGCGCTCCGCTGAAAAATGCCGCCGATGAAGTGTTTGGCATGCTTGCCATGCAGGTCTACGACGTTGCACGCACCTACAGCGCCGAAGACCGCGCGCTGTTTCTGGTGGTGGCCCGGCACGTGGCCATGGCGCTGGACCGGATTCTGCACCGTGAGGGCATGGAAGAGACGGTGATGCGTCGCACGCTGGAACTGTCGGCAGTCAATGACGCGCTGAGGCAGGAAGTGGCAGATCGAGAGCGCGCCGAACACCTGCAGAGTGCGCTATTTCAGATTGCAGAACTGTCGAGCCAGCCTGGCGACATGGCGGAGCTGTTCCAGACCTTGCATGGCATTGTCGGGGATCTGCTGTTCGCGGAGAACTTCTACATCGCGCTGTTCGACGACGCGATCGGTGAAGTGACCTTTCCGTATTATGTCGATGAGCGCAAAACCACCCTGCCTGAGGCACGCCGTGGGTGCCGGGGCCTGACTGAGTACGTTATCCGCCAGCGTCGTCCTTGCCTGATTGATCCTTTCGACGCGGATCGGTTGTCTGCACAGGGTGAACTCGAAGTGGCCTACGAGTCGGTCCGCTTCCATTCCTGGCTGGGCATTCCGTTGTTCGATGGCGATGTGGTACGGGGTGTGCTGGCGGTGCAAAGCTATACCTCCCAGGTGCGCTACACCTTGCGCGACCAGGAACTGCTGACGTTCGTGTCACGGCACATTGATACGGCATTGTCGCGCCGCACGGCCGCAGAAGCGATCCATGCCGCCAACCTCAAGCTCGAAGCCAGGGTGCAGGACCGCACCCGCGAACTGGATCACGCCAACGCCAAGCTGCAACACGAAAACGCCCATGATGCGCTGACCGGGCTGCCGAATCGCTCCTACCTGCAGCAGCGCCTCAATGTGGCCTGGGCGCGGTTCGAGAGCGAAGGCGGGCAACTGTCGGTGATGTTCATCGACCTCGACCGCTTCAAGATGGTCAACGACAGCTTCGGCCACCATTTTGGCGATTTGCTGTTGATGCAGGCCGCCCACCGCTTGCGCAGTTGCCTGCGTGACACCGACATGCTGGCCCGCCTGGGGGGCGATGAGTTTTCAGTGCTGGCGCCCGAGGCGACACTGGAGGCGGTGATCGAAATCGCCGAGCGGATTCTGTCGGTGTTCGACCTGCCGTTTCTCATCAATGGCCACGAAGTGTTTTCGTCTTGCAGCATCGGTATTGTCAGCGCCGACAGTCAGTTTCACCACGAACCCGCGGACTTGCTGCGCGATGCCGATGCGGCGATGTACCGGGTCAAGAATGCCGGGCGCGACAGTTACGCGGTGTTCAACCAGGAAGTGCGTCGTGAAGTCTCGGACCAGGTTGAGCGTGAAGGGCACCTGCGCAATGCGCTCAAGCGTACCGACGAACTGCTGCCGTATTTCCAGCCGATTGTCAGCGTCGAAAGCGGCGAGCTGGTGGCCCTTGAAGCGCTGATCCGCTGGCATCAACCGGGTGGCCGGATCATCGCGCCGGGCGAGTTTCTGCCCGATGTCGAGGGGTTGCGTCTGATCGGTCGACTGGATCTGTACATGCTCACCAGCATCGTGGCGATCCTCGCACTACCGCAACACGCCAATTGGCCACCGGTGCATGTCAATTGCTCCAGCTACAGCATGACGCGCCCGGATTTTGCCGATGATGTGCTGGCACTGTTGGCCCGTTACAACGTCGCGCCGTCGCGGATCTGCCTGGAGTTGACCGAAGGTGCGCTGGTGGCCGAGCCCGCCATTGCCCGACTGACCATGCAGAAATTGGCCGACAACGGCATGTCGGTGGTGCTCGATGACTTTGGCGCAGGATTTTCCTCCCTGAGCTATGTGCATCAATACCGTTTCAGCGGTTTGAAGATCGACAAGTCGTTCATTTTCGAACTGACCACCAGCCCCCGCAGTCGCGCGATCGTCCGGGCGATCGTGCGTATGGCCGAATCACTGGACCTTAGCGTGGTGGCCGAAGGTGTCGAAGATGAAGCGACGTTGCTCTTGCTGCGGGAGATGGGGGCAGGGCAGGCCCAAGGTTATTATTTCGCCAAGCCGATGGGGCTGGAGGCATTGCTGGCGACTTCGCTGGTTGGTGGCTAGGTGCGTGGAACGGGCGGTTATTTCTGCCTGAGGGCGGCGATGGACAGGCCTGAGACGATGAAGGTCAATCCCGCCCCGAGGTTCAGTCCGTTGGCAAGGCGAGGGCGTTGACAGATGTATTGCGACAGGCGCGTGGCGAAGACCCCCATCAACGAGAACCCCACGGCCGTCAGCAGGGCGAACCAGAACCCGTAGACCAGCATCTGTACGGTGACCGAGCCGAGCGCGGGGTTGATGAATTGAGGGATGAACGCCAGGACGAACAACCCGGGTTTGGGGTTTAGCGCCGCCGAAAGAAAGCCTGTAAGCAAAATGCTTCGCAGTGGCTGTCGTGCGGCGGGCGCGAAGGTTATCAGGCTTCTGGAGCGCAGCACCTTGATCCCGAGCCAGACCAGATAGGCCGCCCCTACCAATTTGACGACCCAGAAGGCAACCGTCGAGGTCTGGATCAACAGCGTCAGCCCCAACGAGGCGGTGGTGACGTGAAACAAAATGCCCAGCCCAGACGACAGGCCGGACACGATGGCGGCCAGGCGACCCTGGCTCAGCCCCCGTCCTATGGCCAGCAGATTGTCAGGACCGGGTGACAAGACCAGCAGCACGCAGGCTGCGGTGTAGGTGAACCAGATATCCATCGGAAACACGGTGAAGCTCCCTGTGAGGTATGAATGGGGTCAACGGATGATGTCCGCGAGGCTGTCCTGGATTGTGGCGCTGGCAGAGACAAGGCCAAGGTCTTTCATTTCTAGCAGCGGTGAACCGGTTCGGCAACTCAATAACGGGCCCCGAACTCCTCGGCAGCGGGGCTGATGGGGGGAGTAACGCTGGGATCAACGACCGTTTCATGAGGATTCGCTTCACCCACTTGAACGTCTGCTACCACGCGGCCTCTGACGTAATGCAGGGCGAACATACGCCGCTCATTCCGACTTGGAGGATAGGTTTACATGAACATTCTAATGGTCCTGACGTCCCACGATCAGTTGGGTGACACCGGCAAGAAAACGGGGTTTTGGCTGGAAGAATTCGCCGCGCCCTATTACGTGTTTGTCGACGCCAAAGTGACGGTTACGCTCGCCTCACCAAAGGGAGGGCAACCGCCGCTGGACCCCAAGAGCGACGAGGAACAGGCCCAGACGGACGCCACTCGCCGCTTCAGCGCCGATACCCGGGCCCAGGCAGCGTTGGCCGACACGGTGCCGCTGGGCGAAATTGATCCCTACGACTTCGATGCCGTGTTCTATCCCGGAGGTCATGGGCCGCTGTGGGATCTGGCCGAGGACACTGATTCCAAGACCCTCCTCGAAGCCTTTTACGCCGCGAATAAACCCATCGCGGCCGTCTGTCACGCGCCTGGGGTGCTCAAGAACGTCAACGCGCCGGATGGCCATCCAGTGGTCAAGGGCAAGAAAGTGACCGGGTTCACCAACTCTGAAGAAGAGGCCGTGGGATTGACCCAGGTGGTGCCATTTCTGGTGGAGGACATGCTCAAAGCCAGAGGTGGCGAGTATTCAAAGGCGGCAGACTGGGCGAGTTACGTGGTCGAGGATGGCCATCTGATCACCGGCCAGAACCCGGCTTCTTCCGAAGCCGCCGCCAACGCGCTGCTCAAGCGCTTGCAGCAAGAGCAGAAGGCTTGAGTCAGCTCAAACAAGGGCCGGATCGCAACCGACGCGTCGGCCTTGAGGCCGTCGCGCGTTCACCTCGCAAGGGCGCATGCCGTTATGTTCGAATGCACAGTCGCGGACAATCAATGAGACTCGCGCAAGACCTCGATGAAGGCCTGCAAGCCTGATGGGATATAGCGGTGCCCCGGATAATACAGAAACAGCCCAGGAATCCTGGGGCACCAATCCGCGAGGACCTCGACCAGACGGGCGTCTGCCAAAGGTTGCGATACCGTCTGCTCTGGCACGTAAGCGATGCCGAGCCCGGATATGGCTGCATCGACCATGATTTCGGCATTATCGAGGGTTAGCTGTCCTTTGGGCTCGATGACCAAGGATTGTCCGTTCCTGGAGAATTCCCATCTATAAGGTTTACCACTGGGCATCCGGATGCAGATGCATTGATGTCCTGGCAGATCATCCGGCGTAAGGGGGACAGGATGAGTCTTCAGGTATTGGGGGGACGCCACGGTAATAAATCGCGTATCCGTTCCTATCGGCACGGCGATCATGTCTTGGGGGATCGCTTCACCTAAACGGATACCGGCGTCGAAGCCCTCGGCTACGATATCGATCAGACGGCCCTCGGTCACGAGGTCAACCGACATCTGGGGGAAGCGTTCCAGGAATATCGGAAGGGCAGCTTTCATCAAAACGCGCGCGGCCTGTTCGCTGGCATTGATCCGTAAAGTGCCGCTGAGAAGATCCCGGTATTCATTGACTTCCTCAATCGCCAGCTCGAATTCGCGCAACACAGGCGCCAGTCGTCTTAGCAGACGCTCTCCCGCTGCCGTCGGTGAAACGCTGCGCGTGGTGCGGTGCAGCAAACGCACCCCAAGACCGGCCTCCAGCGTTTTCATCATATGACTCAGGGTAGAGGCTGACAGGCCCAACTCATCGGCCGCTTTACGAAAGCTGCGATGAGCAACGATGCGGGTCAGCGCGCGTAAATCGGCAAGCGAAAGGGGCAATTGATTCATGGCTATATTTCATTAGCTCATCCGAATTCTGCCCCATAGTAGCAGCAGTCCGGCTGACGTAGTTTGGTCTCACATCGATGGCAACTCACCCTTCATTCGGAGATCAAGCACATGAGCAAAACTTGGTTAGTGACTGGAAGTTCGTCCGGCATTGGTCTGGCGGTGGTCGAACAATTGCTGGAACGGGGGGACCGTGTGGCGGCTACTTTGCGTAAGCCTCAGGCCTTGAGTCACTTGAAGACACGCTACGGCGAGCAACTGTGGACAGCGTTGCTCGATGTAAACGACGCATTGGCCATCCGCGCTGTGGTTCATCAGGCGTTCACCGAGCTAGGACGTATTGATGTTGTGGTGAGCAGTGCGGGCTACGCGTTGTTTGGTGCGGCGGAGGAAGCCAGCGATGAACAGATCGACCAGCAGTTGCAAACGAATCTGCTCGGTTCTATTCAACTCATCCGTGCCTGCCTACCGTTTCTGCGCAAACAGGGGGGCGGTCGAATTCTTCAAGTGTCCTCGGAGGGCGGGCAGCTCGCTTACCCGAACTTCAGCCTTTACCACGCAAGCAAATGGGCCATTGAGGGATTCGTTGAGTCGGTCGCTCTGGAGGTTGCGCCTTTTGGGATCGAGTTCACCCTGGTAGAGCCGGGCCCGACACGAACTAATTTCGGCGCCGCGCTGGTTCGTCCGCCCGCGATGGCTGAGTACGAGCAAACGCCTGCCGGTGAAGTGCGTAAAGCAATCGCCGAGGGTACTTTCCCGCTTACCGGAGACCCGCAGAAAATGGCCAGGATCATGCTCGAGATTGTCGACGTCGATCCCGCACCCAGGCGTCTACTGCTAGGCAGCGGGGCTTACGAGCGTGTTCGCAATGCCCTGGTCCAACGGCTGGCTGAGCTGGAGCAATATCAAGCGCTTGCAATGAGCACGGAGGTTGACTGAGCTCGGCCCGTTTCTCATCCAGTCCTGATCATGGACCCCGAAAAATCAGTGTTCCCATTGTTCAAGCAATATCGAGACAAATTTTTCCGCGGCCGGGGAGAGCGATGCGCCCCTTCGATAGACCAGGCCCAGCGATCGGTTTACCACCGGATCAATCAACGGCACGCTGACCAATGTCGGGTGATCCTCGGCTGGCATTGCGAGGCTGGGCATGGCCGACACCCCGAGGCCGGCCTCGACCAACCCCAACGATGTAGACAAGTGCTGCACTTCGTAGAACCACTGCGGACGCCAGCTCAAACCCGACAAGGCGTGGTCCAGCAGCATTCGGTTGCCGCTGAGACGACCGACACCGATCAGTCGGTAATCGCTGAGCTCAGACCAGCTTACCGAGCTGCGTCTGGCCAGTTCATGGTCGCGTCGACAAGCTAAAACGAAAGGTTCGTTGACCAATGGCACGAACTCGATATCCGGGTGCTGGCCACTCATCATATTGATACCGAAATCGGCTTCGCCACGCAGTACCGCCTCGAGCCCTTCGTTTGCGCTGAGGTCGAGCAGGCGGATGCGGATTTTGGGGTAGCGCTCGTTATAGAGGCGGATCACCGAAGGCAGGAAATAGAAGGCCGCGGTGGGGATGCAGGCCAAGGTCACCCGACCGATCTGGCGCTCCGCCAGTTCGCGAATATTGAGAATCGAGTCGTCGAAATCATCCAGCAAGCGCCGCGCCTTGGGCAGGAAATCGCGCCCGACGCTCGTCAGGCTGACCTTGCGGGTGGTGCGATCCAGCAAGGCGGTCCCCAGGCCTTCCTCGAGTTTTTTCATGCGCCGGCTCAGGGCCGGTTGAGAGAGATGCAACGCATCGGCGGCTTCATGAAAACTGCCTAGTTCAGCGATTTTCACGAAAGATCGTATGTCCTGAAGCTCGTATTCCATGTTCTTTCTCACCGGGCAAGAGCGATGCGCTGGGAAATCATCGTAAATTAATTCATTCGTGAAACGCAATAATTGCTCTGATCTTTGCATTGGAAACACTTTTAGAACCCTGCCACTCTTGTGTCCAGAACATCAATTATCCAGATTGATCAACAAGAGTTAGTGTTCATGCAGCGAATTCCTTGTGTGCTGATGCGCGGTGGTACTTCCAAAGGGCCCGTATTTCTTGCCTGGGACCTGCCCAGTGCCATCGCCGAACGTGATGAGCTGCTGCTCAACCTGATGGGGTCCGGCCATGAACTGGAAATCGACGGCATCGGTGGCGGCAGCCCGCAAACCAGCAAAGTGGCAATCGTCAGCCCATCGTTGCACCCGGACGCGGATGTCGACTATCTGTTCGTCCAGGTCATGGTTTCCCAGCGCCGGGTCGATACCGCGCCCAACTGCGGCAATATGCTGTGCGCCGTCGGCCCGTTCGCCATCGAGCAGGGGCTGGTCAAGCCTTCCGGCGATCTGACCCGCGTGCGGATCCGCAACCTCAATACCGGGACCTTCGTAAATTCAGAGGTGCAAACCCCTGAGGGCAAGGTCAGCTATGAAGGGGACACCGCCATCGACGGCGTGCCTGGCACGGCGGCTCCGGTGCAACTGACCTTTCTGGATGCGGCTGGCAGCAAGACCGGCAAGCTCTTCCCGACGGGGCAACCGCTGGACCTGATCGATGGTATCCCGGTGACCTGTATCGACATGGCGATGCCGATGCTGATCGTCGAGGCCAGTCAGCTTGGCAAGCGCGGCGATGAAAGCCCCGCTGAACTGGACGCCGATAAGGCGTTCCTGCAACGCCTGGAGTCCCTGCGACTCAAAGCCGGCCTGGCCATGGGCCTGGGTGATGTCAGTGACAAGGTCATCCCCAAGCCGGTGCTGGTGTCGCCTGCCAAGTCGGGCGGGACGGTCCAGGTGCGCTATTTCATGCCGCACAACTGTCATCGCGCCTTGGCGATCACCGGCTCCATCGGTCTGGCTACCGCTTGCGTGACTGAAGGCAGCGTAGTGGCGCAGTTGCTCGGCGGCATCAGCGAGCCGCGTCTGCAGCAGGTTCGTATTGAGCACCCAAGCGGCGGTATCGATGTCGTGCTGTCCTATACCGGCGAAAAGGGTGAGACCATTCGTGCCTCGGTGGTGCGTACCGCCCGCCGGCTTTTCTCAGGTTTCGTCTACGCCACCGCTTCACACCGGCTGGCCGGATAGTCCAGGCAGTCATTGTCGTTTGCATCAGAACAATTCTAAAAATGGGTGATGCCATGAAAGTTGTTAAATCGCTCTACTTCCAGATCATCTGCGCCGTGCTGCTGGGCGTGCTGGTCGGGCACTTCTGGTCGCAACAGGCGATTGCCTTGAAGCCGCTGGGTGATGCTTTCATCAAGTTGATCAAGATGATGATCGCGCCGGTGGTGTTCTGCACGATTGTCACCGGCATCGCCGGCATGAGTGACAAGCGCTCGCTGGGGCGCTTGTTGAGCAAGACCATGCTGCTGTTCCTGGCGCTGACGGTGATCAGCCTGATCATTGGCCTTGTGTCGGTCTACCTGTTCAAGCCCGGTGCAGGCATGAACATAGACCCGACCCAGTTGAGCACCCAGGGCCTGTCGCAATACACCGACTCCGCTGCGAAGCTGAGTGTGGTGGACTTCTTCATGCACATCATTCCCGACACCTTTATTGGCGCTTTCAATAAAGGCGAGGTGCTGCCGGTGCTGTTTATCGCAGTGCTCTGCGGCTTTGCCCTGTCGTCCTTGGGCGAGCGCGGCAAGCCAGTGCTGGATGTGCTGGAATCAGCTTCGCACATGGTGTTCAAGATATTCTCCTACCTGATGCGTTTTGCTCCGATCGGCGCTTTCGGAGCCTTGGCCTTCACTGTCGGGCAGTACGGCATCACGTCGCTGGGCTCGCTGGCCAAGCTGATCATGACCCTGTACGTCGCTTGCGCCTTCTTCGTCTTCGTTGTGTTGGGCAGCATTTGCCGTGCACACGGCTTCAGTTTGTGGAAGCTGTTGCGTTATCTGCGCGAGGAATTCCTGGTGGTGCTGGGCACTTCTTCGACTGAACCGGTGATGCCGCGGATGTTGGAAAAGCTCCAGGCCCTGGGTTGCAAGAAGGGAGTCGTGGGGCTGGTGCTGCCAACCGGTTACTCGTTCAACCTCGATGGCACGGCGATCTACCTGTCGCTGGCGGCCATTTTCATTGCACAGGCCTGCAACATCGACCTGACGCTGACCCAGGTCATCACCATGCTGGCGATCATGTTGCTGTCTTCCAAGGGCGCCGCAGGTGTTACCGGCAGCGGCTTTGTCGCGTTGGCCTCGACCCTGACCGTCATCCACGATATTCCTCTGGCCGGTTTGGCCCTGTTGATCGGGATCGACCGGTTCATGTCCGAGGCGCGGGCGCTGACCAGCCTGGCGAGCAACGCAGTGGCGACCGTGGTGATCTCCATCTCGGAGAATGCCTGCGACCGCGATGTGCTGTTGCAGACCCTGGATGGCAAACCCTCCCCGAGGCACATCCAGGCAACGGAGCACGCCTGGGACGACACAAAGGTCGCGAATCACATCTAACCGGTCACGGCTGACCCGACATCACCGCGTTATCTTCCTGAATACCTGCGCCAGGCAATCATTCGAGTGTCGCCTGGCGAGTGGGATGGCGTGCGCCTGAATGTCGGCCAAGCTACTCATAACAACAAGAGATCTGACTTATGCTCGCTTTACTTGGCTTGGCCATGGTGGTGGTCTTCACCTTCCTGATAATGACCAAACGTTTGTCACCGATCGTCGCCCTGACGGTGGTGCCAATAGTCTTCGCGGTGATCGGCGGGTTTGGCGGTACCACCGGCAAGATGATGCTGGACGGCTTGAAGATGGTCGCGCCGTCGGCGGCGCTGCTGTTGTTCGCAATTCTGTTTTTCGGCCTGATGATCGATGCCGGTCTGTTCGACCCGCTGATCCGCAAGATCCTCAAGCGAGTTAACGGTGATCCGATGAAAATCGCCGTGGGCACGGCGCTGCTGTCGCTGTTGGTGGCGCTGGACGGTGACGGCACGACCACGTACATGATCACCTGTGCAGCGATGTTGCCGCTGTACAAGCGCATCGGCATGAACCCGATGATCCTGGCGACCATTTCCATGCTCTCGTTGAGCATCATGAGCGGCATGACGCCCTGGGGCGGCCCGGCGACCCGTGCGATCGCAGCGCTGGGCCTGGATGCCGGCGAGTATTTCGTACCCTTGCTGCCGACCATGATCGGCGGTGCAGTGTGGGTGGTGTTCACGGCGTTCCTGCTGGGGCGTGCCGAACGCAAGCGCATCGGCAACACCCATCTGCAAAGCGGTGGGGGTAATTGCTACATCAAGGCGATTATTGAAGACACGCCGCACAAGCGCCCGAAACTGGCCTACGTCAACCTGCTGCTGGTGACGGCGGTGATGGTTGCGCTGGTCATGGGCCTCATGCACTCGGCGATCCTGTTCCTGATCGGTTTTGTCCTGGCGTTGATGATCAACTATCCGCAACTGGATATTCAGAAAGAACGAATTCTCGCTCATTCGGGCAACGCCATGACCGTGGTTCTGCTGGTGTTTGCCGCGGGTATCTTCGCCGGGATCTTCTCTGGGACGAAAATGGTCGATGCGCTGGCGCAAACCCTGGTCGACTGGATCCCGCCATCCTGGGGCCATTTGTTCCCGCTGGTGGTTGCCATTACCAGCATGCCGCTGACCTTCGTGCTGTCCAACGATGCCTACTACTTCGGTGTCGTGCCGATCCTGGCCAACGCCGCAGCGGCCTATGGCATTGATCCGGTCGAGATTGCACGGGCCTCCATTCTCGGCCAGCCGGTGCACCTGATGAGTCCGTTGGTGGCCTCGACCCTGCTGCTGGTCGGCATGGTCGACCGTGATCTGGGCGACTTCCAGAAAGCCACCGTCAAATGGGCGGTGCTCACTTCCCTGGTCGTGACTGCGTTGGCCTTGCTGACTGGGGCAATCAGTCTGTTCTCCTGATTCTCCAAACCTCTTTGACACCTGACGCCCCATGCCAGTGGGGCGGACGGTCAGCTGCATTCCAAATAACAACAATGAGTAGTTTGATATGACCTCTGTTTATAACCGTGGAGCTTTATTGACTCTCCTGGCTTTGTTGCCGCTGGCCAATGCCAATGCGCAAGGCTTTATCGACGACAGCAAACTCAAGCTGCAATTGCGCAATGTTTACATCAATGAAAATTTCCGCGATGAACATGGCATGAGTGCGCGAGCGGCAAATACCGCCAAGAGCGAGCGCACCGAATGGGGCCAAGGCTTTTTGCTTGATTATCAGTCGGGATTCACGACCGGCAGCCTCGGTTTGGGGATTGATGCGTTGGGCCTGCTGGGCATCAAGCTCGACTCGGGCCGCGGTCGTAGCGGCACCGGTCTGCTGCCTGTGCATGATGACGGTCGTGCCGCCGATGAATTTGCGAGCTTCGGGATGACCGCCAAGGCTCGATTTGCCAAGACCACCGTCAAATACGGTACGTTGCTTCCTAAAACGCCGGTGCTCATTTACAACGATTCCCGACTGTTGCCTCAGATCTACCAGGGCGGCCAGTTCACTAGCACCGACATTGATAACCTTAGCCTGACGGGCGGCTATCTTGATCGTTTCAAGTTGCGAGATTCGAGCGACAGTATGCCCATCGTGCCAGACGGCTACAGGGGCGATAAGTCAGGGGACTTCAGTTACCTCGGTGCCGATTACAAGTTGGGCAAGACGATTCGCCTCAGCTACTTTCATGGCGAACTGGAGAACTTCTATAGGCAGAACTTTGCGGGTGTCCAACATGATCTGCCGCTCGGCCCAGGCGTGCTGACCAGTGATCTGCGCTACTTCCGCAGCGTTGATAGCGGTTCTGCCTATGGCGGTAAAATCGACAACCATATGCTCAGCGGCCAGCTGACTTACGCTGTCGCAGGCCATACCGTAGGCGGCGGCTATCAAACACTGAAGGGCGACGCCGGGCTGCCCTACATCAGCGGCGCGTCCGTTTATTCTTTCAGCAACGCCGGCATAGGCAAGTTCGTAGAGGAAGACGAGAAGACATGGATGCTCAACTACGGCTACAACTTCGCGGCCCTGGGCGTCCCCGGCCTGACGTTCTCCACGCGTTACCTTAGCGGCGACGATGGAGAGTCCAACACCACCATCAAAGAGTGGGAGCGCGATGCTGAACTGGCTTATGTGGTGCAGCAAGGCTCCTTCAAAGGGTTGGGCGTGAAGCTGCGCAATTACGTCTACCGCTCTGAATTCTCGAGGGGACGGGACAGTAACCGGATCTACCTTACCTACGATATCGCCCTTTGGTGATCGTTCGTCGCCCGCCTGATGGCGGAGGGGTGGGCGGTCATCGTCGATTTTCCAGGGCCGGGCAGGGTGGCCCAGCAAGGGCCACCAAGCCTGCAACGGTCTACTCCTGAACGCCCACCGCGTGTTGCTGTAGCCAGAAAAATGGCAAACAGCAGCACGAGGTTGATCCAGATCAAACGGCATTCGTTGATCGGCGCCATTCTTTTGATAAGCATGGGGCAGAGATACGGTCATGACAAACAACAGACCCATCAGCGGGGCGCAGGTGGTTCAGGACCGGAGCAAATCCGCATTGCCCGGGTTTTTGCATCTTCGGGGCACACGCTCGAGAAAACGTCAGGCAGCCATTTTGCTGTCGATTCTGGCGGTGCTGACCTCGGGATATTTCACGGTGTCGTATTTCGCGACCCATGCGATGCAGGATCTGGCAGACACCTGTACCGAGCGTTATGAGCTTGAGCTGGAGAATGCCGATATAGGCCCGCTGCCAGAGGCGCTGCCGCGCTCCTTGTGTGAATGTCTGGCAAGTTCGCTTCTCGACAAAAACGGAATCATGCGTCTGGCATTGGTCGACAGAGGCCTGCTTGAACCGCTGGCCCTTGAACCTGTGACGCAGAAGGACGCTTCGGCCTGCATTGATGCCCTGTGGGTGCCGAATGTCGAACTGGCCACGGGCTTGCCCCATGAATGAAGTTCAACAGGACTAAAAAGCCGCTCTATGCGGCACCTGTCCACCCAAGCAGGAATGCGCAGGGACGCCATTTTTATCATCGGATGCCGAGGTGTGAAATGACTCATCCATTGCGTTTACTGTTTCTTGCCCCCCCTCAGGCAGCTCACTCTCCCGGATTGGAGTATGCCGGCGATCTGGCACGCGCCCTGGGCGTGCCACTGCACGTGGCGATGTTCACTGAGCCCCACGGTGTAGAGCCGCCCGGCCATGCAGTCACCGAGAGGCCCGACATCGTGCGCGATAACTTAATGTCGTCGCGTCGCAAATGGCTGGAAAGTGAAAGTGCGCACCTGCAGGAAAAAGGCGTGGATGTCCATCCAGAGCTGGTATGCGCCAGTTCCTCGGCAGTCGAATGCGTTGCCTATGCGCAGCGTGTTGAAGCGGACTTGATCATCAAGGACATCCAGGAACGCCCAGGCCTGGCGCAGCGCGGTTTGTCAGCACTGGACTGGGAACTCTTGAGCGTCAGCCCGATTGCCGTGCTTTATGTGTTGCCGGGCCCGATTCAGACACCCAGCAAGTTTCTGGTAGCGGTTGACATGGAGTCACAGGCGAAAGGAAACCGCGACAATCATTCGCTCATCGAGGCGGCCAGGCACCTGGCAAACGCCTGCGGTGCCTCATTGCACGTGATCAGCGTTTACGACTGTGCCGCTGCCAGCCACGGTGACCTGTCCCTCTATGAGGCCCAGGTACAGGCGTTCGATGCCTTGGCCAGCCAGCATGGTATTGCCAGCCAGCATCGGCACTTCATTCCCGGCGCTCCGGCGAATGCAATTCATGCTTATCTGCAGCGCAGTGCTTACAACCTGTTGGTCATCGGTGCGGCCGATCATCATACGCAGGCCTCTGATATCGGCTTGACCGCTGAAGGGATACTCGAAGACCCCATGTGCAGCGTCCTGATGATCAAGTTGCCAGCCGACGCAGCGCCGCAGCAGGCCAAACGATACGGTTAGACCGCTGCCTCTATGCCGCTGTGGCCTGCCGGCGGCGTGAAGAACGGCAGCCTTGCTCCGGTTGATATTTATCAACGTCAGGCACCTTCCGACGGCGCAGTCTGAAATGACGCTGGTGCCCGATCCGGCGCAGATGTCACGGCTGAATGTGTAGCTGGCAGTGGCAGAGGTTGAGTTTCACCTGTCTGGAGGCAGATCATGGGCCGGTATCAACAGCTGTTACTCATCACCCACCTGGCCCTGCGCCATTCTCCGGTGATCGACCATGCCGCAGCGCTTGCCAAGGCCAGCGCTGCACGCTTGCATATAGCGGCGTTGATTCCTGCCTTGAACCTGTTGTCGCTGCTTGAAGAGGGTGACCGTGAAAAGACACGCGAGCGTTACCTGCAGGACCACCGCGACTGGTTGGGGGAACAGGCGAAAAAGCTACATGCCAGAGGGGTCGATGTGACCACCGAGCTGGCGTGGGCTGATGACATGGAAAAGGACATCCTGGACCACTTCAGCGAATTGCAGCCTGACCTGTTGATCAAGGAAATCCAACATGAGTCGGTGCTCAAGCGTGCTTTTTTCACCCCGTTGGACTGGCACCTGCTGCGTTACTCACCGGTACCGGTGTATCTGGTGGGCGGGGTTCGACCTGCCTTGCCGTGCAAGGTCGTGGCGGCGGTAGAGGCGTCGCTGGCCGAGCCTGGACAAAATGAACTCAATGATCGCGTTATTCGCCAGGCCTGCAGTCTCGCCGAACAGTGTGATGCTGAACTGCACTTGCTGTATGCCTACGACATATCCCAAGACTACCAGGCGTCAGACACAGGCTTAACGCTGTCGGAGCTGACCCGATGGCAGCGCAAAGCGTTGGAACAATCGTTTCTGAAACTGGCCAGTCGATACAACGTTCCGCCTGGCCGCAGGCATTTCGTTCTGGGACACCCGGTTGCGGCGCTGAGTGAGTTTGCCAACACACATCACATGGACGTCATCGTGATGGGCAGAGTCCAGGATCCAGGCGGAGAGAAACTGCTTGGCAGCACCACCGAGCATATCTTGTATCAGGTGCCTTGCAGTGTTTTGGCGGTCTAGCGCAACTGCATCGGGCTCACCCCGAGCCGTTGCTTGAACGTGGTTGCCATGTGCGCCTGGGAATTGAACCCGCAGGCGAGGGCGATTTCCGACAGCCTGGCGGTGGAATCACGCATCAGTGCCCGGGCCTTGGCCAGACGCCGGTCGATCAGGTAGCTGTGCGGGCTTTTGCCCGTGGCGAGCTTGAAGGCCCGCATGAAATATCCTTCGGACAACCCCAGCAAACCTGCCATCGCTGACACGCCCAGCGGCCCTTCAAGATTTGCTTCGATAAACTCATCAAGCAGGCGCATGCGCCGGGGAGTGATAGCGCCTTGGTCCGGTGTCGACAACGCGCTATCACCGGTTGCCCGTTGCGCCAGCGCCAAGGCCCAGGTTTCCCAGTCATCTTCCACGCAGGCACGTAACAGCGCGCCGCGCATTCGCAGCGCGAGGTCAATGGCCTGTTGATCGATGTGATTGTTGAATGGGTGATCCCCGCTCAGGGGGATACCGTCGGTCCGCGTTACGCGCAGGTATTCACCGCCCATGAGCGACTCGGAGAACACGTCGCAGCCGGCGGGAACGAATGCCAGGCCGTTGGGCATGGCCTCGAAAGGATGCACCCGGTCGCTGCCCAAGGCGTGCAGGCCGCGCTGGCTGTCGAAGGCAAACCCGATGGAGGCCTGGGCCGCCACATAGCGGGTCGAGTAAGCGGCGCTGGGCAACAATTCGATCGCCCAGGACCCAGTCTCGACACGGCGGACCGGTTCAGACAAGGGCGATGGCTGTAGGCGGTTTTGATGGTTCATGAGCGCCATAGTAGTGAAGAAGCGGCGCAAAAGTCAGGTCGGTTTTTTGAAAGCCGACCCACGGCGGCGATGCCTAGACTGGCTAACCACTCAGGGAGATAACTTCATGCACCGACTGACTCGTGACGATATTGAACAGGCGGCTCGCCATGTGTACCAGGTGATGCCCGCCACCGCCCAGTATGCCTGGCCCTTGCTGGCTCAGCGGCTGGGCTGCACGGTGTGGGTCAAGCACGAGAACCACACTCCCACCGGCGCTTTCAAGATACGCGGCGGCATCACCTTCATGCATTGGCTCAAACGTGAACATCCCGGTGCGAAGGGCATCGTCACCGCCACCCGCGGCAATCATGGCCAGAGCCTGGCGCTGGCGGCGAGCGCGCTGGGTTTGAAGGCGTTGATTGTCGTGCCGCAGGGCAACTCGGTGGAAAAGAACAATGCCATGCGCGGCTTTGGCGGCGAAGTCATTGAGTGTGGGCGGGATTTTGATGAGGCCCGTGAAGAGGCCGCCCGTTTGGCGCAAGCGCATGACCTGTTCCTGGTGCCACCGTTTCACACGGAACTGGTCAAAGGCGTGGCCACTTACGCCCTGGAACTGTTCACTGCCGCGCCGCATCTCGATACCGTCTACGTGCCGATTGGCTGCGGATCGGGCATTTGTGGCGTGATCGCCGCCCGCGACGCACTGGGTCTGAAGACCCAGGTGGTGGGCGTGGTGTCCCGTGAAGCCGCGGCGGCAAAGTTATCTTTTGAGGCGGGCGAAATACAGGAAACCGCTTCGGCAAATACCTTCGCCGATGGCCTGGCCGTGCGCAAACCGATCCCCGCAGCTTTTGCCCTCTACGCAGCCGGGGCCGCACGGATCGTAGCGGTCAGCGAACAGGAAATTGCCGAGGCCATGCGCGTCTATTACACCGACACCCATAACCTCGCCGAAGGAGCCGGGGCCGCCGCCTTGGCCGCGCTTATTCAGGAACGTGAAGCTCGGGCGGGGGAGACAGTGGGGGTGATTCTGTCGGGTGGCAATGTCGATCGATCGGTGTATGCGGGCGTAATCGGTTAGTGACCGTCAGCCACATTGCGCTCAATCTCCGCGATTTTTCGACTGAGTTCCTCTGCTTCCTGCTCCTTGGTTTGAGTTGAGGAGGGCGTAGCGCTGTCCTCAGGATTCTTATCGACCGGTTTGCCAGACGTATCGGTCGGCGGGGTACTCGAGGTTGCTTCTGATTCGATGCCGTTATCGCTGTTCATAATCGCGTTACCTCTGTTGATCTACACATTAGAGGCAGGGGTATGGAATGAGTTCGAGATTATTGCAGACGATAAAGTCAGGAATTGACGCCTTTCAAACAGCTTCACCTTGAGCCCCCACAACAGCACCTGTTTACCTACGCCGCTCGGATGGCCTCAGGCCTTGACCTTACTCATCGACACGTTCAACGAAGTCGAGCGGGCAATGACGCTGATGATCGTCAAGGCTGCAATCACCAAACCGGGCGAGGTGGCCAGCAGGACACCGGTGGTGCCGGCTCCGGCCGCCAGAATCTGCCCGGCCGCCAATGGCCCGGCCACCGAGCCCAAACGACCGATCGCTACCGCTGCGCCGACGCCGGTGGCGCGCACCGACGTTGGATAGGAGGGCGGGGCCAGGGCGTAAAGCACCAGTTGCGCAGCCATCACAAACAACCCCGCGGCAAAACCGGCGATGGCCATGGGGATGATGCCCACGGACAGGCCAACCCCGCCCAGCGCTGCCAGCAAGCCGGTGTACACAAACAGCACCACCTTGATGCCGTTGCAGCGATCCAGCAACACTCCGCCGAGCAGGGAGCCGAGGGCGCCGCCGATATTGAAGAGCATCTGTACCAGGCCTGCCTGGGGTTTGCTGAAACCTTGTTCCAGCAGCAACGAGGGCAGCCAGTTGAGCAACATGTACATCACGGTCAGGGTGAAGAAGTAGCTCAACCATAACGCCAGGGTAACGCTGGCGCGGCCTTCGCCGAACAAGGCCTGGCCGGTTGAAGTGCGCGTCGGGTTGACGCTGTTTTGTTGTTGGCGAAAGGCGTTGGATTCAGGCAGCAGCACCATCATCAGTGGCACCACCAGCAATGGGGCGAGGCCGCCGATGATGAAGGTCGTCTGCCAATGTTCGGGAAACAGCATGGCGACCACCGCCGCCAGTGCCCCACCCAATGGCACGCCGGCATACATGATGCTGATGGCCGTACCGCGACGTTGCTCTCCCACGGCTTCGGCACACAGGGCGATCAGGTTGGGCAGGGCGGCGCCCAGGCCCAGGCCAGTCATGAAACGCACCAGCAGCAGGCCGGAGAAAGAGCTGACGTAGGCGGTGCTGAGCGAGAACACGCCAAACAGCAGCACCGCTGCGATGAGGATTTTCTTGCGACCGATGCGATCGGCAATCCAGCCACCGAAGAAGGCGCCCGGCAGCAAACCGATGATGCCGGCACTGAACACCCAACCCATCATTTTCGGGTCCAGGGCAAAGGTCTGACGCAACCCTGCGGCGGCAGTGCCGGCAGCTTGCAGGTCAAAACCTTCAATCAGAGCGACGATAAAACACAGGGCAATAGTCAGCGTCGTGCGACGTGATGGAGTGTCCATGGCAAACCTCTTTATTGTTTTTGTGAGTGTGCTGACGGGCGCACGCAGGCTTGCTCGCATCCAGCAATGCCAAGCCGCAATTAAGATTAACAAAGATAACTAAAAAGTGAACGCTAACGGAAAATGTCCAAACGCATCGACATAAACCTATTCAAATCAACAGGATGTCCTGTGTTTTTTAGGTTTTCTTGGAAATAGATACGAATATTAATGTTCGATTATCGGCCATTGTGGATTGACGGCACCTCCGGCTTTTCCCACTCTCTGGCCCGAGATCGCGGCTGGATGGCTGGCGATCACGTTCAAAAAAACAACAACAATAAGTGGACATAGGACATGACGAATTCACCCCGGGGCGTCCTTGCGACGACCTCAGACTTACCTCTTTGCGCACGCGGTTTCGTCCTGTTGGGCTTATGTGCGGTCGCCACTCCAGCGCTGTCGGAAGGTTTCATCGACGATAGCCGCGGCACATTGACCTTACGCAATTTCTACCTGGACCGGGATTACAAGGACGAGGGGGCGAAAACCGCGGCCCGGGAGTGGGCTCAGGGTTTCATCATGAATGCGGAGTCGGGTTTTACCCCGGGCGCTGTCGGCTTCGGCCTGGACGCCCGTGCATTGATCGGGGTCAAGCTGGACTCGTCACCGGACCGCAGCGGCACCGAATTACTGCCGGTATCCAGCAGCGACAAGCGCGCGGCGGATGAATATTCGCGCCTGGCCATGACTGCCAAAATGCGCTTTGCCCAAACCACGGTGAAGACCGGCGATGTGTCGATTTTCCTGCCGTTCGCCTTTGCCAGCCCGTCGCGGTTGCTGCCGCAGACTTTTCGCGGCACCACGCTCAGTTCCAAGGACATCGACGGACTGACGCTCAATACCGGCTATATCGATCGCATCAACAGGCGTGACTCCACTAACTACCAGCCGATGAGCATCGCTTCGCCGAACGGGCGTTTCAACGGTGCGGCCACCTCATCGCACATGGCTTATGTCGGTGGCGATTATCAGGTAAACAAAGACCTCAGCCTGCGCGCCTACCACGCCGAAGTGGCCGACCTGTACCAGCAGAACACCCTGGCCTTGCTGCATAACATGCAGGTAGGCGAGGGCACGCTGACCACTGATCTGCGCAGTTTCTTCAGCGACGAAGATGGCACTGCCAAGGCTGGCAAGGTGGACAACCGCAACCTGTCGGCGCTGTTCGGCTATCGCCTTGGCGGGCATCACCTGAGCCTGGGTTACATGCACGCCAGCGGCGACACAGCGACGCCTTATGTGTCAGGCACTGAGTTGATGGGCATGAGTGAATTGACCATGAGCTCGGACTTTCTCAATGCCAAGGAACGGACCTGGCAGGCAATCTACGACTATGACTTCGCCGCCGCCGGGGTGCCCGGCCTGAAGAGCCGGCTGCGTTACGTGCGCGGTGATAATATCGCGCTGGCGGCGCTCAATGCCGACGACCGCAAGGAGCGGGAGTTCCAGATGGAGCTGGGGTATTTGATCCAGAGCGGTCCGCTGAAGAATGTCGGGTTGATGGCGCGCAAGTCGATCTATCGCAACGACTTCCCGAGCGGCGCGGCATTTCGTGATGAAAACCAGACCCGCTTCCTGGTGCTCTACACGGTGCCGATCTGGTAAGCCGTGGGGCGAGTGGATACCAGCAGTGCGCAAGCGTGGGCTGAGCAGTGCTCAGCCCACTCATGAACTGAGTCGGCCCCGCAGGGCTGCTCGCGACGTAGAGTTACTTTACCCGCTCCCAGATGATGTGAACCTTCGTGCCATCGGGGCGCTGGAAGTTTTCCACCATTCGGTTGCCGTCGACTTTCAGTTGCAGGTCATCTTGAGTACGTGTCGCGCCCACCCAATTCGGGAACGTAGATCCTTCGACGGTATTGCCGGTGAACTCGCCGTTCTGGTCGACGGTATATCGTCCGAAAAAACCGATGCTCCCAGCCATCGCTGCCCGGTTTTCCTCATCGGTTCCTTCGCCCCGAGCGTTGGATCGAAACGCGGGCACTCGCGGATCGGTGAGCACCTCGACGAACGTCAATTCTTCAGTGAACACCAGCCATCCATGTGGATTGGGGCCGTACGCATCCGACCGGGTGCCCTGACGTTCAATGGTTGCGCTGACCATTTTCCATGTCCCGACCAGCGGGCTTTTCATGGCGGAAAACGCTGCCGTGCAAACCGAAAGGGCCATGATCGCACCTACCGTCAGTACCGATATTTTCAGGGTCATTGGAATCACCGTTGTTGGTTATCTGAACACTGTTGTAGAAGGTTAAAAACATCACGCATTCATCAGGGCAACCAGGGCAGGAACAGACAGCACGGCTGTGTAATAGCCCATGAACTGCACACCAATGTTGAAACCCAAAAAGCGTGAGAGGAAACCGCCCAGCAGGCCGATGGTGACGATCACCAGCAACCCCAGCAGGCCACCTTCCCAGATGCCGATCACCAGGATCAGGCCAACAAAGGTCGAGATCACCGCTTCGTGACTGATCTTGCGCGACACGTAGGATGCGGCTCTGTGGGCGTAATTCATGGTGAAGGGGTAAGCGATCAGGATGGCCACGACCACCGCCAACACGCCGTAGCCAAAAAATTCCCAGGTGCTGAGCAATGAATGCAGGTTGTTCACCTGGCCTGTCGTCGCGTCGACGCTAAAGCGCGGCGGGGCGTTGAACAATGGCGCTGCCGGGCCTGCTGCGACAGGGCTCAGGGGCAGGCCGAAGGCGATCAGCGGGATCAATGCTTCGGCCAGGTAGGTTGACTCCGTAACGCCGTTTCGAGCGGTGATGACAGTGGTCAGGCGATGGTAGACATGCTTGACCCTCGAACCGACGAGCTCGCCCATGATCACGGTCATGGCCACTGGGCTGAACACAAAGGTCGCGCTGGAGATCACCGCCGTAATGGCCGTCCACATGCTCTGCTTGCTGTCCAGCACCTTGAGCGGATTAGGAAAGAATCCACCCCAGCTTTTTACGTCGGGCGACAGGGAAAACGTGCGCACTTGCTGGCGTCGCATGGTGTCCCGTTCGGCGGGTGCGAGCAGCGAGAACAGCGCGGCGATCAACGGGCCAATTGCGATGCCCAGAAAGTAACTGACACTGAGCTTGACGCCGAACTGCGCGGTCATGGTTTGCAGGCCAACAATGATCATGACGAACGGGATCAGCGTCAGCACGGCCGCCAGACGGCCTTTGGAGAACCACGCGATCGCCACCGCCGCAAGCAGGAACACCCAAGGCGCAGCCTGCTTGATCATGTCACCGAACGGCGCGAGCATCAGCGCGAACAATACGGCCATTGGCACCGCGATCAACGCAGCAATGACCGCCCCGGAAATCATCTTGCGCAGGGCAATGTGGGGTACGCCCAGATTGCGCAGAAAGTTGGCCTCGCGCATCAGTGGCGTCGCCATGGTGTCGCCAGGAATACCCAGTAGCGCCGTCGGTACGGCGTGGGTCATATGTTTGGCGACGGCGCCGGCCAGAAAGAATGTCAGCACGCCGGGGGCAGGTACGCCCAGCAGGACGACCAGCAAGGTCAAGGGGGCGAGGGTAGTGGTTTCATCGCTCCCTGAGATCAGCCCGATCCCGGCAAAAATCACCGCCCCCAGGATCCCCATGCCCAGTGCCATCAGGACCTGATCCATCAGTGGAACGATCATGATTGACCTCCATTGCCACTGACTGCACCGACGCCAACAGTGGGTGTTGCAGCCGGGCTCTTCTCGGGAGCGACAAGGCTTTTCTCGTAATCGGCGAACAGCTCATAAAGGTCCATTTCCCGCAGTTCCGCGATCGTGGCCGGCGGCAGATCAGCCAGACTGCCCAGTGGGCCGTACTCGTTCTGCAACTCAATCAGGATTTTTGCGCGCCAGGCCGGATCAGCCAGATGTTCGATGACATTGCGCTTGGGTTTGAAAAGCAGCGCACTGATGGCGCCACCTGCCAGGCAGCCGACAATACCTACCAGCATCGCGTAGGCGCGGGCCATTTGCACGGAATCCACCCAGCCGACAAACAAGTGCTGGGCGATAAAAAAAGCGCCGAGGCTGACGGCTGCACCGATGCCTATGGAGTAGAGCAGGTGGCGACCATCAACCGTGTCGCCCCATACTTCGAACAGTTCGGGTTTCATAAGGATTCTCCCACCTCCCCTGAGGGGTTTTATTGTTATGAACGTGAAGAGATGTGGTTGAGTTCGTGACTACGAGCCCGACTCCTGCGCGCGTTTTTGCTCAAGCAGCTCAGCGGCTTTGTCCGAGCGCACGTCCCGGGCTTCGACCATCTGCGCGACCAGCCAATTGACCTCGTCGCCCCTGGCCCCCGCTGAAAGCGCAATGTTGCGTGCATGCAAAGCCATGTGCCCGCGTTGTATCCCCTCGGTCGACAGCGCCCGCAATGCGCCCAGGTTTTGCGCGAGGCCGACCGCTACCGCTATCTCGGCAAGTTCCTGGGCGCTCTTCACTCTCAGGATGCGTAACGACAGTTGCGCCAGCGGGTGAGTCTTGGTCGCGCCGCCGACCAGGCCGACGGGCATGGGCATTTCCAGCGTTCCCACCAAATGGCCCTTGCAATCTTTTTCCCAGGTCGTCAGTGAACCGTAATGCCCGTTGCGACAGGCATAGGCGTGTGCCCCGGCTTCCACCGCGCGCCAGTCGTTGCCGGTGGCGACGATCAAAGGATCGATGCCGTTCATGATGCCCTTATTGTGAGTGGCTGCACGATAGGGATCCACGACCGCAAAGTTGTAAGCGTCGAGGATGCCTTCAATGACGTCCTCGCCCTTGTAGGCCTTGGTGGTGAGATGTTCCGGTGCAATGCGGATCTGGGCCCGGGCAAGCCGCAGGTCGGCGAGGTTCGACAGAATGCGCAGCCGTACCTTGCCGCCGGTAATCTGCTCCATCAGCGGGGCCACCGCTTCAGCCATCGTGTTTACGGTATTGGCTCCCATCGCATCGCGCACATCCACGATAAGGTGGGCGACCAGCATGGGGCCGCGAGGGCTCTGGGCGAAGGTATGCACTTCGATGTCGCGGCAACCTCCACCTAGCTGGTTCAGCAGTTGATCCTTGCGGTTGGCCAGTTCGATGATTTCGTCCTTGCGGCGCAACAGACTCAGACGGGCATTGAAGGGGTCGTCGATTTCCACGATCTGCACTTGCGCGCGCATCAGCGGCAGCGAGCTGGAGGTCTGAAAACCACCGGCTTCGCGCGCCAGTTTGGCCATGAACGAGGCGGCGGCGACCACCGAAGGCTCCTCGACGACCAACGGCACGATGACGTCGCGTCCGTTGATCTGGAAGTTGCTCGCGACAGCGTAGGGCAACTCAAATTTTCCGATGACGTTCTCAATCATGCCGTCGGCTATTTCCAGGGGCAGGGCGCCTGCGTCGCGGAGCAGGGCAACGTCATCTTCTGCAAGCTCAAGCAGTTGTTGCAAGTGGCTCAGGCGTTCGGCGGGCGACAGGCTGCGGAACATCGGGAGGCGGGAGTCGATACTCATGGTAGCAATCCAGTTGCAGTTATTGTTTTCGAATGCCTGCCACCCTATGCGTATGTGTCCTGGCAAAAAAGGTACAGTTTGGACAGACAGTACCTAAGCTGTACCCTCTGCGAATAATTCATCCAGGACTTCGTACAATGGCGCGACTGACGCTTGCCCAAGAGCTGACGGCCTCCTTGGTGACGCAGATCGGCAACGGTACCTACCGAGTGGGCGACCGTTTGCCGTCCCTGCGCGAGTGCATGCGCTTGTTTGGTCATTCGAAAAACACAGTGATCAACGCTTATGAATCGCTAGCCTCCCAAGGACTGGTCGAGGCGCGTCACGGGCAGGGCTTCTTCGTGACACGAGGCGCCCCGAGCAGCAGCGAACCGGAAGAGCCACTGCCCTTTACCCGGGCGATGGACACCATCTGGCTCATGCGCCAGCAATTTGTCCGTGAGCCGGGTCACTCGCCGCTTGGGGAAGGTTTTCCGCCCGTAGAGTGGCTGATGGATCTGCGATTGGACAAGTTCACCCGTCAGATCATGCGCATGGGGGTGACCACGCTCTTTCGCTACGGCAACCGGCTGGGCAATGCTGCACTTCGTCAACACCTGGTGCAAAAACTGGCGAGCTATTCGATTACCGCCAGTGCTCGGCAAATCGTCACGACCCATGGGGCCAATCACGCACTGGACCTGATCATCCGCCGCTTCATTGCCCCGGGCGATCAAGTTTTTGTCGAAGACCCGGGTTATTACCCGCTGTTTGGCAAGTTGCAACTGCAAGGGGCGCGAATGTTATCCGTACCCCGATTGCCGGACGGGCCGGACCTGCAAGTGCTGGAGCAGCATCTTCTGTTGCACAAGCCGAAATTGTTCTTCCTCCAGTCGGTTGGGCACAATCCGACGGGCTCCGATATTTCCCCCGGCAAGGCTCATCGACTGGTGCAGTTGGCCCATGAGCACAACTTCATTCTGGTGGACGACGACGCTTTGGCAGATTTCAAGCCCGCGTCGGCCATCAAGGTGTCTGCGCTGGATCAGTTGAGCCGATCACTG
Organism: Pseudomonas rhizophila; assembly: GCF_003033885.1. Taxonomy (NCBI): domain Bacteria; kingdom Pseudomonadati; phylum Pseudomonadota; class Gammaproteobacteria; order Pseudomonadales; family Pseudomonadaceae; genus Pseudomonas; species Pseudomonas rhizophila. Next base: position 4,672,973 of record NZ_CP024081.1, on the reverse strand, counting down.
TACGTGGGCAGTTTTTCCAAATCGGTTTCTGCGGCATTGAGGGTGGGGTTTATCGCCGGGAGCAAGGAGGTCATCGATGAACTGGGTGATCTGAAAATGCTCCTGCATACCAGCACCTCGGAGCTGTGTGAGCGAACCATCGATGTCATCCTGACCGAGGGGCATTTTCTGCGACATCAGATCCGCCTCCAGGAGCGACTCAAGAGTGCCACTGCGGCAGGTTTGCAGATGCTCGATGAAATAGGCGCCGAGGTGTTCTTCCGACCAGAGCAGAGTCTGTATTTGTGGGCCAGGTTCGCCCACATTGACGACGCCAGGGAGCTGACCCGGCAACTACTGCCGAAGGGATTCATGATTGCTCCCGGCCATATTTTTTCACCGGAGCAGTCGCGTATAAATCCCTGGACCAGATTGAATGTCGCCTACCTGAATGACCCGTTGCTTAAAGCCGAGTTGAGTGGCTGAGGGCTCACCACTCATGCTGCTAAGGCTGGGTTTGCGTTCCGGTCGAGACCACGCTTTCGTGCCGATTCACACCGCGCGCCTCAACAGGCACCCATAGGCGTTCACTGCGACATTTGAATTTCACGCCTTTGCGCGGCGCCATCGTCCTGGCTGAGTCCATGCACACAGCCCTGGACGCGTAAGTCGGCCCCGGCTTTCGCTCTTCTACACAACCTTCCACGCCGCTGCAGATAGCCATAACCACAAAATAAACAGTCATCATCCTGAATGCTCCTATAGAGCGATGCGATTAATACATCTGCGTCAGGCCTGAAAATGCTGGCTGTGACAGACGGATGATGAGCCTGCATTCAAATCCCCAGCAATGGCTTGCACGGGCCAATCGTCGGAAAAATGTCGTTAGTTCAGGTTTATTCAGATTTGGATTTTTCGACGCCAATTCGTTGGCGTTTTTTGCCGCTTCAGTGGGTATTCCCTATGGGAAAAGCTGCGTGGCAAAGGAGCGTGAGCGGGAGAGCGGCTCACTCGAAAAGATTGTAATGGGAACAATTCGCGTTTAAGGTGCGCGCGTCCGTCATGTTCAGTCATGGCGTTTTTCGTGTTTGTCTGCCTGAGGCGTTCCATGTCGCTCCATGAAACGGATTCGATCGTTTCCCTCGATAATTTGTACGGCACCCATCGGGGTTGGCTGCTGGGTTGGTTGCGGCGCTCGCTGGGGTGTTCGCAGCAAGCGGCGGATCTGGTCCAGGACACGTTTTTGCGTTTGCTGGTGCGTGGCCAGCCCATCAGCGCGCGCGCTCCGCGTGCATTGCTGGTGCGTATCGCCCGTGGCCTGGTGGTCGACCACTGGCGGCGCGACGCGCTGGAGCGAGCGTACCTTGACGCACTGATGCAGATGCCCGAGGCGAGTCATCCATCCCCTGAGGTCCGGCATGAGGCGTTGCAATGCCTGGAGCGTATTGCGCAGTTGCTTGACGGTCTCAAGCCGGCAGTGCGCGAAGCTTTTCTGCTGTATCAGCTCGGTGACCTGAGCCATGTGCAAGTGGCCCAGCAGCTTGGTGTGTCCAGCCGTACCGTGGAGCGGCATGTGGCGAGCGCGCTGTTGCATTGCTACAAGGCGTGCTTCGAGGCACCGCAGTGAGCGCCGCCGAGGCCTTGCCGGAGGGTGTCATCCGCACGGCCATCGAATGGCAGATGCGATTGCGCGCCAATGCCAACAGCGCTGAGCTGCGCAGGCAATTGAACGACTGGCGACGCCAAGACGCCCGCCATGAGCTGGCCTGGCAACGCTTGCAGCAAGTCGGCGGATTGTTCAAGGCCAGTCCATTGCCCGATGCCGCCCGTACCATTCCTCTGCTGCGCCAGGCCGAGGCCGATCTGAGTCGCCGTCGCACCCTGAAGTTGCTCGGCCTGGGGTTGGCTGTTGGCGGTGCGACGCTGCTGACCACGACAGCGCCTCCCACCTGGCGAAGCGACTTTGCCACGGCAACTGGCGAGCGTCGCCGGCTCGATCTGGGCGCTGGTGCCGAGCTGATGCTCAATACAGGGAGTGCAGTGGACGTGCGCGGCCACGAATGGGTGCTGCGTGCGGGTGAGGTATTGGTCGATGGCGCCGACTGGCGTGTGCGTTGCCGTTTTGCTGAGTGTGAGGGGCGGCAGGCGAGGGCGGTGCTCAGGGAGCGGGACGGGTATAGCGAAATCCACGTCGCGCGCGGTGAAGTGTTGATTTCCACACCGTTCGGGCAACGGCACTTGCAAGCCGGTCATGCAATGGCCATTGCCGCGACGCGGATGACGGCGTTGGGCCGCGGGCCGCTCGACCCTTTTGCGTGGGCCCGTGGCCTGCTGATCGTCAACGACATTCGCCTGGTCGACTTCCTGGCCGAGGCCGGACGTTACCGCCAGGGCTGGTTGGGCTGCGACAGCGCCGTGGCCGACCTGCGCCTGTCCGGGGTTTTCCACCTCGATGAACCTGCGCTCATGCTGCGCAACATCAGCCACTTGTTGCCCGTACAGGTCGTCGAGCGCACCCGCTGGTGGGTGCGCATCACGCCGCTGGCATAAATAAGTTGTCGGACTTTTGCGCTTCGTCCGGTTAGGAATGATCACTTCCTCAATGGATACCGTCATGTTCCTTGCCAGACTGTCTCTGCGCGCCATCGCGCCGTTCCCGACCCGAACCTTGCCAGGCGCTGTCTGCCTGGCGTTGACCTTGCTCGTCGGCACGCCGAGCCTGCCGGTCATGGCCGCATCATCAAGCGCTGAGCAGGTGGCGCCGAGTGTACCCGCCGGGCAGTTGCAGCAGGCGCTAAGCATCTTTGCCGAGCGCGCCGGTATCACCTTGTCTTACTCCCCGGAAGCGGTGCGTGGTTTGAGCAGTCCAGGTCTGCCCGGCGGCGGCTCACTGGAACAAGGTCTGGCGACGCTGCTGGCCGGCAGCGGCCTGGTCGCGCAAAAGACCTCGTCCGGCTACGTGGTGCTGCCAGGCAAGACCGACACCCGCTATGAGCTTGAGCCCACCAACATCAATGCATCCGCCGTTCAAAATGCTTTTGCGCCGGTGGAGGGTTATTTCGCCAGCAATGCCAGCACGGCCAGCAAAACCGATAAGCCAATCCTGGAAACCGCCCAGAGCGTCAGCGTGGTGACGGCTGAGCAGATTGCCGACCGAAAGGTCGACCGCGTCGAAGACGCCGTGGCCTACAGCTCGGGGGTGCGCGTCGGCAGTTCGGGGCTGGATCCGCGGTTTGACATGATCAGTGTCCGTGGTTTCGAAACCACCATCGGCGCTGACTTTCTCGATGGCCTGCGCCAGCCGGGCAGTGGATGGTTGTCGTTGTACTCCACCGAGGCCTACAACTTGGAGCGCATTGAGGTGCTCAAGGGACCGGCATCGGTGCTGTACGGCCAGGTCAGCCCTGGCGGCATGGTCAACCGGGTGAGCAAGCGCCCGAGTCTGCTGGCAAAAAACGAAGTACAGGTGCAGGCGGGCAACTACAACCACCAACAGGCGCAGTTCGACGTCGGCGGTCGTCTGGATGAGGCGGGAGACGTGTTGTTTCGCACGGTGGGCGTGTACCGCGATGCAGAAAACTATATCGAACAGTTAAACAACGACACCCGCCTGCTGGCGCCTTCACTGAGCTGGCAGATCGACCCCGATACCCACCTGACGCTGCTGGCCCAATATCAGGAGCGCGAGACCGGTGCGTCGCCGATGCTGTATCAGGAAGGCGACCACCTCACCGATTTCTGGCAGGGTGATGAGTACTTCGACAAGCTCGAGCAACGGCAGTGGACGCTGGGCTATGAGTTTGAACACGCTTTCAACGATACCTTCAGCGTTCAACAAAACCTGCGCTACGGTCAGGTGGACACCACCAATCAGTACCTTCAACCCAGCGACGCCGGCGATGGACATACCCTCAATCGCTCGGCGATCGGGGTTTACGAGGACATGTCCTCGCTGTCCACCGATACGCGCCTGGTGAGCCGCTTTGCCACCGGGGATCTGCAGCACACCCTGGTCACCGGGATGGACTATGCCTGGATCGATACATCGCTGCTGTACGCCATGGGCGATGCGCCGTCGATCGATCGCGACGCGCCGGATTATCACCAACACGTCGATCGGCCCACGACACCGCTGGCGGACGAGAACGGGCTGGAGCATCGCAGCGGCGTGTATGTGCAGGATCAAATCGAATTGAATCAATGGCGTTTGTCGGCCGGGCTTCGCCGTGACTGGGTCAAGGTTCGTCGAACGAACAACCTGAGCGACGTCAACAGCAGGACCCGCGATTCGGCGACCACGGGGCAGGTCGGTGCACTCTACCTGTTCGACAATGGCCTGGCGCCCTATGCCAGTTACGCGACCTCGTTCCTGCCCGAGAGTGGCACGAACGCCAGTGGCGAGCCCTATAAACCAACCAAGGGCGAGCAGTACGAAGTAGGCCTCAAGTATCAGCCGCCGGGCTCCAGTACCTTGCTGACGGCCTCCCTCTATCACCTGACACAAACCAATGTCCGCACCCGTGACCTGTCGAACCCCCTCAACAGCATTCAGACCGGTGAGCAGGTCTCGCGCGGTCTGGAGTTGGAGGCGGTGTCGGACCTCAGCGACCGCATGAAAATGACGGCCAGTTACAGCTACAACGATCCCGAAGTCACTCGCAGCAACGACGGCAATGAAGGCAAGGAACCGATGAACGTGCCCCGTCATCTGGCGTCGTTCTGGCTGGATTACCGCCTGCCCATGGGCCTGGGCATGTCTGTAGGCGCGCGCTACACCGGCAGTAACTACGGTGACGCGGCAAACACGGTGAGAAACGAGGATTACACCTTGGTCGATGCCGGTGTGCACTACGACTTCGGTGGCGGGCTGGACGGCGTACGCCTGGCCTTGAATGGTCGCAACCTGTCCGACAAACGCTACATCAACTGCCAGGAAGGTTACTGCTACCGGGGTGAGGCGCGCAGCGTCGTCACCAGCCTGAGCTATCGCTGGTGAGGAGTGAGACGATGATGGGTATTTTGTTCAAGTATCTGGGCGCCATGCTGCTGATTGGCTTGTCCTTCGCCCATGCAGAGCCGGTGACACTGGATGGCACCGAGCAGTGGATGATGAAAAGCGCGCAAGGGCGTGATTACCGCATCATGATCAGCCTGCCTGAAGGTGACGTGCCTCACACCGGCGGCTACCCGGTGATCTACCTGCTTGACGGCAACGCCTATTTCCCGGCTTTTCATGCCGCCAAGCGCGCGCAGGATCGGTTGCGTGGTTCGATTCTGGTCGCCATTGGCTACCCGAGCGACACGCCGCTGGATTTCGTGCGTCGCGCCTTCGACTTGTCGCCTCCCGTCCCGCAGGAGCGCAACAATCCGCCACAAGGTGGCCAGGATCTGTTCCTCGACTTCATCGAGCAGCGCCTGATGCCGAGGGTGAACGAGCGCTTCAAGGTCGATCAGGATCAGCGCAGTTTGGTAGGGCATTCTTTCGGTGGCATGTTTGGCATCTACGCGCTGTTCACCCGTCCGGCGCTCTTTCAGCATGTTGTGGCGGTGAGCCCGAGCCTGTGGTGGCTCGACCGTTACCTGTTGGCGCCCGAACGCGCCTTCACAAAGCGTGCGCACGCCGGGCAAGTGGACCTGACCCACAGCAGCCTGACGTTGCTGTTGGGCGAGCGCGATATGGTGCAGGAAATCCAGGACGCCCGAGCGCTGCAGTTACGCCTGCAGGCGCTATCGCAGTATGGGTTGCGTAGCGATTTCCAGATCGAACCGGGCGAGGATCACATGTCGGTGCCGTTTCGTGTCCCCACTCGGGTGCTCGATGAGTTGCTCAGTACCAGGCGCTTCTGAACGGCAGCCAATCAAGATCGGGTCAGGGGTCTTGATGACCCCCTTACCTGATCCGCGTTCACGATTTTGAGTACGTGTGGCATCTATGTACCATGGGCACATGATTTTTGAGCGGCCACGAGGTATTGATGACTGCATTGTCGTTGTCGCCAGTGACCGAGTCGCAGGGGACGGTAAAGGCCCAGGCTTGATCCAGGTAGGGATGATGAACAGGAGCAGCAGTTGAACGAACAGACATTGTCCCAGCGCCTGGAGCGTGTGGCCGCGCATATACCCGCAGGTGCGCGCCTGGCCGATATCGGCTCGGATCACGGCTACCTGCCGGTGGCATTGATGCGCCGCGGTGTGATTGCGGCAGCGGTGGCTGGCGAGGTGGCGTTGACGCCGTTTCGTTCGGCTGAACGCACCGTGCGCGAGAACGGTTTTACCCAGCAGGTCATTGTCCGCCTGGCCGACGGCCTGGCGGTGATCGAGCCAGGAGACGGGATCACGGCAGTCAGCCTGTGCGGCATGGGCGGCGAGACGATCCGCGACATTCTCGCTGGCGGCCAGGCGCACCTGAGCGGTGAGGAACGGCTGATCCTGCAGCCCAACGGCGGCGAGCAGCCACTGCGTCAATGGCTGATGGAAAATGGTTATCGCATCTGCTTCGAAGAAGTGCTGCGGGAAAATCGCTTCTACTACGAAATCATCGTCGCCGAGCGCGCCGGGCCGGTGACGTACACCGCGCAGGAGCTGTACTTCGGGCCATTGCAGATGCGCGCCCGCAGCCCGGCGTTCCTGGCCAAGTGGCAGCGCATGCTGCGCCTCAAACAGCGGACCCTGACTCACTTCGCCCGGGCGCGACAAGTCGTGCCCGAGCAGAAGGTGCTGGACATCGCTTTGCAAACCCGCTGGATCACCGAGCTGCTGGGCTGAGCCCGGTACTCGGGAAATAACGCGGCGATCATCCCTCGTCGCCCCCCGTCACCGCTTCGGGAAAACCTCGATATGAGCGTTAAGCGGTCGCAAGGGCTTGCCCCTGTCATGTGAACCTTCCGCCCCTGCAGCGCTCACCTGTTAAGTCGCCGCGTTGAGTGATCGCGCTGTCTCATTGCCGATAAGGAATTCGCATGCACCCAACTTCGCCAACCATCGCCCTGGATTACCCTGTCGAACGTGAGCTGAGCCTGCGAGCGGTCAGTACGGGAATCGTGATTGGTGTCTTGTTGACGCCTTCCAATGTGTACGCCGGCCTCAAGATTGGCTGGTCGTTCAACATGTCGATCATTGCCTTGCTGATAGGCTATGGCATTTGGCAAGGCCTGGCCAAGCGTTCGGCCGCTCAACTGCCCTGGACGCTGCACGAAAGCAACATCAACCAGACCGTGGCCTCGGCCGCAGCGTCAATCATTTCCGGTGGGCTGGTTGCGCCCATCCCGGCCTACACCTTATTGACCGGTCAACAGTTGGACGTCATCCCGATGATCGCTTGGGTGTTCTCGGTGAGCTTCCTGGGGATCTGGATCGCCTGGTACCTGCGACCCTCGCTGCTCAATGACAAAGCGCTGAAGTTCCCCGAAGGCATGGCGACCCTGGAGACCCTTCTGCACATCTACAACCAAGGCCACGAAGCGGCGAAGCGCTTGAAGGTGCTGCTCAGCGCTGCGCTGCTGTCCGGGCTGGTCAAGTGGGTCGATACCTTCATCTGGGCTTTCCCGCGCTGGTCGCCGACCCCGCAGTTGGAACGCCTGACGTTTACCGCGGACCCTTCGCTGTTGTTGGTGGGTTTCGGCGGGATCATCGGGATTCGCGTTGGCCTGACCCTGCTGCTTGGCGCCTTGTTGGCGTGGGGTGGATTGGCGCCGTGGCTGCTGGAGCAAGGCTTGGTGCAACTGCCGCCGGACAGCAGTGGCCCACAGTTCGCGGCGCTGGTGGAGTGGTTGCTGTGGCCGGGCGTGAGTCTGATGGTCTGCTCGACCCTGACCTCTTTGGCGATTCGCTTGTGGGCTCTGCACAAGTCCACCAAGGCGGGCGGCGGGACGACTTGGGTGGTGCCCAAGACCGGACCTGCCAGCGGTTTCCTGGTGGCTATCGTGTTGGTGGTGAGCCTGCAAGCGCTGTTGTTTGGTATCAACCCCTGGATGGCGTTGTTGACCATTCCCTTGGCCATCTGCCTGGCCGCCGTGGCCGCCCGGGTGGTGGGGGCCACGGGCATTGCGCCCATCGGCGCCATCGGACAATTGTCCCAACTGAGTTTTGGCATCGTCGCCCCGGGGCAGGTGCCGATCAATTTGATGAGCGCCAACACCGCGGGCGGTTCGGCTGGGCAATGCACGGACTTGATGAACGACTTCAAGGTGGGCCGTGCGATTGGCGCCACGCCGCACAAGCAGTTGATCGCCCAGACCCTGGGGATCTTCGTCGGAAGCATCGTTGGGGTGTTGGCCTACCTGGCCCTGATCCCGGACCCACAATCGATGCTGCTCACCCAAGAGTGGCCGGCCCCGGCGGTCGCTACCTGGAAAGCCGTGGCGCAAACCCTGACCCTGGGGCTGGACTCGCTGTCAGCAAGCATTCGCTGGGCGGTCATCATCGGCGCCGTGGCCGGCTTGTTGCTGGGGATTCTCGACAGCGTACTGCCCACCCACCGGGCCCGTTATTTGCCAAGCACGGCGGCTTTGGGCCTGGCGTTCGTCTTGCCGGCCTCGGTGTCGCTGATGATGGCCTTCGGCGCGGTACTCACCTGGCTGGTGAGCTGCCGCTGGGCGAGCCTTACAGAACGCTTTGCCATCACCGCGGCGGCGGGGTTGATTGCCGGGGAGAGCATTACCGGGGTGGGGGCGTCGTTGTGGCAGATGGTTGGGAATGGCGGATGATCTCAAACCGGCACGCATGAATGAGCGGGCATTTTCCCGCCTGCAACCGTACTGAGAAGGAGACAACATGATTGCTCGCTGGCGCTGGCTGTTGACGCAGCTGACTAAACAGCTGTGGTTCAAGGCTACGTTGTTTTCGCTGCTGGGCGTAGTCACGGCGTTGCTGGCCATCGCGCTCAAGGAATGGATTCCGTTCTCCTTGTCTGCCCGGATAGGCGCCGATGCCGTCGACAACATCCTTGGCATCATCGCTTCCAGCATGCTCGCGGTGACCACCTTCTCTTTGAGCATCATGGTTGGAGCGTATGGCGCAGCAAGTACGGGCGCCACGCCCCGTGCCACAACGCTGGTGATTGAAGACACCACGACGCAGAACGCACTTGCCACTTTTATCGGCTCTTTCTTGTTCAGTCTGGTCGGCATTATCGCGCTGAGTACCGGCGCTTACGGCGGGCAAGGGCGCGTCTTGCTGTTCGCAGTGACGATCGGCGTGGTGATTCTGATCGTGTACATGCTTTTGCGCTGGATCAATCATCTGTCCAAACTGGGGCGGGTCGGCGAGACGATTGATCGCGTAGAGAAGGCGACCATCGCCGCGATCAACCATCGAGTTCGATGGCCGTTTCTTGGCGGTTGTGCATACCCCGACGGTTGGGTCATGCCGTCGTCTGCGCGGCCGGTCGTCAGTGGCACCACCGGTTATGTCCAGCATATCGATGTACAGGCACTCAATGAGGTTGCCAGGGGTTGCGAGGCGCAGTTATTTCTGGAGATCTTGCCCGGAAGTTTTGTCCACCCAGGTATGCCGCTTGTCCATATCGCGCGAGCCAGCGAGGAAGGGCTCGACGGGGACGACCCGCTCGCCAGTAAAGTTCTCGCCTGCCTGAGCATCGGCGTTCGACGAACCTTTGAACATGATCCGCGTTTCGGGCTGTCAGTGCTTTCGGAAATCGCCTCACGGGCTTTATCAAGTGCGGTCAACGACTCCGGAACGGCCATTGACGTGCTGGGCCGTGGTGTTCGCAGCCTGGCCTGCTGGGGCACGTTTGAGCTTCATGAAGCGGTAACGCAACCGGAATGTGATCGTGTGTTCCTGCATGGCCTGAACGTTGACGACCTGTTTGATGATTTTTTTGGTCCCATTGCCAGAGATGGCGCCGGCATTGTCGAAGTGGATATTCGGATGATGAAGGCGCTGATTGCTCTCAGCCAGATCAATCCTGGATTGTTCAGCGCAGCCGCGACCAGGCAGGCTGATCGCTTGCTCGCGCGAGCCGATGCCGCGTTGGTGCTCGATGAAGAGAAGCAGCGGCTCAGAGCGCTTGCCGCAAGGCTTGTTTGCGCAACGGCTTAGTGTTTTGTCGGTGCCAGGCGCAGCGCTTTGTGAGCGCAACGCTAGCCGCACTTGAAACGTACCCAATGGACCCCTCTGCCCAATGCTAGACATTATTGCAATATTCCTCTGCATTACAGCAGTACTCGCTTACCTCAATCGGCGCTACGTAGGGCTACCCCCGGCCATTGGCGTGATGGGTATTGCCTTGGGCTTATCGTTATTGAACATGGCCTCCGATGCGCTGGGCTTTCACTCCCTGCACACGCTTGAGCAATCACTGGTGGAGTCCATCGACTTCTCCGAGTTGCTGATGGAGGGCATGCTGTCATTGCTGCTGTTCGCGGGGGCCCTGCATGTCGACTTGTCGCAACTGCGCGCCTATCGATGGCAGGTGGCGTCCCTGGCTGTGGTTGGCACGACTGTGTCGACGCTGTTCATCGGCTTCGGGCTATGGTGGCTGCTGTCTTTTACCGACCTGGAGTTGCCGCTTGCCTACTGCCTGGTGTTCGGTGCGCTGATTTCACCCACCGATCCGATTGCGGTCATGGGCATTCTGAAATCCGCCGGTGCTCCAAGTAGCGTGGAACTGGTGATTTCCGGAGAGTCGCTGTTCAACGACGGGGTCAGCGTTGTGCTGTTTTCACTGATTCTGGCGATGATCGCCAGTGGCGACGCGCCCTCCGTTACTGGCGTTTCGCGGCTCTTGCTGGAGGAGGCGGGCGGCGGTGCGCTTTTAGGCGCGGTTGTTGGGTACGTCACGTTCCGCATGCTCAAGAGTATCGACAGCTATCAGGAGGAGGTGCTCATCACCCTGGCCGCTGTGCTCGGCGGATATGCCCTGGCCACTCATTTGCACGTGTCCGGCCCGTTGGCGATGGTGGTGATGGGGTTGATCGTCGGTAACCATGGACGCTCTTATGCCATGTCTGAGCAGACCGAGAAAAACCTGGACATGTTCTGGGAGTTGATTGACGAAATACTCAACGCGGTCCTGTTTGTACTGATCGGTCTGGAAGTGATTCTGATCCACTTCACCAGCCCGCTCATTGTCACGGGCTTGATGGTGATCGTGCTGACCTTGTTCTCGCGTCTGTTGACGGTAGGCGTCCCGATAGCGATCTTGGGGCAGCGTTTCCGGTTACCTGAAGGCTCCTGGAGCGTGCTGACGTGGGGTGGGTTGCGCGGCGGGATATCGGTGGCCCTGGCGTTGTCGTTGCCACCGGGGGATGCTCGCGATGTCGTGGTTGGCATGACCTACCTGGTCGTGGTGTTTTCGATTCTGATCCAGGGTATGACCATCGGTAAGCTGGTCAAGCGCGTGATCCCTTGCTCGGGCGAATAGCGCTCATGCAAGTCGTGGACGTGACTCCTTGACTTGCATGATCCTGCGTCGCTGCTGCGTTGAATGTTTCTAGGGCTGCGATGTGGTCAGAAGCTCGGCGCTCACGGTTGAGCGCCGATCAATGCGTGCCACGACATAGGCACACACTCCAAGTACCGCAGGGCATAGAGCCAGTACTGCGAAGCTTTTCACCACGGGCATGCCGCTGTTGAGCACGTAGGCCCCGAGTAACGGCCCGCATACAGAGCCGATCTTACCCATTGACGCTGCCCATCCGGCGCCGTTGCCGCGAATGGCACTTGGGTAGAAAACCCCGGCGATGCTGGTGATGCCGTAGTGGCTGCCTTTGACGAAAATAGCGCCCATCAGGCTCAGTGCAATAAAGGCGTCTCCTTGCAGTTCGCCAATGCCCAGGACCAGCAGAAAAGGTAATGACAGCAGGGGATAGATCATCACGGCGTAGGGCCCCCGGGTGTCGACCACTCGCATCAATACGAGCCCGGCCATGGCGCCGCTGAACGAGGCAAAGGAGCTCACCCATGATGCAGTCGCCCGGTCGAAACCGGCGTACTGGTACACCAGCGGGCTCCATGACGCGAGAAAATACATGGCCATGGAGCTTGCTCCAAAGCCAATCCAGATCATGGGAGTGATCCATTTCAGTTTGCCGATGAACAACTGTCCGACAAGGAAAGGTCGGTGACCGATGTCGATTTCATCGGCAAGAAAATAGCGGTCCCCGGCGCGAAGATCGATGTCCGGATCCAGGCGCCTGAGGATCCGCGCCACGGTTTCGGGGCGTCTTTGCTTGCTCACCAGAAATCGCACCGATTCTGGCAGGGTGAAAAACAACAGCACACTGGAAAGCAACGTTGCGATGCCGCCCAGCGCGAACACACTGGCCCAGCCATAGTGGGGAGCCATCCACACGGTTAGAGGGCCGGCAACCGCGCCACCCAGGCTGAAGCCAACCATGATGATTGTGATCACGGTTGCACGGTAGCGCTTGGGCACAAACTCGATATTCAGCGCCCAACAGAGTGGCAACATGGCGCCCAAGGCAAAGCCATTGAGAAAGCGCAAGATCAGCAGCGAGGCGTAGCTATCGGCCAAGGTGAACAGCAACGTCATCAGGCCAAAGGCGCTGGTGGACAGGATGATGGTCGGGCGACGGCCGATCCGGTCACCCAGATAACCGAAAAAGAATCCACCCAACATCATGCCGAACAAACCTATGGAAAAGATGTTGCCCAGTTGCAACTTATCCAGGCCAATGTCCTCGGCCATGTAGGCGGCGGTGTGGGAGAGCATCAGCAAGTCGAAGCCATCGAGGAAGGTGATCAGCACCGACACACAGATGATCAGATAGTTGAAACTCGACAGTCTGCGCCCCTCAATCAAGGCGGCGACGTCAATTGCGCGTGACGGGATCATGATTGCTCTCCGCACAGTAAGATCCAAGTGAGCGTGTTCCGGCTTGCCGGACTCACCACAGTTTCCAGGTGTAACCGACGATCAAGCGATTTTCATCGAGCTGCTGGGTCAGACCATCCCCCGACCGGTACGTGACGTTGCGCCAGCGCAGGTTCAGGCCCTCCAGGGCACCGCTCTGGAAGACGTAGGTCAGGTCGGTGTCACGTTCCCACTCACTGCCGTCGTTGACCGTACGGGTGCGGATATCGCTGCCTTTCACATAACGGGTCATGAACGTCAGGCCCGGTATCCCAAGCGCGGCGAAGTCATATTCGTAACGCAGTTGCCAGGATTTTTCGTTGGCTTTGGTGAAGGAGTTGTAGGTGACGAGGTTCGCCACATACGGCGTACCGGTGTCGATCACGGGGAACACACTGTCTCCGGATAGGTGCTGGAACGCGGCGGCGAATCGCTGGGCCCCGACGGTCAAAGTGAACATGCCATTGAAGTTGCGGTTATCGATCTTCCCGGCTTTTGCCGCGCCTGTGTCGCTACTGTCGACGTAGCGCAAATCGGAGCGCAGGCTCATGCCTTCCCCCAGTGGCAGGACGTGAATCACTCCGGAAAAGTGCTGGCGGTAGATGTCCTGCAGCTCACCCTGGTGGTAGCGCAGGGTCAGGTTCTTGCCCAGCGTATAGTCGCCGCCGAGCAGGTCCAGATGATCGCTGCTCTGGCCGGCATAGCTGATGTCGTCATTACTGGAGGAGTCGCGACCGTTAGCCTCTGTCAATCTCGCTGCGGTGACGGTCAGGTTCTCGACTTCGCTCGACGTCAGGTAGGCACCGGTGAAGGTCGAGGGCAATAGTCGGGTGTCGCTGTAATACGCCAGCGGGTGAATCGGCATCAGGGTTCCTACCTTGAGCCGGGTCTGGGACAGACGCATTTTGGCGGTCAGCCCCAGTTCGCTGTACTCGTCGACAGGCTGGTTGCTGTCGGGCCCGTAGGGCAACAGTGCGGTGCCCCGTCGACCTCGGCCCGAGTCGAGCTTGATCCCCAGTTCACCCAAGGCGTCGAGACCAAATCCAACGGTACCTTCGGTGTAGCCAGACTGAAGTTCGGCGAAGAAACCTTGGGTCCATTCTTCGGCCTTGGCCTGGGGGGCGCCACTCTGGCGAAAGTCGCGATTGAGGTAAAAATTGCGCGTGGTCAACGTCGCGCTGCTGTCCTTGAGAAAGTCTGCCTGGGCGTAGCTGCCGTGGCAGAAGAGGGCAAATGCGGTGAAGATGGCTAGATTCCTGTTCATTTTTTTATTGCTCTCAGGAGAGGGAATACGATTATTCAGGGCGAGTTTTGCCTGACCGCGTCGGTGACGACGCGGCACAGCAGGCGTGGCTCAAGGTGTTGTGAATCAGAGGCAGGCGGTCACGTCTGTGACGGGGCGGGCAATGGATCCACCGCAAGGTCGTGGCGGGTCAGGTGACCGATTGCGAATGCACAGGCGGCCAGCATTGCCGGACATATGGCCAGGACCAGGAAGCTCTTGACCACTGGCATTCCGCTGTTCAGTACATAAGCGCCCAGCAATGGGCCGAGGATCGAGCCGATCTTGGCGATCGAGGTGGCCCAGCCCGCGCCATTGGCGCGGATAGCGCTGGGGTAGAAGACCCCGGCGATACTGAGGATTCCATAGTGGGAGCCTTTGACGAACACGGCCCCGACCAGGCTCAGCATCAGGAACGCGGTGCCCTGCATGCCGGTGATGCCCAATACCAGCAGGAAAGGCAATGCCAGCAGCGGATAGATCATCACCATGTAAGGGCCTCGGGTATCGACGAAACGCATCATCGCCAAGCCCGCCATTGCGCCGCTGAACGAGGCGATCGAACTGACCCACGAAGCTGTCGCGCGGTCAAAGCCTGCGTACTGATAGACCAGTGGACTCCACGAGGCGAGAAAGTACATGGCCATGGAACTGGCGGAGTAGCCCAGCCAGATCATCGGGGTAACCCATTTCAGGCGGCCGATAAACAGCTGGCTGACCCGAAATTCCTTGCGGCCCAGATCTGGTTCGTCCAGTAGGACGAAGCGGTCGCCAGGTCGCACATCCAGGCTTGAATCCATACGCTTGAGCGTTGCCGTGATTTTTTCCGGGCCTTTGCGTTTGCTGGCCAGAAACCGCACCGATTCGGGCAGGGTGAAAAACAGGAGCACGCTGGCGGCCAGGGTCAGTACACCGCCGAACACGAACACGCCCTGCCAACCGATATGCGGCGCCAGCCAGACGGTGATCGGGCCGGCCATCGCGCTGCCCAGGCTGAATCCGACCATGATGATGGTCACCACCGTCGAGCGATAACGCTTGGGTACGAACTCAATGTTCAAGGCCCAGCACAACGGCAGCATGGCACCTAGGGCGAAGCCGTTGAGAAAGCGCAGGACCATCAGCGATTCATAGCTGTTGGCCAAGGCAAACAGCAAGGTCAACACGCCAAATGAGCAGGTGGAAAGAAGAATGGTGGGACGCCGCCCGATTCGGTCACCCAGGTAGCCGAAGAAGAATCCACCGAGCATCATTCCCAGCAGGCCGATGGAGAAAATCTCACCCAGCTGGATCTTGTCCAGACCGACCTCATCGGCAATGTAGGAGGCCGTGTGCGACAGCACCAGCAAATCGAAACCATCGAGGAAGGTGATCAGAACCGAGACCAGAATCACCACGTAGTTGAAGCGTGAAAGTTTGCGACCTTCTATAAGCGCCGCTACGTCCAGGGTGCGGGACTGTGACATGTGCGTTCTCCACTGCATTTTTTATTTTTGTTGGAGTGGCGCCCCCCTATGGATGGTGGGCGCGTCGAACTGCTTTAAGCACTATTCCAGATTGAACGCCAGCCGCTCGCGCAATGCCGGGGCAGGTATATCACTCAACCTGCCATCGGGGCCCGCGAGGTCCAGCGCGTGGGCCGCAGCGGCCCCCATTGCGATACAGGGGCCCATTACACGGACACTCGACAGCGCGGCCGCATCGGCGTCGATGCAGCGACCGGCCACGACCAGGTTATCGCTGCCTTGGGCAAGCATGCTGCGCAACGGCACACTGTGAACGTGATCGTCACCAAAGGGCTCCCACTGGTAACCGCTGGTATTGCCGTGCAATTCCACCGGCCAGGAGGTGCGAGCTACCGCATCCGGGAATATCGTTGCCGCCCGCACTTCGTCAGTCGTCAGATGGTGATGTCCGACGATCCAGCGGGTCTGGCGAATACCTGGCAGCGCGTACGCCCGTACCTTGGCCTTGCTGTAGGCCTCGGGGTATTCCGACTTGAGGAAGTTGATGACCTGGTCCACCTGCTGGCGTCCGGCGATCGCGACATGGGAAGCGGCCACCGGATCCAGAGGCGTTTCGATGTGAGTCATGTTGAAGGCTGCGGTGCCACGGCCGGGGAACTGAAAGAACAGTCCGTCGTCGCGTTCGATACCGTAGCTTTTGGCTTTTTGTTTGACCCGTTCGGTGAACTGCGCGCGGGTGGGCAAGTACGCTTCATTGATATGCTCAAGGACGAACATCTGGGTGCCATAGATGGGGGTGTCCGGCTCGCGACAGGCAAGTCCGGCATTCCAGGCTAACGCCGCGTCTCCGCTGGCGTCGATAAAGCCGTTGGCCGCGACACGCACATCGCCGTAGCGGGTGGCCAGTTCCACTTCGCGGATTCGCGGACCTTCGCGCACGACATCGCGTAACACCGCACCGAGCACCACGGTGATCCCGGCGTCGAGCACTTTCTGGCCAATCCATCGACCCAAGGCAACTTCGTCGTAGTAAACAACAGTCGTCAGGGGGCCAATGGCCTGGTGAAGGTCCCCCGAGGCGCCCAGGTCACGCAGGATATCGTCGGCGATTCCGTGGGTCAGCAACCGGCGGTTCGGACCATTGGAGAACAGCCCGCAGAAGGTCCCGATAATTGAGCCGACCGCCTGGCCGCCGAGCATCGGCAAGGCATCGAACAGCACTACGCGTTTGCCGAGCGCAGCGGCCTCCAGAGCGGCGGAAATACCGGAGATACCCGCGCCGGCAATGCATACGTCGGCCTGCAAGCGTTGAGCGGTGGGGGCGCTGGTACGGCGTACCGTGCGAATGACATGAGCCATAAAACTACCTTTGAGATGTAAAAAGGGCAGCCGATCCCGAGCCCGATGACCAAGGGTCACGGGAGCGGTTGTTGCGGCTGGCAGATTCCGGTTACGACAGGTCTCGCCTTCGCTCCGACCCGGTCGGGTGTTGCGATACGAACTGATCGGTTTGCAGCTGACGCGGAGTCACTTCAACGGTCCCGGCGTCGGCGTCGACGCGAACCCAATCCCCGGTTTGAATCCGGCTCAACGGGTCTTCGGTGAAGTCGGTCATGGCGGGCGCATGGACGACCACGGCGCCAAGGCCCATTTTTGCGGTCATTTCGTTGAACAACATGGCGCCAGGGGCTACGCCGGCGAGACGGGCGATATGGAACTGCGAGGACCAGCCGGACGAACCTTTGGCGCCGGGAAACACCAGCACTTTGCCGGCGAAACTGATGCCCTTGAGTTCGTGACGGGTCTCGATGACGGTGCCGCTGCGCGGGTCGATACCGCCCCAGCCGGAGATGCGGTCCCGGGTCACCAGGGCCTCGCCTTCGAAACAGCCGCCGACGACCTTGCGGCCTTTGAGGGTGAAGGTTGTGCTCATCTCAATACTCCTTTCCAACGGCCCTCGATGGCGGCCTGGACGCAATCGGCGGTGCTACCGAACCACGCCTGGATACCCATGATCGCCGGCAGGTAGTGCGCCTGTTTGGCCGAATCGACTGCCGCCACCCGCGTGCCCGTGGGAAGTACCTTGCCAATGGCTGAGCAGGTATCGGTCATCAGATGCCCGCCGGCCTGTTCGATGATGCGGGTGTAGCCGGCGACGTCGGCCAGTTGTTTGATCGACGCCGCCGTAAATATCCAGAGCTCGGTATTCGGACTCAGGCGTTGGCCTTCCAGCAATTGGCAGACCTCCCAGATCTGTTCGAGGCTGTAGTGCGGGCAACCGAGCATCACGAAGTCAATCTCGTCATCGCGAGCGGTGATATTGACTTGCTCGTAGGCCCAGCGCCGTTCGGCCTCGCCGAAGCGCATTGCGGCCAGGGGAGGGGACGCGCCAAACGCCTGCTCGCTGGTTTGGGCTTCAGGCGTCACCCCAACCAGGTGATACATCTCCACCCCACCGCTGGAAGCCGCCGCCGCCCCGAAGTGCTTGAGGCGAGCCAGGTTGGGTTGGTGACTCACGCCTTGGATGACCGGGATGCGGTCCTGCACCTGCTCGCCGACCCAGTAGCCGAGCAATCCCCAGTCCGCCGTGGTACTCACGTCTATGTCCAGCTGGATCAGGTGGGTACCGCGACGGTTTTCCTCGATGTGCAGACCCCAATAGGGGATCTTGCCGGTCAGCATCGCCGCGCCCGTGCTTTCCCGGCCTTCGGCATTGGTGCGGGCACCGAGTACCGAGTTGATATAGATCACCGCAGAGGATTCCATCCATGCGCAGTGTTCGCCTTTTACCGGCACGTTGCCGACTTGATAGGGCGTACAGGTATTCAGGGGTTGTACCCCCAGACCGCTGCTGTAAGCCTGACCTGTTTCATAGATGCGGACCACGTCTGGCGAGATGCCTTGGCGTACAGCATGCCGGGGGTCGATGCCTTGCTGCAGGTGGCTGCTCGGGACCTTGACCCGAGGAATCTTGACCAACTCGGCGCTGTCGAGGTTGAACTCGCTGAACACCGCATCCATACCGCCATTTTGGTCTGCGTACTGACGCAGAAAGGGCGTGGTGGCTCCGATGGTACCGGCGACATTGCGCGTATCCACCAGACATTGCGCATCCAGGGCTTCGCCATAGCGCACCAGCAACTCCATGGCTTTTTGCACCGCCGGACCTTGATCGCCAGCGAGCATGGCTTTTTCGTCGTCGCGCAACTTCATTGCGGTTGCTCCCCGGGATGGGTGATATCCAGTGGCTTTATCAACACCGCACCGTGTTCCATGGAGGACACATTGTGGCGGTATATATCCAGCCAGCCACCACCGAACTGGGGGGCCGCAGGTATCCAGCGGGCGCGTCGGGCTTGCATTTGTGTTTCGCTGATATTGGCGTCAAGGGTGTTGAGATCCAGGTCGATGTCGATGATGTCCCCGTCTTCCACCAGTGCGAGGGGGCCACCGACGGCTGCCTCAGGAGCCACCTCCGCCACGACCAGGCCTTTGCACACCAGCCCCGAGAGGTGACCGTCGGTCAGCATTGCCACGTGGTCACCCAGCCCGGCCCCGTCAATGGCGAACACTACCTTCGAGGCGCCACCGCCCATGGCGGGCCCGCCCTGTACACCTGCGCCCCGCATGACCACGACATGGCCGGGCTGAATGCGTCCATCCTGCAACGCTTGGATGGCATCGGCGGAGCGCTCGAAGCAGATCGCGGGGCCCTTGAACTGGCGTGGCTTGCGCGGGTCGATGCCGTATTTGACGATGCCGGCCTGCGGGGCAATGTTGCCGCGCAGCATCACGATGGCCGGTTGCGTGGCAAAGGGAGCGTGCAACGGGCGGATCACCTCGTCGTCACTGACGGTCACCCCCTGCAGGTTTTGCGTCAGGGTTTTGCCGGTGACGGTCAGCACGTCACCGTGCAACAAAGGTTCAAGGCGCTTGAGCAGCCCACGGCCACCCCCCGCTGCTTCCATTTGCTCAATGCTGTGTTCGCCCACTGGTCGTACGCCGACCAGCACCGGTATCTTTTTTCCCAGTTTCCTGAAGAGTTGGTACACGTCCACGTCAATGCCACCTTCAGCCGCCACCGCCTGCATATGTTTGATGGTGTTGACCGAGCCTCCCGCAGCAAGAATTGTCGCAACGGCGTTGGCAAAGGCAGCAGGCGTCAGGATGTCGCGAGGTTTGAGATCTTCCTCGATCATTTCCACAATGCGCTTGCCTGCCTGGTGAACGAAATCGAACATCTGCGGGCTATTTGCTGCAATAGGGGAACTGCCGGGCAAGGCCATGCCCAAGGCTTCACATACCAGATGCATGGAGTTGGCGGTGCCCATGCCCGAACAGACCCCAGGCCCTCTGATGGCGTTGCGTGCCATGCCGGCCAGTTCCTCGACGGGCAGTGTGCCGGTGACCACGTGCATGGAGCTGATGAATACATCTTCGATATCGACGTGCTGACCATTGTATTCGCCGCTTGGCTGATACCCGCACACTACGATCAACGTCGGGATGTTCAGCCGGGCAGCTGCCATCAACTGACCGGGTACTGTTTTGTCGCAAGAGGCCAGGCAGATCATGCCGTCGAGCTGAGCGCCTTCGACCGCGACTTCGATGTCATTGGTGATGAGGTCTCGGGCGGCGAGCATATAGGCGCCTCCCGCACCGGCTCCGGTGATGAAGTCACTGGGCGCGGCCGTACGAATTTCGAAGGGCAGCGCACCGGCATCGCGTATCGATTGCTTGAGGCTGGCAGCGATACCATCCAGATGACTGAAGCAAATCGCCAGGTTCGAGGACGAGTTCACGATGGCGATTTTCGGTTTTTCCAGCTCGCTCTCCTCAATGCCCAAGGCGCGCCACTGGGCGGCGCGCACAGCCCACAAGTAGGATCCGTAGGGGAAATTACTGCGTAGCTTCTTGGGCATGATTCGCTCCGTTGTTTTTATTAGATGTCGATTCGGTTAATTACCTTAACGATCTTGTACCGAGTCTAGGCTTCGACCTAGAATCCGAAAACCTTATTTTACTTATAGATAAAATCCAAAATATGGATATCAAGGACGTCGATCTCAACCTGCTGAAAGTCTTCGATGCGCTGCGCAAAAAGCAAAGCGTGACCCTGGCCGGTGATCTCATGGGGCTTAGCCAGCCAGCCATGAGCTTCGCGTTGGCCAAGTTGCGCACGCTGTTCGATGACCCATTGTTCATTCGCACTTCACGTGGCATGCAACCTACGGCCAGGGCCCTGCAGATCGCTGAGCCGGTGCAACGGATTCTGGAGATGGTCAGCAGCGAGGTGTTGCCATCCACCGGTTTCATTGCCGAACACTCCGAGCGACAACTGGTGCTGTGCATGTCGGATATCGGCGAAATGGTGTTCCTGCCCAGGTTGATGCGAATGCTCGACAGTAAGGCGCCCCAGTTAAGAATCCGTACCCTGGCGTTGTCCTCGGAGCAGTTGGAGGAGGGGCTGGATGCCGGCGAGGTGGACGCGGCAATCGGCTATTTTCCGCGCTTGCTCAATACCTCGATCCGGCATCGCGCGTTGTATCGCCATTCGTTTGTCTGCATCGTTCGTCGTGATCATCCCACCATCGGTGACAGCATGAGCGCCGAGCAATACCAGAGCGCAATGCATGTCGCAGTCCAGCCTGACGGGCGTGGAATGAGTGGACTGGATCGTGAGCTGGCGAGCCACGGCATCACCCGTCGAGTGCGTTTCAGCCTGCCACGGTTTATGGGTGTGCCATTTCTGGTGGCCGAGTCCGACATGATCGCCACTGTACCCTTGGCAGTCGGACGCAGGTTTGCCGACATCACCGATGTGCGCCTGGTGCCGCTGCCTTGGGATATTTGCGGATACGACATTCACCTTTACTGGCATACGCGGTTCCATCATGACCCGGCGAACCGCTGGTTGCGACAATCCTTCATTGAATTGCTCGATGACTTTTCTCCCGCAGACCAGATACAGATTTAATAGGTATCGGAAATAGTTAATTGACATAACAAATATGGCCGGTTAGTTTTTTGCTCACCTTCAAGTGCGCAACAAGAGAGCAGAAGCCATGGAACTCAGGGCGTGAGCAGTGCAGGGCAATATTCAGCCTTTGTCGATGTAGCGATTTTCGATGCGGTGCGCACCCCCTGGGTTGATCTTGGTGGTGCCCTGGCCCAGGTTTCGCCTATCGATCTTGGGATCAAGGTTGCTCGTGAGGTGCTGGCTCGGGCCGGCATCGATCCTCTGGCCGTAGACAGCGTGCTGGCCGGCTCCATGGCCCAAGCCAGCTTTGACGCCTATTTGTTGCCGCGGCACATCGGGTTGTACAGCGGCGTGGCGCAAACGGTTCCTGCGCTGGGGGTACAGCGCATCTGCGCCACCGGCTTTGAGCTGCTGCACCAGTCTGCTGGACAGTTGCGCGATGACGTTCAGTTAGCCTTGTGCGTGGCCAGTGAATCGATGTCACGCAATCCGATCGCCGCCTACACCCACCGGAACGGGTTTCGTCTCGGTAGCGAGGTGCAATTCAAGGATTTTCTCTGGGAAGCCCTGTACGACCCGGCCCCCGGGGTGGATATGATCGCCACCGCCGACAACCTGGCGCGACGCTATGATCTGTGTCGCGAGGCGGTGGACCGTTATGCGTGCGACAGTCATCAGCGAGCCTTGCAGGCCCAGCGCGCAGGTGCCTGGTGTGAGGAAATCGTCCCCATCGATAACCAGGTGTTCGAACTGGAAGGCTATCAGCCAAGGGGCATCAGCCTGCCGCGCGGCACCGGTATCGTCACCCAGGACAGCCATCCACGACCTACTGACTTCTCGGCTCTATCGCGCCTGCGGGCGTTACATGTGGGGGGTGTACAAACCGCCGGTAATAGCTGCGCAGTCGTCGATGGTGCGGCGGCGGCCCTGGTAGGACGAGGCTCGGCCTGCACGCGTGTGCCCCTGGCTCGCTTGCTGGCCAGCGCGGTGGTCGGTGTGGCCCCGGAGTTCATGGGCATCGGCCCGGCACCAGCGATCCGTCTGTTGTTGCAACGCAGCGGATTGAGCCTTGATGACATTGCCCGTTTCGAGATCAACGAAGCCCAGGCGGCCCAGGTACTGGCGGTCGCGCAGGAGTTGGAACTGGATCATACCCGGCTCAACGTCCAGGGGGGCTCTTTGGCCGTCGGGCATCCACTGGCTGCTACCGGCCTGCGGTTGGTCATGACCCTGGCCAGGCAGTTGCGCCAGCACAATCTGCGCTACGGGATAGCCGCAGCATGTGTCGGTGGTGGCCAGGGCATGGCGTTGTTGATCGAGAATCCGACCTGCCACACCTGAGTTTATGCCCGCCCGCAGTGGTGGGGCGGTCTGTTTTATATCCTGACGAGGTGACTTATGTGGAGCTACCAGGCGCCTCTGCGCGATATGCAATTTGTGTTTGAGCATTGGTTGCAGGCGCCCGCCACATGGCGTCGCTGTCAGGCGTTCGATGCGCTTGATCTGCCGTTGGCGATGCAGGTGCTGGAGGAGGCGGGGCGCTTCACTCAGAACGTGCTGGCCCCGTTGAACAGCAGTGGCGATCGTCAGGGTTGCCGTTGGAGGGCAGGCCATGTCAGTACCCCGGACGGCTTTGCCAGTGCCTATCAGGCCTACGTTGACGGTGGCTGGCCAGCGCTGGCTTGTGGCGAGGCGTTGGGTGGACAGGGGTTGCCGCAATTGCTCGATGCCGCGCTGCAAGAGATGCTCTATGCCAGCAACCATGCCTGGGCCATGTACACCGGCATCGTCTACGGTGCGTACCTGTGCCTCAAGAGCCATGGTGCTCCTTGGCTGCAAGAGCGCTATCTGCCCGAGATCGTCAGTGGCCTAACCCTGCCTACCATGTGTTTGACCGAGCCCCAGGCAGGCAGCGATGTCGGCCTGCTGCGCTGTCGCGCCGAGCCTGGCGTAGATGGCAGCTATCGCCTGCATGGTAACAAGCTGTTTATCTCCGGCGGCGAGCACGACCTTACGGAAAATATCCTGCACTTGGTCTTGGCACGCTTGCCCGATGCGCCGTCGGGCAGTCGCGGCATCTCGCTGTTTCTGGTGCCCAAGCGACTGGACGATGGCCAGGCCAACGGTGTGCGCTGCGACGGTCTTGAACACAAGATGGGTATCAAGGGAAGTGCCACTTGCTCCCTGGTGTTCGATGGCGCTCAAGGCTGGTTGATCGGCGAAGCCAATCAGGGCCTGGCGGCGATGTTCGTGATGATGAATTCGGCGCGCTTGCATGTCGGCCTGCAAGGCTTGGGGCATACCGAAGTGGCGTGGCAGAACGCGAGGAAATATGCCGCCGAGCGCTTGCAGATGCGCGCACCGCTGAGACCCGAAGGGGTGCAAGCGCAGGCTGCCGACCCGCTTCACTATCATCCGGCCATGCGCCGGGTGTTGCTGGAGTTGCGCGCTGCCAGCGAAGGCATGCGAGCCATCGGCTATTGGGCCGCCCATTTGCTGGATCAGGCCGAACATGCCGTGGATCCACAGACCCGGCAGCATGCCAGTCAACTGGCGCAGCTGTTGACGCCGATCATCAAGGCGTTCTTTACCGAACAGGGTTTCCGCCAAGCCAGCAGCTCCTTGCAAGTGTTCGGCGGTTACGGCTATGTCACCGAGTTCGCCATTGAGCAGACCTTGCGTGACAGCCGCATTGCCATGATCTATGAGGGCAGCAACGAAATTCAGGCCAATGACCTGCTGCTGCGCAAGGTGCTGGGAGACCATGGCCAGGCGTTTGGCTTGCTGCTGGCGCAGCTGCGCGAAGAGGCGCGGCTGGGTGGCGACTGGGTTGAGTGCCAAGGGTTCGCCGCGGCCCTGGAAAATCTCTGCAACTCGCTGGCGGCTGTGGTCGAGGACGTGGTCGAACGGACACGAGAAGACCGCGAATACCCCTATCGAATCGCAGGGGATTTCCTCCAGTTGTGTGGCGTAACGCTGCTGGCCTTGTCCTGGGCGCGGGCAGCACGGGTCTCCAGGGCATTGCCTGAAACGGATCCGCTACGCGCCGGCAAGTTGCAAAGCGCGGGGTTCTTTTTTGACTACCTGCCGTCCAGGCTGGCACAGCATCTGGCTGCTATCGTGGATGCTCGGGCTACCCTGGCGTTTATCTGAGGGGCGAGGGCGGGGGTGTTCGCCCGAGCGCGGGTACTCAAACCCGGATAGGGTCAACCAACCGCTACGGCCAAGACAACTCAAACAGCAGGCCCGGCTCCGCGCGCTTTGCAGACAGCATCCAGCCATGGGCCCGGGCAATTTCCTGGCAGATCGTCAGGCCAAGCCCCGCGCCATGATCACGGCGATGTGGCCCACGCCAGAAGCGCGTGAACAGGTGCGGCAATTGCTCGCGATCAACGCCGGGGCCCCAATCGCGCACCCTGAGTGCGCCCGCGCTGACGTGCATCCTGACCTCAGTACCGCGGGGGGCGTGTTGAATGGCATTTTCCAGCAGATTCTTGAGCAACGTGAAGAGCGCGCTTCGATCGGCCTGCCATTGGCCGCCTTCAGGCGTTTCGTCAACCAGAACAAGACGTACGTCGACGGCCTCGGCCATACGCTGCAGATAGCCGCAGGCTTCCCTGGCGACATCGGCTATTTCCACTGTGGCAAAACTGTAATTCTGAACCTCACTGGCTTCGGTCAGGAGCAGCAGTTGCTGGACTTGCCGTGTCATGTGCGCCACATCATCGAGCAGGGCATTGTGCGCGTGACTGTCTTGCATCAGTTCGATTTGCGCGCGAATCAGCGCCAGCGGTGTTTTCAACTCGTGCGCGGCGGTTGCAAGAAACTCCTGCTGGACACGATAACCTCGCTCCAGGCGCGCAAGCGCCTGGTTGAAGCTGGTGACCAGCGGCTCGACCTCGGACGGCACGGTTTTTACCTGCAACCGCGAGTGCAGGGAGCGAGGGGAGATGGCCGCCGCTGACTCCGACACTTCACGCAAGGGTTTGAGGGTGTAGCCTAACGTGAAATAAGCGCAGGCGCCGAAGACGAACAGCAGCACCAGGCTGAACAGCGCGATCCCGGCCCCCATGAATGGCAAGGCAAATCCCCCATGGAGCAAATCCATTAGCCTTTCGCTGGCGGCAAATTGCAGATACCAGGTCTTGCCTTGGTGCTCGACAGCCGCGGTGGCGGCGTACATGACGATGCCTTCACGTTCGAACTTGAATCTCGGTTGTTGCGATGGAGGATTCGATGCGACTGAAGACCAGAACGTCGCGTCGGTGGAGGTCAGGACCACATTGCCCGTTGAATCCAGCACGCGGTGGCCGATTTCCCGCCCCAGGCTATCGAAGGTCCAGACTCGGTCACCCTCGCTGCTGTCGAAGCCGTTGGGCCGGCCAGTGGCATCGAACTGGAGCTTGCCGGCCAGTTCATGGGTGCGCTCGGCGACGTCGGTGGTCAATAAAATATCGCTCTTTGAGGTGACGAGCGCGAGCACCCCTAATGCAATCAGCAGAATACTCAACCCCACGCCGACCACGTAGGCGAGCAGCACCTTGAAGCTGATGCTATTGCGCCACGTTCTCTTGACGAAGGGCATAACCGAGACCTCTGAGGTTGATGATTCGTTGGCGGGAGCCGATGGCAAGCAGCTTGCGGCGGATCCGGTGAAGGGCCACATCCAGTGCGTTAGGCGTCACGGCTTCGCTCAAGCCCCAGCCTGCCGCTTCTATCGCGGCGCGACGCACGATTTCTCCTGGCTTTCGCAACAGCAACAGCATGATCTGCATTTCCGCCGGCGCGAGAGGAATGCTTTGGCCGGCACAACACATGACGCCGGTATCGGGTTGCAGGCTCAGGTCACCATGACTCGGCGCGAGTGGACGACAGTCCACGGGACGCCTTAGCAACGCCCGCACACGCGCGACCATCTCATCCATGGCGAATGGCTTGGGCAGATAGTCATCTGCTCCAGCATCCAGGCCTGCGACACGGTCGTGCAGCGCGTCGCGCGCCGTGAGAACAAGGCAGGGCAAGCCAAGCCCGGCGTTGCGCAAGCGCTGCAACAAGACGAGCCCGTCGCCGTCCGGCAAGCCGCGATCAAGAATCAGCGCCTGGTAAGGGACCCGCCCGATAGCCGCCCACGCGCCATCGATGCGGTTGACCACATCGACGGCGATGCCGGCGCTCGCCAGGCCTTTGCACACCAAATGCGCCAATCGCTCGTGGTCTTCGACCAGCAGAATACGACTCATCAGAAGCGGTACAGGTAGCCGAAGAGCACGCTGTTTTCAGTAGAGCGGTCTACCAGCGGGCTGTCCTTGATCTCATCGGCGAGGCGGGTGGCCTTGACGTCAAGGAACACGGAATGATGGTCATCGAACATATAATTTCCACGAACGCCAAGTTCGGTATTGAGGCCGGATTTTCCATCATAGGCCGCTCGATCAATGCGAGCTTCACTTTCGCGAACACCAAAATAATAATCAACGTACTTTTGGTCCTGCCATATCGCCGCCACTCGTGGCGTGAGGGTGAGGTGTTCACCCCATTGCCAGGATCTCTCAAAACCCAGGGTGAAGCGCTGGCCCTTGCTGTTGCCCGATACGTCCGTCAGCCACTGGGCGCTGACATCGGCCAGAGGGTTGCGCCACTGCACCTTGGCGCCGGCCCAGAAGCCACCTTTACGATCACTCATGCCATCCAGGAAGCGGGCATCGTCGTCGTCATAACCACTGAAGTCGTATTCACCGACGATGCTCAGATCCAGTTGCTGGGAGTCGTTGAGAGTGAAACCCGGCAGCTTGATCTCGGCGGTAGGGCCGAATACTCGTACGTAGTCATTTTCAAAGTAGATCAATGGTATGGCCTGAGTTTCACGGTCGACGCCCTTGTACGGCTGCTGGCTGCTGACCGCCCCGATGCCAACGCCCCAGGATGACGTCGACTCGGCGTTTGCCGACTCAGCGGCGAGCGCGACCATGGATGAGCACAGACCGAGCACCAAGGCTTGGGTGGTGGCAGTCAACCGGATCGCACTTGAAACGGTAGACAGGGGCGTGCAATGCATGGGGTTCTCCAGATCGATAGAATGAAAGCGACCCTATCGTCGAAAAGTTCTTCTTACTGGACACTTACCCATCAACCGACATCGATCCCTTCCTGGTAAGAGTCGCCAAGGATTCCCTATCCGATAGTGGGCACCGGTGCCCTGCAGCCCTTTGAATATGCTTGTCAGCCGATTCTGACAAGAATGTCAGCAAGCGGTCAGTTTGCGGACACCTTGATTGTCTAGACTGGTGGAGGGTAGCTACAGGCTACTTTGCAGGTCGTGTGCAAAAATTACCCAAACCTGGATCCCTGATTGCCCGGTTGTCCCGCTTCCCGAGAGGAGTTACCTGATGCGCTTGCTCATCGTCGAGGACGAAGAAAAGACGTCCTCCTATGTGCATCGTGGCCTGAGTGAGCTCGGCTACATTGTCGATGTGGCGAGTAACGGCATCGATGGGCTGCACTATGCGCTGGAAATGGACTATGACGTCGTGATCCTGGATGTCATGTTGCCGGGCAAGGACGGTTACAGCGTGCTGGAGGGTTTGCGCCAGCAGAAGAAAACCCCGGTCATCATGTTGTCGGCCAGAGGGACGGTGGATGATCGCGTTCGCGGGTTGCGCGAGGGTGCTGATGACTACCTAGGCAAACCTTTTTCCTTTGCCGAACTGGTCGCCCGCGTTCAGGCATTGATCCGTCGTCGCACCGCCGACACGGCTGACCTGACCCATCTGCGCATCGACGACCTGGAGGTCGACCTGCAAGCGCGCAAGGTGACCAGAGCCGGGCTGCGGCTGGATCTGACGGCCAAGGAGTTTTGTCTGTTGAGCCTTCTGGCGCGGCACCAGGGAGAGATTCTTTCCAAACTGATGATTGCCGAGCAGGTCTGGGACATGAATTTCGACAGTGACGCCAACGTGGTCGAGGTTGCGATCAAGCGCGTCCGGGCCAAGGTCGATGTGCCTTATTCGCGCAAACTGCTGCATACGGTCCGGGGCATGGGCTATGTACTGGAAAGTCGTGAAGCCGATGCCAGTCAAGGCAGTACCCGGTGATGAAGGGGTCGATAGCCAAGCGGCTGGCATTGATGTTTGCGCTGGCGGTCTTGCTGATCATCTCTATCAGCGCGACGCTGCTGCGCTGCTCATTGAAGACATCGCTCGAAGATCAGATGCAAAACGAGTTGATCCTGCGCCATTCCGTACTTGATCCCGTGCTCACAAAATACGATTCACCGGCATTCTGGGTCGGTTTGCGTGAAAAGCTCGATGGCCTGACGCCCACGGATCAGCGGGTGCGTTATTGGGTCCTGGTTGACGACCCGGCCTACAGCTATGGCGGAGCGATGCCGGACGGCCAGGATTGGTCGAAGCGCCCGGATGGATTTTTCAGCATGGCGATACCTGAACGGGATCGTCCCATGGTGCTGCAAGTCAAGACCATCTCTGCCATGGGTAACCGCCCGGAGTTGCGCTTTATCGTGGGGCTCGATTCAACGCCGTTCATGAAGACCCTGGACCATTTCACCAAGACGTTGATCCTGACTTCGGCGCTGGGCATCGTACTGGTCGCGCTGCTGGGTTACTGGATCGCGCGTTTCGGCCTGGGGCCGGTCAGGCGCCTGAGCCGTCAGGCCAACAGCCTGCCGCCAGGTGATTCAAAGCAGCGACTGGACACCGAGGCACTGCCCGACGAGTTACAGGAACTGGCGGTGTCGTTCAACGGGGCCCTGGCTCGCCAGGAGGCCGCCTGGTGCCAGCTCGAAGGGTTCAATGCCAATGTCGCCCATGAGCTGCGAACGCCGCTGACCAACCTGATCGGGCAGACCCAGGTCGCGTTGGCCCACGGGCGTGATGTGGCTGAGCTTCAGGATCTGCTGCAATCGAATCTGGAAGAGCTTGAGCGCATGGGCACCATCGTCAATGACATGCTGTTCCTGGCGGGCGCCGAAAGCGGGCAGCGTGCGACCGAGCTCAGTGATGTCTCGCTCTACGAGGAGGCGTCCAAGACGGTGGAATACCTGGAGCCTGTCTTGCACGACAAACAGTTGGACGTGGTGATCAAAGGCGACATGCGCGTATGCATCGACCGACGCCTTTTTCACCGCTCTTTGGCCAATCTGCTGCAAAACGCGGCGCGATACGCGGTGCCGCAGAGTACCATTACTGTAAGCCTGGAACGTCTTGGCGCGCAGGCCAAGGTAAGTGTTTCCAATGCGGGTGAGCCCATTGACGAGGTGCACCTGCAGCGCTTGTTCGAGCGTTTCTATCGCGCCGATGTCGCCCGGGCGCGAAGCGACGCACACCATGGCCTGGGGCTTTCCATTGTGCGGGCAGTAGCGTCCATGCACGGTGGCCGTGTGTTCGCCCATAGCAAGGATGGCTTCAATACCTTCGGATTCTCCCTGACCAGCCAGGCAGCCCGCTAGTCGCCGTCAACCGATGGCCGGCGTGGCTCGCCGGCGTTTGACATCTTCCTGTCAGTCAGCAGTCACCTTGACGTCAGTCACCTCCCCCTAGAGTGCTACGACCATCCCGGTAAAGGACAGTCGTGGAGTCCACTATGAACATTCAAAACGTGTCGATCGCCAGTCTTCTGGCATTCATCACTCTGAGCGGTTTGCCTCTGTTCGCCGAAGAGAAAGCGGATGTGCCTGCCTACGAATATGGCATGCCGCTGGATATCGCCAGGGTCATCCGCATTGAAGAACCGGAGTCGCGGGTGTGCGAGGTCGTGCGCGCAAAGATGACCTACGTGAATACACAAGGGGTCACAGAGCGCGTCAGCTTTCTGAAGCAGTCTGAGGTGTGCGTGCTCCAGTGACCGTTCGGCAGTGCTGGTTCTTCATCCAAATAGAGAGCTCAACCATGTGCATCAGAACAGCAGCAACCGAAACGGGCCTTTCAAATAACCTGAGCCGACTGGTGAAGCTGGCTCGAACACTGACCGTTGGCGCCGTGCTGCTAAGCGCGGTCAGTATCGATGCGTCCAGTCGCGTCGCGCCGAAACCGGACTGGTCGACCCGCGACATGCCTTCCCAGGAAGGTCGAATCGTCCTGATCACCGGCGGCACGAGCGGCATGGGGTACGAGGACGCACTGGCACTGGCCCGGGCCGGCGCCGACGTCATCATTGCTGCGCGCAACCCGGAGCGTGGCGCGCAGGCCATCGCGCAAATCAAAACATCCGTACCCGACGCCAAGGTGCAGTTCGAGGCCGTGGACCTGGCCAATCTTTCATCGGTGCGCAGCCTGGCCCAGCGGCTGAACCAGCGACTGCCGCGCCTGGATGTGTTGATCAACAATGCCGCCGTCATGGCGCCTCCGGAGCGGGGTACCTCCGCGGATGGCTTCGAGCTCCAGTTGGCGACCAACTACCTGGGGCACTTCGCACTGACCGGCCTGCTGGTGCCGTTGTTACGGCAAAGCCAGGACGCTCGCGTGGTGAGCCTTTCGAGCATCGCCGCGGCTCGCGGAACAATGAACTTCAACGACCTGCAGGCTGAGCAGCAGTACCAACCTTTGGCCGCCTACGCGCAGTCCAAGCTGGCCATCCTGCACTGGACCTTTGCCTTGCAGCAGCGCAGCGAGGCCGCAGGTTGGAACATTCGCAGCATCGCTGCGCATCCAGGCGTCGCCGTCACCGAGTTGGTCGCGCGTGGTCCGGGTCTGAACAGCGAGTTCGGCCAGCGATGGGCCAAGGATCGCGACGTATACCATTCAGCTGCCCAGGGGGCGCTGCCCACGCTGTATGCCGCCACCGCGCCTGAGGCGGTTGGCGGTGCCTACTACGGCCCCACCGGCGACGAGGAAAAACGCGGCCCATTGGGCTTCGCCAGGATGCCGCCGGCCGCCACCCATGAGGCGGATGCCGAACGGCTCTGGACCGTCTCCGAGCGACTGACCGGCGTCACCTACCGCTGATCATGCCTTGGGCACGGCAATCCGTTGCGTGCCCACTCTCTTGCCTGTTGTCGCCTTCCAGGAGTCTCCATGAGTGCGCCTTCCTACTTGCATCGACTGAGCCTTGCCGTGAACGCCCGTGACGATGAGCTGCGTCCGGCGCTGTGCGGGTTCTTGTTGTTTCTCTGCCTCTTTACCGGCTACTTCATGCTGCGCCCGATACGTGAATCGATGGGCATCGCGGCGGGCGTGGAGAATCTGCAATGGCTGTTCACTGCCACGTTCCTGGTGATGCTGGCGGCCGTTCCGTTGTTTGCCTGGGTCAGTTCCCGGGTCCCGCGCCTGCGCCTCGTTGATTGGGTGTACGGCTTCTTCGGGATCAACTTGCTGATGTTCGTTGAATTGTTCGAGTTTCAATCGGACAGCGTCTGGCTCGCCCGTACTTTCTACGTATGGATATCGGTTTATAACCTGTTCGTGGTGTCCGTGGCCTGGAGCCTGATGGCGGATGTATTCGACAGTGAACAGGCCAAGCGGCTGTTTGCCTTCATCGCTGCCGGCGCCAGCATCGGCGGTCTGCTGGGGCCGGCCCTGAGCGCGGCGCTTATTGAGGCCATTGGTGCCTCGGGCTTGATGTTTCTGGCCGCGCTGTTGCTGGGTGTCACATTTGTATTGAAGCGGGCGCTGATGGGCTGGCGCGAAAAGGGCGGGGCTGGGCGGCCTGGTGCGGCACCGACGCAAAGCCCCGGGCAGCCACTGCAGGGCAATCCGTTCAGCGGTTTGACGGCGGTGCTCAGGTCACCCTACCTGTTGGGGATCGCCGGGTTCGTCGTGCTACTGGCGACGGTCACCACCTTTCTCTACTTCGAGCAGGCGCGCCTGGTGGCCGAACATTTTCCGAGTCGTGAGGCGCAGGTCCGGGTTTTCGGCACCATTGACTTCATCGTGCAGGCTGGCGCTCTGGTGTCTCAGCTGTTCATCACCGGGCGCATTGCGCCGAAGCTGGGGGTGCGTGCGTTACTGGCGATCGTGCCGCTGCTCATGTGCATCGGGTTCGTGGGTCTTGCGCTGGCCCCCGGCTTCGCACTGCTTGCCGCCCTGATGATCGTGCGGCGAATCGGTGAATACGCGTTCG
This sequence comes from Pseudomonas rhizophila, assembly GCF_003033885.1. Lineage (NCBI taxonomy): Bacteria > Pseudomonadati > Pseudomonadota > Gammaproteobacteria > Pseudomonadales > Pseudomonadaceae > Pseudomonas > Pseudomonas rhizophila. The sequence continues at coordinate 4,640,358 of NZ_CP024081.1, read as the reverse complement.
TCCGGCCGGGCAGGGAAATGCTCTTCGCACCCTTGGATGCCGAGAGCAAGTACAAGGCCAAGAACTTCATCGACACCGTGGTTTATCGCGGCGGTGATGCGCTGAGCGGTTGGGCCAAGAGCCTGCTCGACATGCTGGGGCAGGGCACTGGCCTGGCGGCTCTGATCGGCGCGGGCTGCGCGCTGCTGTGGGCCTATCTGGGATGGCAATTGGGACAGCATGCCGATAACCAGCAGCAGGCACGGGGAGTGGCCGCCAGCGCCAGCGCCGTCGAAACATAACCCGGAGTACACAAAAGGCCACGCGGCGGGAGTGCGCGGGGTGGTTCATCATCGCATGAGTCCTGCCGGTCATCGCGTTCCCGGAATGCGCTGGAGATCAAAGTTTTATTCTGAAAAGTGTGCAGGCTCAGACGAACTTTCAGCGGTGTTGAACTTAATCGATAAAAGTATATTTCGGTCAGCGAATTAATGGAGGCGAATGCTCGGAAAGAATGCCCGGCAACCCATTGGGTAACGGGCCTATATTGATAATTTTTGTCCACTTGTCAACACGATTACAGCCCTTATTATTGCCTGACTGAGTGAATCGGAAGAGGGTTTTATGGGGCAGGTATTTGAAGGTTGCGTCAAAGTGATCGTTCCTTGTGGTTCATTAGGGGCGGGCGTTCGTGAAGAAGAAATTATTTATGGACTGGTGGCCGGTGCGCAAGCAATTGCCACGGACGCCGGTTCTACCGATAGTGGAGCAGCGTATCTCGCACTTGGAAAATCGAAGAATAACCGCGGGGCGGTCAAACGCGACTTGACGATATTAATGAAGGCGCAGGCCTGGTCCGGGGTGCCGATAATTGTCGGCACGGCAGGACAGGCCGGTGGCGATCTCAACCTGGACTGGACGCGCGATATAGTCCTGGAGGTTGCAGGAGAGTTGGGCGTCACACCAAAGATTGCGCTCATATATTGTGAACAGGACAGGGACACCGTTAAGCAGTTGAACGCACAGGGGCGTATCAAACCGCTGCCGCCTCACGGTGAGCTCGATGACGCTACAGTGGACAGTTGTGAACACATTGTGGCGGCGCTGGGTGTAGAACCGTTCATTGCCGCGCTTGAAGCAGGCGCCGATATCATTTTGGCGGGTCGTTCGACCGACACGGCGGTCATTGCCTGTTATCCGATCTGGAAGGGCGCGCCCTGGGGGCCGTCCTGGCATGCCGGCAAAACGGGGGAGTGCGGTGTCCAGTGCGCCGTTAACCCGACATTGGGCTCGGGAATATTGCTCAGCGTTGATGCGCAGGGTTTCGACGTTGAGCCATTAAGTAAAGACAATCAGTGCACGCCCCATAGCGTCTCTGCACACATGCTTTATGAAAATAGCGACCCGTTTCGATTGGTGGAACCCGGCGGTATCCTGAACGTCGCACAAGCGCGCTACCAGAAGCTGAACGAGCGAGCCGTTCGTGTCGTAGGGTCTGAATGGGAGACGATGCCCTACACAATGAAGCTGGAGGGCGCCGCGGCCGGGCTCTATCAGACAATCATGTTAGTGGGTATCCAGGACCCTGATGTACTCAATGATATTGATGGGTTTCATGACCGCCTGCTGGAAGCCCTGTACACCCGGACCCGTCAATCCATCCCGCCGCAGGAGTTGGGAGAGTTTCATATCTCGCTGCGAATGTATGGCTGGAACGGCGTCACCGGCGTAAACCCCCCCGTTGGAACTTTGCCTCCGCCGGAAATAGGCATGCTATTTGTCGCCACAGCAGCGACTCAAGAAATGGCAAATACGATTGCCCAAGCATGCAATCCCTACTTTTTTCACTACCCCAGCGTAATGGGCAAGGAATTGCCTTCTTACGGCTTTGCTTTCACCCCGGCTGATATACCTCGCGGTCAGATTTATGAGTTCAAGTTAAATCACGTAGTGCAATTGGAGGACCCATTTGAGTTGGTGCGTATTCAATGGATCGATCTTTCCGAGTCAACGTTGGCTGTGAAGGAGTTGAGTTAATGGTTAAGTTGCGTGATGTATGCCGACATGTTCGATCCAAACAAGCCGGGCCGTTCTGGATTACCTTCGATATATTTTTTGACGGGCGTGAAAACTTTGAGCGTTACTCACAAAGTGCAGCACTTTCATCGGCGCAATTCGCAAGGCTCTATGGCACCGATCCGGCACGGGTGAAACATATTCCCGTTGCTGACCTGGAAATGGTCAAGATTTCCTACCCTCGCGCTACGCCGCAAGGCGGGATGGTGGAGCGCGACATGCATGCCGGCCAGCAATACGTACGTTTACTCGACGTCATTCTGGACTGAGAACCGCACGCGTCACCTGGCAACAGGTGATGCCGTCGCCGCCATCGGCGCAGACCCAACCCTGGTGCAGAACAGAGGCAACCATGAGCAATACGACTATTGCGCTGCAACTTGCAGAGTACGCGCATAAATTCAGGCATCAGCGACTGCCCGAAGAGATCATCGCGTTGGTGCGACAGCGCTTCATTGACAGTCTGGCGTGCATATTGGGGGCCTACGGAGCGGCGCCTGTGAATGCCGCTGTGTGTTATGCGGTTGCCAATCCCGCGCAGGCGTCCAGCGTGTTCGGAACAACTATCCAAACAACGCCAGAGATAGCGGCGTTTGCCAATGGCGTGATGGTCCGTTTCCTGGACTACAACGATGGCTATATGGGGCTGGAGCCGGGCCATCCGAGTGACAATATTCCGGCCTGCCTGGCGCTAGCAGAGGCCGAGGGGGCCACCGGGGCAGAACTCATTTCGGCCATTGTGCTGGCCTATGAGATCCAGATGCGACTGCAGGACGCGGCCAGCCTGAACAAGCGCGGCTGGGACCACGTCAATTACATAAATGTGGCGATGGCCGCGGCGGCTTCCAGTCTGATGAAGCTGGATGTGGCGCAGACCGCACAGGCAATCAATATAGCGTTGAGCGCTCATCTGGCCATGCGCCAGGTTCGCAGTGGATCCCTGTCGGACTGGAAGGGCTGCTCGGCCGCAAACGCTGCACGTAATGCGATCTTCGCTGCCCAGCTATCGCGTCACGGCATGACAGGCCCGTCGCCGGTGTTCGAGGGGGACATGGGGTTCTTTAAATTGGTCTCAGGCCCGTTCGACCTGGATACGGATCGTTTTGGTACGCCCGAGAATGGTGATTACGCTATACGGCGCTCCCTGACCAAGACCTTTCCCACCAACGGTGAGCTGCATACCGCGGTGTGGGCAGCCCTGGACATACGTGCCCGGATTGACGATCTCGATGATATCGCTTGCATCGTTATCCAAACGTCCGAGTTCAACCGTCGAGTGTTGGCTGACACCCCTGAAAAATGGTTGCCCAAAACGCGAGAGACGGCGGATCACAGCTTGCCCTACAACGTGGCCCGGGCGCTGCTCGACGGTGACATCACCATAGACTCTTATTCGCCGGAAAAAATGGCTGATCCCATGGTGGTTGCCCTGATGGGCAAGATCAGCGTGGTGGAGGATGGCGCGCTCACCGCGTTGTTTCCGCGTCATCTTGCCAACCGGGTCAGCGCCACGCTGGTGTCAGGCGAAATCGTCGTAAGCGAGATGATCAGCGGGCCGGGGTCCGTCGAAACACCGATGACCGATAGCGATTTTGAACGAAAATTCAGGAGGATGGCCTCACCTCATCTTGAAGAGTCGGCGCAGGCCAAGGTGCTTGGGTATGTGGCTGAACTTCAACACCAATCCGAATTCACATCGCTGTTTGCGGCCATGGTTGCTTCTGTCTAGTCACTGGCGAGGTGGGTCGCTCTTGGCAGAGTCCCCGTGTACCGAGCGCGGGGGCGAGCGTCATGATGCTGGTTGTATTGCTCGCTGGCGTGGGCTATCCAGCCGATCAATCTTCCGACACCCGCCAGTGCGATTTCCTGCCGATGCAACCCAAGCTTTCTACCGATGAAACTCACCAGGAGAATGAACTCCGGGGGGTATGCGACGAGTTCCGAGGCGACCGAAAAAGCTTTCTGCAGCTTGGCAAATTCGGGGTCGCCCTCGAAGGCAGCGGTCAACGCTTTCATCAGATTGGTAGCACGTGGGTCACTGACTGAGTGGACATTAGGTCCGAACCCGATGATGTGCCCCTCCTGACTGTACCGTTGCAATATCGGTTGGGTGGGATCGGTAGCTGTACAGATTTCCTCGATCATCCTGCTGGCGGCTTCGTTTCTGCCATAGGCGATCTTATGACCCCTGGCGGCCGCGAGTCCCGCGATCGCTGCGTAGTAGGGGGTGGCGCCGGTCGTGGCGGCAACGCGAACGCTGTGAGTGGCGTGGTCCAGTTCATGATCGACGCTGAGGATCAGAAGACGCCTGATCAGATCGGCGTGGGCTGGCGGGGCTGCGCAGGCCTGGGTAATGAATTCGTGCAAGGGTTGTGTGCTTGGTTGGGTCGCGCCCACGACCAACGCGGCAAACCATCTCACGACATCGGCGCCGGTGCGTGCATAGCTGTCGATGGAAAGATCGAAGGCTTTGGGGTTCTCCCTTTGAACCAGCGGGAAAAGCGCAATTGCCTTCTCCGGCGCTGACATGTGCTCATAGATCTTCAGCAGTTTGACGCTATCCTTCGGCGCGCGCGGCAGCGACGGTCCGAAGGCCGATGGCACCTGCCACATCAATCCGGCGACCTCCTCGACCGTGGCGTGGTCGGCGAGCTCGACGACGTCGTGCCCCCTGTAGAAGAGGCCGTCATCGGTGATCAATGTAATGGCGCTGTCCGATGACGACGAGCGCTTTGCAGCGTGCCCCGCGGGGCTTTTCACCAAGCGCTGGATGTCTTCGGCCCAATAGCGACGCTTGGGCGTATTGGCGATCTTGACGGACCGAATGTTCTTCCGGCTGACGTAGGCATAAAGGGTTGGAAGGCTGACCCCCAGCATTCCAGCCGCTTCTTCTGCCGAAAGGTAAAGGTCTTCTTGATCAGGCATGACGGATCCGAACAGGTTGATGGGGGGTTGTACATATTCATTAAATATACCTGCCTTGCGTCAATGTCTACCAGGATATCCATTTCGTCGTGTTTTCAAAGGGAGTCAGCAATGGACGGTCTACACAGAGGGACCGACGGACGCGGGCATCGAAATCCGACCAACTTCCCTGAGATATCTTTTAACGACCACGTTTGCCCCAGTATTTGCGGGATGTTGACGAAAAAAATCAAGATTTACAGGGTTTTCTCCCCTATGTAGATTCCTCGGGAGTGGCCGGTCGTTCACATTGATTTGCTACGACATTGATAAAAAAAACAAGAAAAGGTGATAGGCATGGCTTGGTTAGGTTTCGCAATGGTCATCACGTTTATGGCGTTGATCATCAGCAAGCGACTTTCTGCTGTGACGGCGCTCATCCTCATCCCGATCGCTTTCGGGCTGGCCAGCGGCGCCGGACCGGAGTTGGGCGGCATGGTGATGGAAGGCGTCCAGCAAGTGGCACCAACGGCATTGATGTTGATGTTTGCAATCCTGTATTTCGCAATCATGTTCGACGCCGGGCTGTTCGAACCCGCGGTTCGCCGGATTTTGCGTTATGTGGGAAACGACCCCCTTCGTGTGGTGCTCGGCACCGCTTTGCTGTCGTCGGTCATCTCCTTCGATGGGGATGGGGCTACGACGGTGCTGATCGTGACAACGGCGTTTTTGCCGCTTTACCTTCGCCTTGGGATGAACCCGCTCATCCTTGCACTGATGCTTCTATTGACCAATACGGTGGTTAACATCATCCCTTGGGGTGGGCCGGTAGCACGGGCTGCCAGCGCGCTGCATCTGGATGTCAGCGAGATATTCCTGGGCCTTGTACCCGCCATGTTTGCAGGTCTGGCCTACGCGTTCATCGTGGCAGTGTGGATAGGCCGCAAAGAGCGACGCCGTTTGGGGTGGACGCCCATGGCAAAGGACACTGTGTCTGAAGAGCTGCCTCTACCCCTTATCGAATCGGCCACGCAAAACCCCAGGCTGTTCTGGGTCAACCTGGCACTCACGGCCGCGCTGATGTACGCCATGGGTACAGGACTGGCACCGTTACCCCTGGTGATGATGGTGGGGTTTTCCCTGGCGTTGCTGATCAACTATCCACGTTTGGCGGACCAGAAAGCGAGAATCGCCGCTCATTCCGACAGTGTGTTGACGGTCATTGCCCTGATATTCGCTTCAGGGGTTTTCACTGGCATTCTATCCGGCACGGGAATGGTCGATGGGATGTCGGCGCGGATCGTGCAGATGATTCCTGATGGCGGCGGGCAGTACTTCAGCATCATTACCGCCCTTGTCGCGCTGCCGCTTAATTTCCTGCTCTCCAATGACGCGTTCTTCTTTGGGATCTTGCCGGTACTTGGCGCGGCGGGCGCGGAATATGGCATCGACCCGATGCATATCGCCCGCGCCTCGGTGCTGGGGCAACCGGTTCACGCATTAAGTCCACTCGTTGCCGCTGTTTATCTCATCAGCGGGATTATCCAGCGGGACATGGGCGAGATGCAAAGATACTGCTTGTTGTGGGCAATCGGCAGCAGCCTTACGCTCATAGCAACGGCCATCGTTACAAGAGCAATTATTTAAAGATCCACCTGTATCCCTGCACTGCTTGTTTAAAGCAGTGCCAGCTCACGCCTGCTCATTGAAAAAATAAAAATAATAATTGAGGTGATCATGAAATCGACTAAAGCCGTCGCAATGACATATCTCGCTACGCTGTTTGCATCGGGCAGTTGTTTTTCTGCGAGTATCAGCTATCCGGATAGATTTCAGCATGAAGGCAAGTTGAATGCTTATCTTCGATCCATGTACATCAATACGCGAATATCCAACGACCTGATTGAGGACAGCTTCGGCGGGTTTTCGACCGGCTCCGAATTAGGTGGGGTAGGGGTCGGCGCGATCCTGGATTACAACTCTAACTACTGGGGCGGCGTCGTAGGCTTTGATGCATCCTTGTACGGTGTGGCAATGATCGATTCCGAGCAGGACAGCCGCGACCTGTTTGATAATGACGATGGTTCTAACGGTGGCTTTGCAAAAGTCGGGCAAAGTTACTTGAAGTTGCGCCACGTCGGCGAGGGATGGAACGCAGACTCACAAATAGGCCGAGGTCGATTTGACGCGGGCACCCTGGTCAGCAATGACACGCGACTCGTGCCGGGTTCCTATCAGGGCGCGCGTGCCCATTTCAACTTGACTGACATGGGCATCGGGCCGCTGCCCGGAACGATGGCTTTCGAAGCGGCTTATATCGATCGAAGCTCTCCGCGGGACAGGCAGGCGTTCGGAAAGCTGCTAAGCCAGTCGGGTGAGGAAATAAGCAACGTCTACACCTATGGGGTCAACTACGATCTGAAGGCCGTTGAGTTGAGCTATGCCCGTGGTGTGTCAAAGGACTTCAATGAAAATACCCGTTATGGCTTGACCCTGCAGGCACCTATCGGTGAAACGGCAGGGATCATTTTAGACACTCAGTATTATCAGTTCCAAAAAGCGGGACGACTGTGGGAGCAAGATTGGTCCGCCGGTGACGCGGCCTATGATAAAGAGGCCACGTGGTTAAACGTCAACCTTGGCTTATTGCTCGATAAGTTGCGCCTGGGTGTTTCCTTCTCCGAGACACACGCCGAGCTGAGCAATGGCAACCTGGGCTATGCCTATTTCGACCACGCGGACAACGTGGACGGGAGAATGGATGCGTGGACCCGTTCCGGCAACGATTTCAACAATCATGGTGAAAGAACCTGGCAGGTAGGGGCGGAGTACGACCTGGGCGGTATTTCGCTGCTGGGGGCGTCATTGGACGGGTTTAAAGTCATGGCGCTCTATAAGCAGGGAAACTTTGACGCCGTGAACCCGTTCAGTGGTCAGAAGACGGATGTTTGGGAAAGGCAAAACGAATACCGCATTTATTATCGATTCGATGACAAAGAGTACGCCGGCCTTTCCGTTGGTTTGATTTATCTCGATTACAGAATCGACCAGGATTTTGTTGCGCTTGTTTCCGCCCAACCCAATAACGTTGTCAATGGCTCAGAAGCCCGGGTGTACCTGGATTATGCGTTTTGAGTGGAGTGTGCTCATGGAATACGGGTTATTTAAACTATGTCGGGAGGTGCGCGATGCCTAAAACTCGTCATCGGGTTGTCGTCACACAACGTTTTTTTGATTCGGCGACCCTTGATTTTCTCAAGCATTGCGGTTGTGAAGTCATCATCGCAGAACTTGCGCCGGGAGTTGCCGACGGAAGTTTGAGTGAGCGGCAATTGATCGACCTCCTGATTGACGCTGACGGGTGGATTTTAGGGCACGCGAATGTGACGGCCAGCCTGCTCGGTTCGCTCCCTCGGCTCAAGGTGATCTCCCGCCGTGGCGTGGGGTATGAGCGCATTGATACGGTGGCGGTGGAAGCGGCCGGAAAGGTCGCAACGATCGCCGTCGGTGGAAATGATGCAAGTGTCGCTGACCATACGATTGCGCTGATGCTCGCGGTGTGTCGCAAGCTAAAACAATGTCAGGCGGGGCTGTCTGCCAACGACTGGAGCATTCCCTTGGGCGGTGACCTGTATCGCAAAACGGTCGGAATCGTCGGATTGGGCAGAATCGGCAAAGGCGTCTTGCTGCGCCTCGCCGGGTTCGAAGTCAAACCCCTGATTTATGCCCCTCGCCCAGACAGTTCACAAAAAGCCAACGGGGGGCAGAGCTGCTTCGTAGATCTGGAGACCCTGTTTCAGGAAAGTGACTTCATTACGCTTCATGCCCCCCTTAACCCGCAGACCCGGGGAATGATTGACAGCCGCGCTTTAAAGTCGATGAAAGCTGGCGCCGTGCTGATCAATACCGCCCGAGGTGGCCTGGTGCGCGACGCGGATCTGTTGAAAGCCCTGCAACAGGAAGACATCGCCGGGGCAGGACTCGATGTGTTCGAAAGCGAGTCCGACCCTTCACTGTCGGCAGTGACAGAGCAGCTCATCAAACTTCCCAACGTGGTCGTGACCCCCCATGCCGGCGCCTCTACGGTGGAAGGCTTGAATCGCACCAATTTAATTGCAGCCCAGTGTGTGGTGGCGGTCCTGGAAGGGCGGAGCCCGCCTGGGCACTGTGTCATCGCAGACGGCCGTCGACATACCGTTGCAAAGGAAAATACATGAACGTCAAGATCAAGGTGCTTACGCCAACGGGTGCAATCGGCACCGGATTCCCGAGAGATGCGTTTGAGAAGGCGCTTCTGGAATGTCCCGATGTGATTGCAATGGATGCGGGGTCCACCGACTCGGGTCCGCACTATCTCGGTACTGGCACGACGAAGTCTTCTGCTTCGATATTGCGCGCAGAGCTTCGGGTCTTCATGCAGGCCCGGGAAAAGCTGGGGATCCCGCTCATCATTGGCAGCTGCGGAACCTGTGGTTCCGACGCGGGTGTCGATTTGATGCGCGGGCTCTGTGAGGAGGTCGCGGCAGAGCTGGGGCAGACCGTACGTATCGCGGGCATCTACAGCGAGCAGCCAGCAAGTTCTGTGAAAACAGCACTTTTGGAGAAGCGGATCAAACCGCTGCAGCTTGATTTTATTGATGATGCCTTGGTGGATCGCTGTTCTCGAATAGTCGCGCTCATGGGCGTGGAACCCTTCATTCATGCGCTCCAGGAAGGCGCGGACATCATCCTGGCCGGTCGCTCCACGGACACCGCCGTCATGGCGTCGCTCCCGATCATGCGAGGGGGGCATCCAGGGGCCGCCTGGCACGCCGGGAAGATTCTAGAATGTGGCGCATCCTGTACCACCACACCCGCCCAGGCCGTGGTCATGGCAACCATTGACGAAACGGGATTCACCATCGAGGCGATTGGTGAGGGTGCCCGGCTTACGCCACGATCGGTGATGGCTCACATGCTCTATGAGAACAGCAATCCCTACGTGCTCGTCGAGCCGGGTGGTGTGCTGGATGTCGAGGGGGCTGTGTACACCGCGATCGACGAGCGAACGGTGCGGGTAGAAGGCTCGATCTGGAAACCCAGTGAAGACTACACCGTCAAGCTGGAAGGTGCGGCGCCTTGCGGGTTTCAATCGGTTGTCATGAGTATTGTCCGGGACACCGAGTACCTTGAGCGCTTCGATGAATGGCTCGCCTGTCTCGATTCGGTGATGCGCCAGCGAATAGAAAAACATCTGAATATCGGATCGGGCGACTACGACCTGCAGTTTCGCGCGATTGGCAAGAACGCGGCGTTGGGGGATTTTGAATCGCGATCCGCCACCCCAGTGGAAATAGGCGTCATGGCCCTGGCGACTTCCGCAACTGCCGAACGCACGAAAGACATCGTCGCTTTGCTCAATCCTTACCTGTTGCACTTCCCGTTGCCAGGTGACAAAGACCTGCCCACCCATGCGTTTCCATTCTCTCCAGCCTCGATGGACCGGGGAGTGGTTTATGAGTTCGTGCTCAGCCATGTGATGGTCGTGGCGAATCCGTTGGCACCTTTTCGATTTGACATGAAAACCATTGAGGCGGCGTGAGATGAATACCATGGAAGCACTCGGCTACGAAATCCGCTCCAAGAACGCCGGCCCCTTTTCTTTGACCATTGATGTGTTTTGTCAGGACTCGGATGTTTTTGCCCAGCTGGCGGGCGAACCGAAACTGCAAGCGCCGGCCATTGCTCAGCTCTTTCGCCGGACCGTCGAGTCGATCAGCGTGTTTCGGATCGATGCATTGAATGTGATCAAGATCAGCCTGCCGCGTCCCGTGGTGCAGGGGGCTCTGCAGGATCGTGATATGCACGGCGCGCAATGGGCCTTCATGGTGAGGGACGCGATCCTGGAATCCGAACAATGACCAGCGCCAGCCATTCATCAAGGCAGGCTCTTAATGGCGCCGTTGTTCAACGTGGCGGCAGACAACCGATAATCAGAGGTGGCGATGTCCAGGCTCGGTGAGAAGTGCGACAACCCGAAAGTGGGCGGTGAGGGGACAGACGTGGTGCTCGTCGATCCTAACGAGGTTCATCCAGACCTGGTCAGCGTCGCGGCGACGTTACGCGAGCTGGGTCTGCTTCCTGTCGTCGAAGGAGAGATTCAGAAGGTTCGCGCGCAGTTGCAACGAATCAGCGCATGGGCGTCGCGACCCAGTGTGCCTTTGTCCTGCGAGCGCATGTTGGAGTTTTCGGTCAATTGTCGGGTTGTTCCGTGCAAGCTGTATTGGCCGGAAGACGATGAGACGCCCTTGCTGCTGTTCTATTGTCACGGCGGCGGGTTTCGACACGGAGCACTCGCCGATTGGGACGCTCCTCTGCGCCAGTTGGTGCGTGACAGCGGCTTGGCGGTGTTGTCCATCGGCTATGCCCTCTCGCCGGAATACCGTTTTCCAGTGGCGTTTAACGAGGTGGTGTCGATAGTCAGCAGGGTCATCAACCTGGGGACAATCACTCATTGTCCTGTGCGGGGGTATGCCCTGGGTGGGGACTCGGCGGGCGCCAATCTGGCCCTGGGCGCCGCCCTTGCGCTGCGCGACGCTGGAATGGATGCGGTGCGACAGCTGATGCTGTACTACGGCTCCTATTCCCGAGGCGTTTCTTCCGATTCGTGGCAGAGACTCGGTGGGTATGGCGGGCAAAACTTGTCTGCCAAAACGATGAGCGCTTATTGGGCGAGCTACCTGGCCGAGGATGAAGATGACTGGCGGGTGCAGCCGATCACCGCTGATCTGGCTGGGCTCCCGCCTGTGCGCTTGATCGTCGGAAAACTTGATCCGTTGTACGACGAAAACTGTGAGCTGGCGGATAAGTTGCACGCTGCCGGTGTGGCGACGCACCTGGAAGTCCTTGCGAACATGACCCACGGGTTCCTGCGATTCAATGAAGTTGCACCTGTCGTACGGGATGTGATTTTCACCCAAGCCACTGCGTTGCGTCAGGCACTGGCGTAGTGCGCCGTCCGGCCAGTCATCCTGATCCTGAACACTGACTCTCGTGGCCTCCAGACCATTGTGCTGGGGCCTTCTTCATCATGAGGCGAACGCTAAATGCTGATTCTTCGAACCCTTGCTTCTTCACTTGTGACGCGGATCTGTCTTGGGAGCATCATGACCCTTGCGTTCAACGCAATGGCTGCCGGTGAACTTCCGGTCGGGCGTGCCGCAGGTGATATGGAGCTTTCTGCGTTTTATCGCTGGCAGGATCCAATGCCCACTGTTCCCGGTGTCTTGCTGAGGAGCGAAACGCTCAAACCGCAGGAGCGGGTGCCAGCCGCGGCGCAAACCATACGCATGCTCTACAGTTCCACGGACCAGCGTTGGCACTCAGGCCAGGTGCCTGTCAGCGGCACGCTGTTCCTGCCGAGCGGTCCTGCTCCGTCTGAAGGTTGGCCGCTCTTGGCCTGGGCCCACGGTACGCTGGGGATCGCCGACATATGCGCGCCCTCGTGGACCGGGTTCAGAGCGCGTGACGCTGCGTACATCAATCGTTGGCTGGAGCGCGGATTCGCCGTCGTGGCCACTGATTATCAAGGCCTGGGTGGGCCAGGGCCTCACCCTTATACGGTCTGGCAGGCCGAAGGCAGCTCTGTCCTGGATGCGGTCCGTGCCGCCCGCGCACTCAAGCCCGGTGTGATTGCCAACCGCACGTTCCTGGCGGGGCAGTCCCAGGGGGGCGGCGCCGCTCTGGGCGCGTCGATACTCGCCGCCAGCTATGCGCCTGAACTCAATATTCTCGGTGCGGTTATCACAGCGCCCAATAGCACATTCCCCGACGGGCCCATCGCGCTTGAGGCGCGCCATTCCAATACGATCTTCCTGTCGTTGGCCACTGGCGGGTTACGCGACAACGCGCCCCGAATAGACGACCTACTGACGCCTGAAGGGCTGCAGCTTCTCGACGTTGCCCGGCAAAGCTGTACGCGGGAAATTGCCCTCAAGTCGCGGGAGCTGAAAATCGGTTCGTTTTCGCAGTTGCTGACCATCAGTGCGCGAGCGTTGAGCGCACTGCGCACGCCCACGACCGATATGCCCCAGGCAACGATCGCTTTTCCATTGCTGATTGCCACCGGCCAGGCCGATGAGACCATCACCCCGGTACGACAGTACGCGGTGGCGGCGGCGCTGTGCGCGGCTGGAAACCAGGTCACCTGGCAAACCTATGAAGGATTGGGGCATGATGGGGTGATGCATGGCTCGTTGAATGAAGCGTTTGCTTTTGCACGCGCCCAACTCGAGGGGCAGGGCTATGATTCGAACTGCGCCACGATCCAGCGGCCTGGGGCGCCGGGTGAAAGGAATCCGAGCGCTCCATTCAACGATGATTGAACACGGGTGAATCCGTTGCTCATTTAACCGCCGTGCTTATCGACTGTCAGCCGATGCCGGTCGATAAGCGTCGCGCAGACGTCAGAATTCACGCCCCCATAGGCGGTCCAGTGAGTGACGACCGGCCCCCTTGAAGGCGATGTAAGTGAACAGAAAGCCCATCAACACCGGGTATTCGATGCCACGGTCTATCCAGGGCCAGTTCGGGCCAAGGATGTAAGCGATCGCCGCCATCTGTATGGCCATCGCCACCGCCAACGGCCGGGTGGCCAATCCTAGCGCCAGCAGCAACCCACCCAAACCCTCAAGCCAGGCGACGAACAGGCCCAATAGCGCGGGGAATGGCAGGTGCAGGACGTTTGCGATCAAGTGAATCGAACCCGCCATGGGATCCGCCATCGAGCCGTGTGAAGTTCCCAACAGCTTGGGCAAGCCATGGGTCACCATGATGATCCCCAGGCATAACCGGAGCATTGCATAGGCGAGAGGCTCGCCCCATTGATAAAAAATACCCAGGGCCGGGACGACCAGCTTCGAGGGCTGTTCAGCATTGGGAGCGTGAGATGTCGGTTTCATCTGAATGATGTCCTGGAGTCGTTTATCAAAAGGTTGACGAGGACAGTGTGGTGTCTTCCTGGCGATGGATAAATCGACGGGGCTGCCATGACCATTCACCTCCCATAAACAATCGGCCCACGCTGGACCTTGCACCGTCGTGAAAGTGATACTGATTGCTTCGATGGGGTGGATTAGTCAGGCATCGCGGGTAAGACTGTTCATCTCTCACCAATAAAAGGGCGTCACACGATGGATAAATTCGATGCCTTGCAACTGTTCATTCGCATCATCGAGCAAGGCAGTTTTACTCGTGCCGCCAACGGTCTGAATATCCCGCGGGCCACAGCTACGCTGGCCATCAAGGAGCTGGAGCGGCAGCTCGGTGCGCGTCTGCTCGAGCGTACAACCCGGCGGGTGCGGCCGACACTCGACGGTCAGGCCTTCTATGAGCGATGCAAGGCTGTGCTCGCAGATCTGGAGGACGCCGAGTCTTCACTCAGCACGGTCGTGGCGAATCCGCGCGGCACTTTGCGTCTGGATTTGCACGGGACCCATGCGACTCGGATCATCCTGCCGAACATCCAGGATTTTCATCGGCGCTATCCCCAAATCAACCTGGTCATCAGCTGCGGCGACCGGCTGGTGGATCTGGTGAGCGAAGGCGTCGATTGCGTGGTCCGTGCCGGTAACCCGCGTGATTCGTCGCTGGTGGCCAAGCGGCTGGCGTTGATGCCTGAAGTGGTCTGTGCCAGCCCCGGCTATCTGGCCGAACACGGCACGCCTATGTTTCCACAGCAGCTTGCTGAACATCAGGCCGTGGGCTTCTTTGCCAGCAATCATGACATACGTTACCCGTTCACCTTTGTCATTGACGGCCAAGTGGTCGAGCTGGAGCCGGGGGGCTGGATTTCAGTGAATGACGCCGAGTCTTACTGTTGCTGTGCGTTGAACGGCTGTGGACTGATCCAGGTGCCGCGCTTTCGCGTGGAGCAATACCTGGCGTCAGGGGAGTTGGTCGAGGTCCTCGGTGGCTGGCCCAGTCCCGGACTCCCGATTTCGGTGTTGTATCCCTATCACCGCCAGCTCTCTCCACGACTCAAGGTGTTTGTCGAGTGGGTGAGCGCCCTGTATGCCGAACGCTTTGGCCCGCTGACCTGAAGGCCTTCGCTTCATGTACTGCTCGATGGACGCAACGGCAGTTCGCGCAAGCGTTGACCCGTCAGGGCGAAGACCGCGTTGGCCACGGCCGCAGCGATGGGGGGCGTCGCGGGTTCGCCCACACCGCCAGGGCTCTCGGTGCTGGGCAGTACATGCGCCTCGATCTGCGGCATTTCGTTGATGCGCAGCACCCGGTAATCGTGAAAGTTGGACTGTTGGATACGACCCTCCTTGATGCTCATCTGCCCGAACAGCGCTGCGCTGAGGCCGAAGACAATAGCGCTTTCCATCTGTGCCTTGATGTTGTCAGGGTTGACCGGGATGCCGCAGTCGATCGCGCACACCACGCGATGAACGCGGATATTCCCACCTTCGATGGTAACCTCCACCGCTTGAGCACAGTAGCTGCCAAATGATTGATGCACGGCGAGGCCGTGGCCGCGTCCCGGTGCTGGCGTGCGCCCCCAACCGAAGCGTTCGGCGGCAAGGTTCAACACGCCCAGGTGCCGTGGGTCCGATTCAAGCAGCAGGCGGCGATACGCCAGTGGGTCCTGTCCGGCGGCGTGTGCCAGTTCATCCACCGCGCTCTCCATGACGAACGCGTTGTGGCTGTGCCCAACGGAGCGCCAATACCACACCGGAATGTTTGACCGAGGGGCGTGCGCTTGGACCCGATAGGCCGGGCTGCGCATGATGTAGGGCGAGTCGCTCATGCCTTCGACAGACGTCGGGTGAATGCCCGACGCATCCGGAAATATCGATTGCCCCGCCGTGGTTTGCGACCAGGCCACCGGTCGCCCGTCCGCCCCCAAGGCAACGCGCAGGTGTTGGGCGAAGGCTGCCCGGTAGTAACCACCCTGCATATCATCCTCGCGACTCCAGAGGGTTTTCACCGGCACATTCACAGCCTTGGCGACTTCCACCGCTTCGGCGATGAAATCCTGCAGGGCACGCCTGCCAAAACCGCCGCCCAGGAAGGTGGTGTGAATACGGATTTGCTCAGGGGCAAGACCGGTGATCTTTGCCGCGGTTCGTTGATTGAACGTTTGCATCTGGCTGCCGACCCAGATGTCGCAGCCATCGTCGCTGAGCTTCACGGTGCAGTTGAGTGGCTCCATTGTGGCGTGCGCGAGGTAGGGCACGCTGTACGCCATCTCGACTACCTTGCGGGCAGACTTCAGGGCTTGCTCCACCTCGCCGCGTTGCGTGACGACTTCACCTGGTGTGTGGGTCAGGGCGGTTAAATCCTGGCGTTGCTGGTCGCTGTCGAGGATGACGGTGCCGCTTGCAGCTTCCCATTGCACTTGCAGCGCATCGCGCCCGCGCTTGGCCGCCCAGTAGTGATCAGCGACGACTGCAATGCCGCTGGGGACTTGAACCACATGGCGTACGCCGGGCAGGGCCTTGGCCTGGGTCGCATCGAAGGCGCGGACGCTGCCGCCAAGCATCGGCGCCCGTGCAACCACGGCGCAGAGCAATCCTTCGAACTGGACGTCGATGCCATACTTCGCGCGACCGCTGATCTTTTCTGGCGAGTCCAGCCGCAAGGCGCCCTTGCCGATCAGCGTCCAGGCTGCCGGATCTTTCAGGGGCAGCGTCGCTGGATCTGGAACCGGGAGCGTGGCGGCCTGTTCGGCCAGTTCGCCATAGCGCAGACGGGTGTTGCCGGCGATGACCTCTCCATGTTCTGTGCGCAATGCGCTGGGGGCCTGGCCAAGACGAATGGCCGCTGCCTGGATCAACAGCGCCCGCGCCATTGCGCCCGCCCGGCGATAACGCTCGAACTCATCACGAATGCTGGAAGAGCCGACCGTGCCCTGAAACCCACGCCGCAGACTGGCATAGACGGCGGCGGCCGGCGCATGCTCGACCTTGAGTGTGCTCCAGTCCGCGTCCAGTTCTTCGGCGATGAGCAGGGTCAGGGTGGTCCAGACCCCCTGACCCATCTCGGAATTGGCCAGGAAAATGGTGATGCTGTCATCCGCGGCTATGCGCAGAAATGCATTGGGCGCGAATTCGGCGGACTCCAGGTCTTGCGCCATCAGGCGTCTGCCAGCGGGCACCGTGAAACCGACAATCAGGCCAGTGCCGAGCACGGTGCCGGACTTAAGAAAACTGCGACGAGAAGAGACAATCATGGCATTCATTGCAGAGCACTCCCTGGCTGAAAGGTGGCTGAGAGGATGGGGTCAGGCTTTGCTCAGTTCGGCGGCCCGGTGGATTGCCAAACGAATGCGCTGGTACGTACCGCAACGACATAGATTGCCGGCCATGGCCTGATCGATGTCGGCGTCGGTGGGGGCAGGGTTGCTGGTCAGCAATGCAGCGGCGGCCATGATCTGACCGGACTGGCAATAGCCGCACTGGACCACATCCAGTTCGGTCCAGGCACGCTGAACCGGATGGCTGATATCGGCTGACAGCCCTTCGATAGTGGTGATTTTTTTACCGGCCAGGGCACCGACCGGCGTGATGCAACTGCGCTGGGGCGAGCCGTCGATATGCACGGTGCAGGCGCCACATAGGCCCATACCGCAACCGAACTTGGTGCCGGTCATGTTCATGAGGTCTCGAATGACCCATAACAGCGGCATATCGGCGGGCGCATCCACCTCCAGTTCGCGTTCATTGACCTGTAGCTTCATCGTTGACTCCCAGTCTGCGAAGAGAAGATCCGTGGCGACATTGAAGACACCGATGGCGACGGATACCGGCGCGCTCAAACCGGATCGATGATCGGCAATCACTCACCGGCTTTGTCGCCAATGGGGATCGAGAGGGAGCTTACAAGGCAGCTGCTCCGGCTATAAAGCCAGCAGATTTGAATGGTCTGTGCAGGGCGCAATAACAATATCGGCCGATTCTGGAGGGGGCGGTGAGGCGCTCGACTATCGGCGCGGTAGCCTCGGCCCGAGGCTACCGGCTTGGTATCTATTGAGCTTTTGCATAGCGTCGGTCGGACTTGCCGGCCTTGAGAATTGCCCCTGGCACCGGGTGACCGACCAGCGTTGGCAGGGTGGCCGCCGCCGCCAGCAGTTTGTCCAGGTCGACACCGGTGTCCAGGCCCATGCGCTGGAACATGTGCACCAGATCCTCGCTGCAAATATTACCGCTGGCGCCAGGTGCATAGGGGCAGCCGCCCAGCCCTCCGAGCGAGGCATCGAAACGATCAATACCGGCGTCCAGTGCCGCCAGGGCATTGGCCAGTCCCATGCCTCGGGTGTTGTGAAAGTGTAGGGTAAACGGGGTCTGCGGCCAGCGCGCCAGGGCTTCACGGCAGATGCGCGCGACCTGCGCCGGATCGGCCATGCCAGTGGTGTCACACAAGGTCACGCCCTGCACGCCAATGTCCAGCAAGCGTTGGATCAGCCCGTGGACCCGCGCTTCGGCGACCTGACCTTCGAACGGGCAGCCGAAGGCGGTCGACAACGAGGCATTGATGAACACGCCGCTTCCCTGGCTGACGGCAATGATCTGGCGGAACTGCTCGAGCGATTGTTCGGCAGTCATGCGCAGGTTGGCCACGCCGTGGCTGTCGCTGGCCGACATCACCAGGTTGATCTCGTCAACCTCGCAGGCCAATGCCCGCTCACAGCCCTTCACATTGGGCACCAGCACGCTGTATTCCACCCCTGGCACGCGACGGATGCCGCGCATCACCGCTTCGGCATCGCGCAGGCTGGGAATCGCTTTGGGCGAGGTGAAGGAGGTGACTTCGATCTTCGCCAGACCGGTTTGTGCCAGGCGATCGATCAGGGCGATCTTGTCTTCGCTGGGGATGAACTGGGCTTCGCTCTGGAAGCCGTCGCGGGTGACGACTTCCTGGATGTACAGGCGTTTGCTCATGGGGCGGTTCTCCGGGTAACGGTGAGGAGCGCAAGCTGTTTTGCAGGCGCGTCCTTGTTCAGATGATGCCGCGCTCGCGCAGGCCGCGGACCTGTTCGCCGCTCAGGCCCAGACCGGCCAGCAGGTGGTCGGTGTGCTCGCCCAATTGCGGGCCGCCGGCGCCGAGACGCCCTGGGGTGCGGCTGAGTTTGGGCAGTACACCCGGCACTTTCAGCGCGCCGGCGCTGGTCTGCACGGTCTCGATCATCTGGCGCGCGAGGTAGTGCGGGTCCTTGACGATATCGGCGGCGGTGTAGGGGAAACCGGCCGGCACCAACGCCTGATTCAGTGCTTCCAGGACCTGGTCCCGGTCGCGTTGCCGGGTCCACTCGGCGATGGCAGCATCGATGCGCTCGGCATGTTCGCCGCGTCCGTCGTTATGCGCCAGGCGCGGGTCCTCGGCCAGATCCGGGCGGCCGATCAGGTGCATCAATCGTTTGTAGATACTGTCGCCATTGCCGGCAATCAGTACGAAATGCCCGTCGTTGCAGGGGTAGGAGTTGGACGGCGTGATACCCGGCAGAGCGCTGCCGGCGGGCTCGCGAATGTATCCGCAGGCGTCGTACTCCGGCACCAGGCTTTCCATCATCGCAAACACCGATTCGTACAGCGCCACGTCAATGAACTGGCCCATGCCGCTGTTCTGGCGCTCCTGCAAAGCGAGAAGCACGCCGATGACCCCATACAGGGAAGACAACGAATCGCCCAGGCTGATGCCGACCCGTACCGGTGCCTGACCCGGATAACCGGTGAGGTGACGCAGGCCGCCCATGGCCTCGCCGATGACACCGAAGCCGGGGCGGTCGCGATAGGGACCGGTCTGCCCGTAGCCGGAGATGCGCAGCATGATCAGGCGCGGGTTGATCTTCGACAGCGTGTCCCAGCCCAGTCCCCAACTTTCCAGGGTGCCGGGGCGAAAGTTCTCGACCAGTACATCGGCTTCGGCCACCAGCCGGCGAACAATCTCCTGACCTTCCGCTGCTTTCAGGTTGAGGGTCAACGACTGCTTGTTGCGTGACTGCACATGCCACCAGAGCGAGGTGCCGTCCTTGAGCTTGCGCCACTTGCGCAGCGGGTCGCCAACACCCGGCGGCTCGATCTTGATCACCTGGGCACCAAACTCACCGAGCATCTTGCTGGCGAACGGGCCGGCGATCAGTTGGCCCATCTCCAGGACCTTCAGGCCCTGCAGCGCCATGCTGCTTGCGTGTTGTTCTGTCATGTCTGCACCTTTGGGTCGTGCGCTGTTCTTTGTCAGGCAGGATGGCTCAGGCCCATGGACTGAACAATTGATCAATGACCAAGCCAGGCTTCGTATCCTGCGAAGTACCACCTGTGAGAACCTTGAAACTGTTCTTCATCGTGCTGCACGTCGTGATACACGACTGACAGGAGGCCGCGCCTATGCGTCGTATCGATTTCGTCACCCTCAAGCTGTTTGTCGCCATCGCCGATGAGCGCAGCCTGACCAAGGCCGCCGAGCGCGAGCACCTGGCCCTGGCGGCGGTGAGCAAACGGGTCAGCGACCTGGAAAACCAGCTGGGAATCGCCTTGCTCTACCGCCAGCCCAAGGGCGTCGAACTGACGCCGGCCGGGCATGCGCTGCTGCATCACGCGCGCAATATGATGGACAACCTTGCGCAGATGAATGCCGACCTCAGCGAGTTCAGCGAGGGGGTCAAGGGGCATGTGCGCATTCACGCCAACACCTCGGCGGTGATCGAATTCTTGCCCGAGGACCTCAGTGCTTTTACCCGTTTGCACCCGCAGGTCAAAATCGATCTGGAAGAGCGGGTCAGCAGCGAAGCCATCCGTGCGGTGCGCGAAGGGCTTACCGATATCGGCATTTTTGCCGGCCATGTGCCCGCCGATGAACTGCAGGTGTTCAACTACCGCCACGATCGGTTGGTGCTGGTCACTCCACGCGCGCATCCGCTGGCCGAGCGCAGCCGCATCAGCCTGCACGAAGCGGTCAGCTACGACTTCATCGGGTTGCAGCAGGACGCCTCGTTGCACGGCCTGCTGCAACAGGCAGCGCGTCATTTGGGTACGCCACTGCGCCTGCGTATCCAGGTGCGCAGCTTCGAAGCCATTTGCCGGATGATCCACACCGGCATGGGGATCGGCATCCTGCCGGAGCTTGCCGTGCGGACCTATCTGCCGGCGCTCGATGTGCAGGTCATTGCGCTGGACGATCCCTGGGCGCGTCGCGAGTTGAAGATTGCCGTGCGCAGCCTGGAAGCGCTGTCGATGACGGCACGCCAGATGCTCGAACACCTGATGAGCAGCGAACAACGGGAGGCTTCCATGGTCGAGCCTTCGTGAAAGCCGAAGGCAGCATTGTTCAAATATGAATTTCAGTGGCGTAGGGACGGGGGGTAGAGTCCAAACGGACTGAGGGGGATACGTCCCCAACGCTCGAACAAAAACAATAGGAGCTCACCATGAAGTATCCATCCGTGCGTCGTGGCCTGACCGGGGTGCTTGCCAGCTTTGCCCTGGTCGGTGCGTTGTCTGTCCAGGCCGCCGAGCCGATTCTGATCAAGTTCTCCCACATCACCGCCGACAGCACGCCCAAGGGGCAGGGCGCCCTGATGTTCAAGAAGTTGGTGGAGGAGCGCCTGCCGGGTAAAGTCGAAGTGCAGGTCTACTCCAATTCGTCGTTGTACGGCGATGGCAAGGAGATGGAAGCGTTGCTGCTGGGTGAGGTGCAGATGTTGGCGCCGGCACCCTCGAAACTGGAGCAGTACACCAAGCAATTGCAGTTGTTCGACTTGATGTTCCTGTTCGACGACGTGGCGGCAGCGCAGCGCTTTCAACAGTCGGACAAAGGCAAGGCGCTGCTCAGGTCAATGGAAGGCAAGGGCATCACCGGGCTGGCCTACTGGCTCAACGGTATGCGCCAGTTGACCGCGAACAAGCCGCTGGTCAAGCCAAGTGATGCCCGCGGGCAGAAGTTCCGCGTGCAGCCCTCTGACCTGCAGGCCGCGCAATACAGCGCATTGCGCGCAGTGCCGCGCAAGATGGCGTTCGCCGAGATCTACCAGGGCCTGCAGACGGGGGTGGTGAATGCTCAGGACAACCCCTGGTCGAACATCTATTCCCAGAAATACTATGAAGTGCAGAAGTACATGACCGAGTCCAACCATGCCATCGGCAACTACCTGCTGATCGCCAACACCAAATTCTGGAATGGTTTGCCGGCAGATGTACGCGATGAGCTGGAGCAGATCATCGATGAGGTCACTGTCGAAGTGAACAAGCAGGCCGAGGTGCTCAATCAGAAGGCCAAGCAGGGCATCATCGATTCGGGCAAGAGCGAGATCATCAGCCTGACCCCACAGCAACGTGATGCCTGGCGCAACGCCGTGCGTCCTGCCTGGAAAGCCTTCGAAACGCAGATCGGTACCGAACTGATCGAAGCGGCCCAGGCGGCCAACCAATCCAACTGAAGTTCCCCAGCCACGGTCGCCCGTTCGGGGTGGCCGAAGGCGTCTCTCGAAGTTTGCCTTGCTGCTGGTTCTGATCGTGATCACTGACATCCCGGCCATCTCCCTGGGGCTGCCGAACGGGTTGGGCATAAGCTGACGGGGGGCGGATCAGTAGATGCTATTCTTCGCAAAAAAGTGGAGCAGGCCGGGCAGTCATGACACCAGAAAACACATTTCGTGTTCAAACGCCTCTGCCGGAGGACCTTCGGGTCTTCCTGACCGTCATTCGCAAATCCAGCTTTGCCGGTGCCGCGGATGAGCTTGGGCTCTCGCCGGCCTTCGTGAGCAAACGGATTCGCGTGCTCGAGCAGACGTTGCGCACGCGGCTTTTGCATCGCACCACTCGACGCATTGCGCTGACTGAAGCGGGAGAAAAAACCCAGCGCTGGGCGATTCGCTTTCTCGACGACATGGATGATTTCGTTGGTGAGCTCACCGAGATTCGCCAAGCCCCTCGTGGCCTGCTGCACATTTGCAGCAGCTTCGGTTTTGGGCGCAATCATGTTGCCCCTGCGATTGCAGAGTTGTCATCGATCTACCCGGAACTGGAGGTGCGGCTGGATGTGTTCGACCGCGTGGTAGACATCGTTGCCGAAGGCTTTGATCTGGAGATCCGCGTGGGTGACGACTTGCCGGGCCATCACATCAGCCGCAAGCTGCTCAGTAACCACCGAGTGCTCTGTGCCACACCGGATTACCTGGAGCGGCGAGGGGTCCCGATCACTCTCAAGGATCTTGCTCATCATGATTGTCTGGTCCTGAAGGAGCGGAACAATCCATTCGGTGTGTGGCATTTGAATCAGGCCAACCGCGATGAGGTTGTACGGGTCAGCAGCAGATTGTCATCCAACAGCGGAGAAATCGTACTGCAATGGGCCTTGGCTGGGCGCGGGGTGCTTCTGCGGTCGTTGTGGGATGTTCAGCCACTGTTGGATCAAGGCAAGCTGGTCCGCGTGCTGCCCGATTACACCCAAAGCGCGAACGTCTGGGCGGTGTATCCGACCAGGCTGGCGGATTCGGCCAAACTTCGCGTGTGCGTGGAGTTTCTGGAGAGCTATTTGAAAAGGCTGCGGCTACCGGAGACGGCCCGCGCCTGACGGCAGTTCTGTCCGGCCCCGCAGGCCCGCAGGATGCAGGCCCTTGTTCGCTCGAGGCTCAGGCAAGCCAGGGGTTCAAACGATGGTGCAGTGCCTCGAAGTCGCGGATTCGTGACGTGTGCTCAAGCGTTGTACCAATCGCATCGAGACCTTCCAGCAGCGCTTTTTTACGTAAGGGGTCCATCTCGAACCCAATTATCTTTCCGCTCTGAAGGTGAATCTGCTGGGCATGCAGATCGATCGTGATCTGCGAGTTTTCAGGTGACCCAACGAGATGGCTGATCTCCTGCTGTTCTGACTCCTTCAACTGAATGAGCAGAACACCATTGCGCTGGCAGTTGTCGGAGAAAATACCAGCGAAACTCGTGCCGATCAGTGCGCGTATACCCAATTGCTTCAGCCCCCAGACCGCGTGCTCGCGGCTGGAACCACAACCGAAATTAGGTCCGGTGATCAGGAAACTGGCGTGATCCCAAGGGGCCTGATTGAGAATGAACGCCGGATTGGGGACGCCATCGGCCAGGAAACGCAAGTCAAAGAAGACCCCGCGGTCCAGCCCATTGCGATCGATGCCCTTGAGGAACTGCTTGGGCATGATGACGTCGGTGTCCACATTCGCGGCGGGCAGCGGTGCGGCGATACCGCGAACGATGGTGAATGGCTGCATTTCAGCTCTCCATGGACAGTTGACGAACGTCGGTGAGGTGGCCGCAAATCGCTGCGGCGGCGACCATCGCCGGGCTCATGAGGTGAGTTCTTGCTCCGGCGCCCTGACGGCCCTCGAAATTTCGGTTGGTACTGGAGGCACAGCGATCTCCCGGCGACAGCACATCATCATTCATCGCCAGGCACATCGAGCAGCCGGACTGGCGCCATTCGAAGCCGGCATCCTTGAAGATCTGCGCCAGCCCCTCCGCTTGTGCCTGATCACGCACCAGCGTGGAACCCGGTACGATCATCGCGCGCACGCTCGCCGCTACTTTGCGACCCCGAACGATGCGCGCGACATCGCGCAGATCCTCGATGCGCGCGTTGGTACAGGAGCCGATAAAGGCGTGACTGATCGGCACCCCGGCCAGTCGGGTTCCCGGCTCAAGGCCCATGTAGCGCAGTGCACGCTGCAGGTCCTGCCTGCGGATCAGGTCGCTCTCCAGGCGCGGATCCGGTACGCACTCACCAATCGGCGCGGCCTGGTCAGGGCTGGTTCCCCAAGTCACCATCGGCTCCAACGCGCTGGCATCGAGTTCGACTTCCTTGTCGAAATGCGCTCCAGGGTCGGAATAAAGCGTCTTCCATTTCTCGACAGCCTGCTCCCATAGCGCCCCTTTCGGGGCTCGCGGTTTGTCTTTGAGGTAGGCGTACACCTTTTCGTCCGGCGCCATGAAAGCCCCACGGGCACCGGCCTCTACGGCCATGTTGCAGATGGTCATGCGCGCTTCGACGCTGAGGGACTCAATGGTGGGGCCGGAGAATTCGATGGCGTAGCCCGTCGCACCGGACGCACCGATGTCGCGGATCAAGGCCATGATGATGTCTTTGGAGGTGACGCCTGCGCCCATCCGCCCGTGCACATTCACGCGCAGGGTCTTCAGACGTTTATAGACCAACGTCTGTGTGGCGAGCAGGTGTTCAATTTCCGAAGTGCCGATACCAAAACCAAAGGCGCCCAGCGCGCCATAGGTCGTTGTGTGGCTATCACCTGCGGCCACGACCATCCCGGGAAGAATGAAGCCTTGCTCAGGGGCAACCACGTGCTCAATGCCTTGTCGCTTGTCCAGGACATCGAACAACTCGATTCCGAAGTCTCGACAGTTCTGCTCGAAGTAAGAAACCTGAAGCGCGCCACCCGCATCCGGCATGGCCGCGACGCGATCAGGCGCGGTCGGGTTGACGTGATCGACCACGCACAACGTCGATGACGGGCGCCATACCGTTCTGTTCGCCTCTCTCAAGCCGCTGAAGGCCTGGGGGCTGGTGTATTCGTTGGCGACCTGGCGGTCGATGTAGAGCAACACATGGCCATGGTCGTCCAGCGTACAGACGGTGTGGGCATCTATATGCTTCTGGTAGAGCGTTCTGGGGCCTTTCATGACGGTTCTCGCGAGTGATCGGAAGGCGCGCCGGGAGGGCCTCACGATGCGCCGCGCTCAATGAGCAGTCATGCCAGCATAGGGAATGCGATTGCAGGTTCAATGGCTGAAAAGTCAATCATCGATTCACGATTCGTGTTTAATCCGCGCAGCGGTCAGCGATTCGGATAGCGCCCGGCCCACCGCGGTTGCTATCCGGTGCTGACAGGAAAAGACCGGCCCGGCCCCTTCAATCCAGATCCTCAGCCCGATGCCGCTCCGGCACTTGGCTCGCTTCATCACCCCACGTGCGGTTCACTCGTTGCCCCCGGATCACTGCCGGTCGATTGGCGATCTCCTCGGCCCAGCGTTGCACATGGGTATATTCGTGGGCAGCCAGGAACTCGGCAGCCGAGTACACGTTGTCGCGCACCAATTGACCATACCAGGGCCAGACCGCGATATCGGCGATGGTGTAGCTGTCTGCGGCCAGGTATTGGCTTTCGCCAAGACGGCGATTCAGGACGTCGAGCTGGCGTTTGGCTTCCATGGTGAAACGATTGATGGGGTACTCAAGTTTATCGGGCGCGTAAGCGTAGAAATGCCCGAAGCCTCCGCCCAGATAGGGGGCTGCGCCCATTTGCCAGAACAGCCAGTTCAGGGTTTCGGTGCGCCCGGCCGGATCGGTGGGCAGGAAGGCGCCGAACTTTTCCGCCAGGTACAGCAGGATCGAACCGGACTCGAAAACCCGGATCGCCGGCTCCACGCTGCGATCGAGCAACGCCGGGATCTTGGAGTTCGGGTTGATCTGGACAAAGCCACTGGAGAACTGGTCGCCCTCGTTGATGCGAATCAGCCAGGCGTCATATTCGGCGCCGGTGTGCCCCAGCGCCAACAGCTCTTCCAGCAGGATGGTCACCTTCACGCCATTGGGCGTGGCCAGTGAATAGAGCTGCAGCGGATGTTCGCCCACTGGCAATACTTTTTCATGGGTCGGCCCGGCGGTAGGGCGGTTGATGTTGGCGAACTGGCCGCCAGACGGGGCGTTGTATTTCCAGACTCTGGGCGGTACATAGGGCGCTTTGCTCATGGGAGGGGCCTCATTGCCGACTTGCAGTGACCGCGTGAACCGCGAAAAAAAGCTCTGACCCAAGCCTGCCATAGGAGGGTCAGCGTCAGCAAATCACCCCGCCTGCACGTACTGCATTAGGCTTACCCGCTAACGCTCTTCAGTCATGATCCGATCCACTTCGCCTGAAGCCTTGAGCTTCGCGAAAGCTTGTTGAGCCCGGGTGACGATTTCGTCTGGGGTGCTCAGGCTAAACGCCATGTGAACTCGGTGGGGCTGTTCATCCAGGGAAAAGACCTCCTCCAGAGTGGTGAAATCCACTTGGGCATCTTTGCTCATCAGGCGCGCAGTGTTCTCGGGCATCGGCAGCAACTGAATCTGCTGATTCAACAGTTTCTGAAAGTTATCGTGGTTGTCCGCCGATACCACCAGCCGGGTAAAGCCTTTCTGCTGCAGGTAAACCTGCTTGGCGTCATTGCGTACCACGCCTATGGTGTACTGCTTGGCGTCTTCAAGGTTGTCAACGGCGATGCCGTCACGCCCACGCAGCTTGTAGAGCTTGGTCGTCGCCCGATGGATTTCACCCACCCACTTGAACATCTGCTCACGGGCCGGGGTGCGATCGAGCGGGAAGATCATCACATTGGGTTCATGCAGCGCTTTTTCGTAAGCGCGTGCCCATGGGTACAACAACATGCGGTAATCGCTGATTCCTGCGCCTCTCAAGGTTTCGTCGGCTATTCGAGTGCCCGGGCCGACGAGCGCGCCTTCACGCAGGTAGGCGTATAACGAGTCTTCGGTCACGACTTCGATCGCCTCGGCGTGACTTTTCACGCTGATCAGGGCCAGGAGCAAGCAGGAGCAGAGCTTCAGACGGTAGTGCATACAGACCTCGCAGCACACGGTGGTTTTATAAAGCGACGCAATTGCGCCCCTGGCGTTTGGCCCGGTACAACGCCTGGTCGGCGCGTTGCAGCAGTTGATCGAAGTGATCCATGGTTTTGGTGTCCAGCTCGGCGACGCCGATGCTCAGGGTGACAAAAGGGGAAACCGCTGAGCCGCCATGGGGCAGTGCAAGTTCAGCCAGGCTTTCACGAAACCGCTGGGCTGCCTCGCATGCCTGGCTGGCGTTGATATTGGGCAATACCACGACAAACTCCTCACCCCCCAGGCGAGCAGTCAGTTCGCCGGAGCGGCCGAAGACACTGCGCAGGGTCCCGGCGATCTGTTTCAAGCACTCGTCCCCTTTGATATGGCCGTAGGTGTCGTTGTAGATCTTGAAGAAATCCACATCGCACATCAGCACGGCCAGCGGGGTGTTGTGGCGGATCGCACGGCGGAATTCGACATCCTTCAGTTCATCGAAGTAACGACGGTTGGCCAAGCCCGTCAAGGCATCGTGACGCGACAGCGCTTCGAGGGCCTGGTTGGCGGCCTTGAGTTCCGAAGTGCGCGCCTCGACCAGTTCGGCCAACTGGTCGCGACTGGCTGCAAGGGCCAGTTCGTCCGAGTGCTGGCGCTCCAGATGGGCGTGGAGGTTGTCTTGCAGTGCATTGACTTTGGATTCGAGCAGGCTCAACTCGTCCTGGCGCCGGACCGAACGTTGCAGCTTGAGGTGGGAGTTGAGTGTTTGTGGTGAGAGTTTCCCCAGATGCCGGGCGATATGGACAACGTGCACGGTCACCAGGCGGTTGAACATGGTCATGACCAGGCCGGCCAGCAGCAACGACTGGATCACCTGCGTGATGACGATGCTGCGGGCTTCGTCCCAGAGGCGTTCCCAAAGCAGGTTGTTATCGCCCTCGATGGTCAGTTCACCGACCTTTTCGTTGGCGCCGATGTAGGGCTGCGCGACGAGCTGGCGATGCAGCACCGGCGCCACGCTGGATGCATTGCTGGCATATCGATTGAACTCGATGATTTCTGGCGCCTGTCCGGGTCGCAGGATATTGAGTGCCACGCGTCCCACCGGCGCCGCATTCGCAACGCTGGTGATCTGCTTGTCCAACGATTCACGGTCCATTTCCCAAATGGCATGGGCCAGGGTGTTCTGGAACACCTGGTCGATCAGGACCAGCTCGGAATTCATCTGCGCCAGATTGTTTTCCCAGGCCTGCCAGGTACGCAGCGTGACCATCGCCAAGGTAAAGCACAGGCAGAACACCAGCGTGGCCAACACCAGACGCCGTCCCAGCGAGCTGAACGTCCTGGTTTTTGGCGGATGGATGGGGACAGTCCGAAAATCGTCGGCCATGTCATAACCACTTGCGCATGATGGCGTCGTAAACGCCATTACGGCGGATGGTCTCCAGGCCTGAGCGGAATTTCTCGACCGTCGCGGCCGGCGTCTTGCGACTGAACGCCATGCTCAAGCCATCCTGACTGCTCAATTCGGGAAGCGGCAGCGAGCGGATCAACACTTTATCCGGGTCTTCACCATTCTGGCGGGTCAGGTACAGCGCGTTGAGCTCGTTGGAAATCCATAGCTCCACGTGATCGACCTTGAGCTTGCGGTAGTTGTGTTCGTACTTGTTGCTCGACTGCAGGTCTTTACCAATGCGGAAACCCTTCGACACCAGGTATTGCTCACCCACGTCCTGATTGACGGTGGCAATCTGGTGACCGTGCGCATCGTCCAGCGAGTTGAGTTTTACCGGGCGCTCAGCCAGCGAATACATGTACCACTGGGTTGGGGCGATGGCCCCGACCCACTGGAAAAGTGATTCACGCGCAGGCGTTCGAACGATTGAATAGATCAACACGTTACTTTCATTGAGCGCCAGTTCGTAGGCCCGCGCCCAAGGCATGGGCTGGATGGACGCCTCTACGCCGACCTCCTTGAGCACCGCCTGGACCACCTCGGTGCTCATACCGGTCACTCGCCCGTTCTGCGTCATGTTATAGGGCGGCAGTTCTTCCGTAACGATGCGCAGCGCAGTCTCTGCGGCAGCGTTTGGCACGGCTGAGCTTGCAGCCAGGAACACCAGGACGCAGCTCATCAGCAGACGGTTAAACGGCAAAATCATCGAGAGTTACCCTATGCAACCAGCAGTGCCGGCGCGGCCTGGGGGCCGTTGACTTAATGTGTTATCGGCTGGGCCTATACGCGCTTGAGTGTCATCCGTCGAAACCGGGGGGCATTGAACCTGGGGCGGTCGGGCCAGACCCTGTGAAAAACTTGAGTGTGGCCTCTCTTGTTCCAGCTGTCGATTCGGCGACATTTAATGAACCCGGGTTTGTTCGGCCGTGTCAGTCGTTTGTCAGGAACGACAAATGATGGAGCCGCTGATGCGACCACTGTATTTCACCAGCCTGTCCTTCGCCGCGTTGCTGTGCGCGGCTTGCTCAAGCCAACCGCCCGCGACCTGGGGCTACATGGATGCCAAGGAACGGGCCAATCTGCCGCCCGACCAGGCATATCCCGAGTTGTTCGAAGCCGTGCAGAACAACCAACTGTTCACCGACCAGAAGCATTTCGTCGACGCACTGCCCACCCGCGACCCCTCGAAAATCCGTGCCGAATACCTGGCTCGTCGCGACAACAGCGACTTCGATCTCGAAACCTTCGTGAAGGACAACTTCATCGAGTCCGGCGCAGCGCAAAGCCCGGCACCGAAACCGGGCGCGCCCATTCAAGAGCACATCGACAGCCTTTGGCCCGTGTTAAGCCGTACCTATCGCCAAGTGCCGCCCTACAGCAGCCTGTTGCCCTTGCCACAACCCTATGTCGTTCCAGGCGGACGCTTTCGCGAGATGTACTACTGGGACTCCTACTTCACCATGCTCGGGCTTGAACAAAGCGGGGATCAGGCCCAGGTGCGCCAGATGACCGATAACTTTGCCTATATGATCGACACGTACGGGTACATTCCCAATGGCAATCGCACCTACTACCTGAGCCGCTCACAACCGCCATTCTTCGCTTACATGGTGCAGTTGCAGGCGCACATCGAAGGTGACCAGGCGTTTGGGCGTTACCTTCCACAACTGCAGAAGGAATACGCCTATTGGATGCAGGGCGCTGAGGGGCTCAAGCCGGGTGCCGCCGCGCAACATGTGGTCAAGCTCGCCGATGGCAGCGTGCTCAATCGCTATTGGGATGCCCGTTCGACGCCGCGACAGGAATCCTGGCTGCAAGATGTCAAAACCGCCGAACAGGCCTCGAACAGACCCAGGCAAGAGGTCTGGCGTGATCTGCGTGCCGGGGCGGAGAGTGGTTGGGACTTCAGTTCGCGCTGGCTTGGCGACGGCCAGAACCTGGCGAGCATACGCACCACGTCCATTGTGCCCGTGGACCTGAACAGCCTGCTCTATCACCTGGAGCGCACCATCGCCAAGGCGTGTGAAACCGTGCAAAACACGCCATGCGTCCAGGCCTATGGTCAGCGCGCGGACCGGCGGCAGCGTGCCATTGAGCAGCATTTGTGGAATGCCGATGCAGGGTTCTACGTGGACTACGACTGGCAGCAGCACCGTCAACGCCCGCAACTGACGGCCGCCACGCTGTTTCCTCTTTACACCGGCCTTGCCTCCGCGGACCACGCCAATCGCACGGCCGAGGCAGTCCGTGATGGTCTGCTGCGCCCTGGCGGCATTGCCACCACGCAGGTCAGCAATGGCCAGCAGTGGGACGAACCCAACGGTTGGGCACCGCTGCAGTGGGTGGCGGTTGAGGGGCTGGATCGCTATGGGCACACCGCGCTGGCGCAGCAGATTGGCACTCGCTTCCTGCAACAGGTACACAATCTTTACCGCAAGGAAGACAAGCTGGTAGAGAAGTACGACGTGTCCGGGCGGGGAGATGGCGGGGGAGGTGGCGAATATGAGTTGCAGGACGGTTTTGGCTGGACGAATGGCGTGACGCTGAAACTGTTGAGCAAATATGGCGCACGTTCCTCCGCAACGACTGTGGGTGAATGAGCTGGCGCTAAGAGCAAGGGGCAAACCTGGGCAGGACTTATCAGTTCCTGCCCAGGTGCCCGGCGCTGTTATCCGAGAATGGCGTTGAAGAGCAACAGGGTGAGCAGGGAGGTGAACCAGCCGATCGTGGTCGGAATCGACCAGGTCAGCATCTGATGCTTGGCGTTGGTGACCCCGAGCATGCGGTTGACTACCCAGAAATAGCTGTCGTTGAAGTAGCCAAAGACCATCGAGCCAATGGCCGCCGCCTGGGCGGCGAAGACCATGTTAACGTCGGGAATCGAGGCCAGGATCGGCGCCGAAATCGAGGCGCCAGTGATCATTGCCACGGTGCCGCTGCCCTGGATCAGGCGCACCAGGGACGCGATCACGAAGGGGATCAACACCGCCGGCAGCGGCAAGGTGGCGACCCATTCGCCCATGTACTGACCCGCACCGCTGTCGCGCAACACGGCACCCAATGCACCACCGGCACCGGTGACCAGCAGGATGATGCCGGCGCTTTCCACGCCTTTCTCCATGTGCGCGATGACTTCCTCACGCGGGCGCCGCGGCACCAGGCCATACAGTGCCGCCACCACCCCGAGGCCGACTGCGATGACCGGGTTGCCGACGAAAGCGATGGTCTGACCGAACAGGCTCTGCGTCAGGGTGCTGTCACCGTTGAGTTTGCCGAGGGCGACGACCAGGGTGTTGGCGAAGATCAGCAGGATGGGCAGCACGATCGGCAGCATCGACAGCCACAGCGGTGGCAGTTCGGCCTCGCGGGCATCGGCGCGTTCGAGCACTTCACGATAGGCGGTGGCGGGTTCGACCGGTGTCTGGCCGCTTTGCGCGATCATCGCCTCGATGCGTGGGCCCATGAAGCGGGCGTAGGCCACCAGCACGAAGGTGCCGGGAATGGTGAATACCACGCCCCAGAAAATCATCAACCCCACGTCGATATTGAAAATCCCGGCAATCCCCAGTGGCCCTGGCGTCGGTGGAACCGCATGGTGGGTCAGCATCAGGCCGCTGGCCAGGGCAATACCCAGGGTCAGCATCGATTTGCCGCTGTTGCGCGCCAGCGCCCGGACCAACGGGTTGAGGATGACGAACGCCGAGTCGCAGAAGATCGGCACCGAGACGATGTAGCCGGTCACCATCATCGCCCACTCTTCGCGTTTGTTGCCCAGCCAGCGCACGAAGGTATAGGCCATTCGTTCGGCGGCGCCGGAGACTTCCAGCAGGCGGCCCATCATCACACCGAAACCGATGACCAGGCCGATGGTCGACAGCGTGGCACCGAAGCCGGTGGTGATGGATTTGACCAGCGCGTCGGGCGCCATGCCGCCACCCAGGCCGGCGATCGAGGCGGCGATGATCAGCGCCAGCAGGGCGTGGATGCGGGTCTTGAGAACCAGCACGATGAGTATGACGATGGCCAGGACCAGGCTCACCATCAGCTGTGGGCCGGCGATAGAAGTTGCGTCCATTGGGTAATCACTCTTGTTGTTATTGGATGGAACGACGGCACCGCACGGCGCCGCCTGGGTCAGTGATTCATGCTGAGCTGGTGTGCCCTTACCACGCTGTCGAAGTCGGCATCACCGCGAAAGCCCAATTGCAGCGGCCGCTGGATGTCGAAGTTGCCGGGCCAGCTGCAGACGATGCGCTGGATCCGCTCGTCCGGCTCAAAGCTGACCCGCGCGCGCGCCGCATCGCCACCGACACGGGCGAGACTGTCGAGCATTTCGCTGACCCGCACGCTGATGCCGGGCAGGTTGAGGGTCCGCCGCAGGCCAAGCGCCTGGCCGTCCAGGCGCGCGGCATGGACTAGGTTGTCGACCACGGTCTGCGGCGAAGACAGCCACATGCGGGTATCCAGTGGTACCGGACAGTTGCTCATCTCGCCGGCCAGGGGCTCGCGCAGGATGCCGCTGGCAAATGACGAGGCCGCTGCGTTGGGTTTGCCGGGGCGAACGGAAATGGTCGGCAGGCGACACACCCGGCCATCGATGAAGCCCTTGCGCGAGTAGTCATTGATCAGCAGTTCGGCCATGGCCTTCTGCGCGCCATAGGACGATTGCGGCAGCGGTGCGAGTTCTTCGGGCACCTGCTCGGGCATCGGCCCACCGAATACCGCCAGTGAGCTGGCGAACACGAAACGCGGTGCCTGGGCCTGTTGGCGGCAGGCTTCGAGCAGGGCGCGGGTCGCATCGAAATTGACCCGCATGCCAAGGTCGAAATCGGCTTCGGCCTGGCCACTGACGATCGCGGCCAGGTGATAGACCAGGCAGGTCTCTGGGCCGATCAGCGATTTGATAAAGGCCGGGTCGCAGATGTCGCCGGTGTGCGACACCACTCGAGGGTCATCGATGGGGCAGGGCGCCAGGTCGACCGAGACGAGGCTGGCGCCGGGGGGCAGCAAGTCACTCGCGGAGGGCGCCAGCAGCGCTTCGATCAGGCGGGCGCCGAGAAAGCCAGCGCCGCCAGTTACCAGGATCTTCATGTATTGCACTCCGCTTAAGGAGAATATTCGGGGCAGGGTGCCGAACGCCCCGTATTCTTGTTATTTGACGAACCAGGTGACAAGCAGTTGTCATGTTGTATGATGAATTTAACGTGGACGCAACCGTTGCGTGTTTTCTTCTTGCCCACAGCGGGTGGCAAGGCAGCGCGACGATTGCCGGGAGAATTTGAGTGGACAGTCTGAACGACGTTACCCCCAAGCTGGCCGAACGGCTGGCCAAACGCCTGAGTGCAGCGGTCCATGACGGCCAGTTGGCCGCCGGGAACCGCCTGCCCACCGAGCAGGCATTGTGCGAGCAGTACGGTGTCAGCCGCACGGTGGTGCGCGAAGCGATTTCGATGCTCAAGCGCGAAGGCATGCTCACTTCGCGTCAGGGCAGCGGCACCTTCGTCGTGCCCAATCCCAGTGTCGCGCTGCGCCTGTCTCCGCCCCAGGGCAACTTCGAGGCGGTGGTGGAAATCCTCGAATTGCGCAGCGCGCTGGAGATCAAGGCCGCCGAGCTGGCCGCGGCACGGCGCACCAATGCGCAACTGCGGGCGATGCAAAACGCCTTGGCCGAGCTTGACGAAGCGGTCGAGCGGGGTGAAGACGGCGTGCGCGAAGACCTCGCCTTCCACCGTTCGGTGGTGGCCGCCACCGGTAACCAGCACTTTCTCGAAACCATCGATTTTCTGCACCAGCTGCTGCAACAGGCGATCAGAGTGACCCGTCGCAACGAGGCGCGTAACGCCCAGTACATGTGTCAGGTCGATCAGGAGCACCACGCGCTGCTCGCCGCTATCGCCGCAGGTGACAGTGAGGCGGCACGTACCGCGGCCTCCTCGCATCTGCGCAACGCCGAAGTCCGCCTGCGCGAAGCGCGAAGCGAGGCCGACGCGTCCGGATAACAACCACAAGAGGATTCACCCGTGACAGCAATATCCAGTATTGGTGTGGTCGGCCTGGGCTCCATGGGCTTGGGCATGGCGCGCGCACTTTTGCGCGCTGGTCTGCCCGTATGGGGCTACGACATCCGCGAGGATGTGCGTCAGGCCTTCATCGCCGAAGGTGGCCAGCCGGTCAGTGCCCTGAGTGACAGCGCCGCGCTCAGCGACCTGCTCTTCATCGTGGTGGTCAACGCCGCGCAAACCGAGCAACTGCTGTTCGGCGAGCAGGGTATTGCCGCGCGGTTGCGTCCGGGTTCCGTGGTCATTGCCTGTGCAACCATCTCGGCGGCGGCTGCGCGGCGCATCAGTGGGCGTTTGGCCGAGCATCAAGTGCTGATGCTCGATGCGCCGATTTCAGGCGGGGCGGTGCGCGCCGAAGGGGGCGAGTTGACCATCATGGCCTCGGGGCCGGAGGCCGCCTTCGAACGGGCGCAAACGGCACTTGCCGCCGTCGCCGCCAAGGTCTACCGGCTGGGTGAAGAGGCCGGGCAAGGCTCGCAGATCAAGCTGGTCAACCAGTTGCTCGCCGGGGTCCACATTGCCGCGGCGGCCGAAGCCATGGCCTATGGCATTCGCCAGGGCTGCGATCCCGAGGCGCTCTACGAGGTGATCAGTCACAGCGCTGGCAATTCCTGGATGTTCGAAAACCGCGTGCCGCATCTGCTGGCGGGTGATTATCGACCGCGCTCGGCGGTGGATATTTTCGTCAAGGATCTGGGCCTGGTGCTCGACAGCGCCCAGGAGGCGGTCTTCCCGCTGCCGCTGACCGCCAGCGCCCACCAGATGTTCAAGCAAGCGTCGGCTTCCGGGCTGGGGCGCGAGGATGATATCGCCGTGGTGAAGATATTCCCCGGCATCAACTTGCCTGCCGCCGCCAACGAGGAGATTTGACCATGCCCCTGATCGGATGCATCGCCGATGACTTCACCGGAGCGACCGACCTTGCCAGCATGCTCGTGCGCGGCGGTGCTCGCACTGTGCAGACCATTAGTGTCCCACACGGGCCCTTGGCGGTGGGCGACGCCGACGCCCTGGTGGTGGCGCTCAAATCGCGCAACCTGGCGCCCGAGGAGGCCGTCGCACAGTCGCTGCAGGCGCTGGAGTGGTTGCGCCAGCAAGGCTGCCGACAGTTCTACTTCAAGTATTGCTCGACGTTCGACTCCACCGCTGAGGGCAACATCGGCCCGGTCAGCGATGCACTGCTTCAAGCCCTGGGCAGCGACTTCACCGTGGCCTGTCCGGCTTTTCCGGAAAACCGCCGCAGCGTGTTCAACGGCTACCTGTTCGCCAATGACGTGCTGCTCAACGAAAGCGGGATGCAGGACCATCCACTCACGCCCATGCGCGATGCCAACCTGCTTCGCGTGTTGCAGCCGCAGACACGCCACCCGGTCGGCCTGATCGACTACCGGACCCTGCGCGCCGGCGTCGAGGCGACCCGTCAGCGGATCGCCGCGTTGCGCGCCGAGGGCGTGGGCATCGCCATCAGCGACGCCATTGATAATGAAGATTTGCAGGTGCTCGGCGCGGCCTGTGCCGATCTGCCGTTGGTCACGGCCGGCTCGGGGCTGGCGCTGGGCATGGCCCGGGATTGGCAGGCCAGAGGGCTGTTGCAGGCCAACGGCGAAGCCAGCCGGCTGGAGGCGGGGTGGGGGCGCCAGGCGATTCTCAGCGGTAGCTGTTCGCGAGCGACCCTCGGTCAGATCGAGCAGGCGGCAGCGGTCTATCCTGCTTTCCGTCTTGAGGCCGCCGAACTGATGGCCCGCGGTGACGCACTGGTGGCCGAGGCCTTGGCCTGGGCTGCCGGCCACCCGGGCCCGGTGCTGATCTATGCCAGCAGTCCAGCCGACGAGGTACGCCGGGTGCAACAGCAGTTCGGCGCGCAGCAGGTCGGTGAACGCATTGAATCGGCCCTGGCGGCGATTGCCCGTGCGCTGGTCGAACAGCAGGGCGTGGGCCAATTGCTGGTGGCCGGTGGCGAAACCTCCGGCGCAGTGGTCGGCGCGCTGGGCATCGAAGGTTTACGTATCGGGCCGAGCATCGACCCCGGCGTGCCCTGGACCCAGACGCTCGGCCAATCCGGTCGGCCGCTGACGCTGGCGCTCAAGTCCGGTAACTTCGGTAGCGCCGATTTCATGATCAAGGCCTGGGAGATGCTGGCATGACAGAAAGCCAATTGCGCGAAGAGATCGTCGAGATCGGCCGTTCCCTCTACCTGCGTGGGCTCAGCCCTGGCTCCTCCGGGAATATCAGCGTGCGTCTGGACGATGGCTGGCTGCTGACACCGACCAACGCCTGTCTCGGTCGCCTGGACCCGGCCGACATCGCCAAGCTCGACTGGCAAGGTAACCACCTAGCTGGCAAACCCGCCTCCAAGGAAGCATTCCTGCACCGTGCCGTCTATGAAGGCCGTGAAGATTCGGGTGCCATCGTGCACTTGCATTGCACGCACTCGGCGGCGGTCTCGTGCCTGGATTGCCTGGACGCGACGTCTTGCCTGCCACCGCTGACACCCTATTTCGTCATGCGTGTGGGGCGCTTGCCGCTGATTCCGTACCACCGGCCCGGTGATCCGCGGCTGGGTGAGGCGATTCGCGGGCTGGTCGGACAGCACAGTTCGGTGTTGCTGGCCAATCACGGGCCGGTCGTTTCGGGCAAGAGCCTGGAGGCGGCCACCTATGCCATCGAAGAACTCGAAGAAACCGCCAAGCTCTACCTGTTGCTGCGCCAGCAGCCGGTACGGGCCCTGGACGACGAACAAATCGAAGAACTGCGCCAGACCTTCGGCGCCCAATGGTGACTGCAATGCCACGTTTCGCTGCCAACCTCAGCATGATGTTCAACGACGCACCTTTCCTGGATCGCTTCGGCCGTGCCGCCAAGGCCGGCTTCAAGGGCGTGGAATACCTGTTCCCTTATGAGTTCGCACCGGCCGAACTGGCCGGGCGTTTGGCCGAGCACGGGCTTAGCCAAGTGCTGTTCAACCTGCCACCGGGGGATTTTGCCGCAGGCGAGCGCGGCATCGCAGCGATACCGGGGCGCGAGGCGGAATTTCGTGAAAGTGTCGACCGGGCCATCGAATACGCCCACGCCCTGGGCTGCCCCAAACTGCACGCAATGGCCGGACTGGTGAGTGACGAGAGCCAGCGTCCGCGCATGCGCGAGGTCTATCTGGAGAACCTGCGTTACGCCGCACGACGTTTGGCCGAGCACCAACTGACACTGTTGATCGAGCCGATCAACACCCGCTCGATTCCGGGTTACTTCATCAATCGCCAGACCGAGGGCCATGCAATTCTGGCCGAACTGGGCGAGCCGAATCTGCGTGTGCAACTGGACCTGTTCCATGCACAAATCATGGAAGGCGATCTGATTGCCGGTTTCCAGCGCTTCCAGGCCGGTGTCGGGCATATCCAGATTGCCGGCGTGCCGGATCGGCACGAACCGGACCTGGGAGAAGTGAACTACCCGTACCTGTTCAAACTGCTCGACGAGGCCGGCTACGATGGCTGGATCGGCTGCGAGTACAACCCCCGCGGCCTGACCGAGGATGGCCTGGGCTGGTTTGCGCCTTGGCGTTGAGCTGAGATGGAGTAGGGCGCCCAGGAAGGGCGTGAGGGCATGCGATGAATACAAACCCTCTCGCCCCAGACGCCGGATAAGTCCCCTACGTACTTAGCAGAACGGCCTGGTCATCATTGACCGGTAAGGCAATATCGGGCTCGCCGGGTGTCAGGATGACTTTGCGGCAATCTTCCTGTTTTTTGTCGAATAGCTTGTAGCCCTCGGCGGCCTGTTCCAGGGACAGGCGATGGCTGATGATGACTTCAGGGCTAAGGCGACCGGTCTCGATATGGCCAAGCAGCTCGGGAAGGTATCGCTGCACGTGGGTCTGGCCCATTTTGAAGGTCAGGCCTTTGTCGAATGCGTCGCCGAACAGGAAGCCGTGGATGAAACCGGCATACACGCCCGGTACGCTTACGACCCCACCGCGCCTGACCGCCGCAATGCATTGGCGTAACGCCTTGCCGCTGCTGCCTTCGAGTTTAAGCGTAGCCAGCACTGTTTCGGTGGTGCTGCCTTTGGCTTCAAAACCCACGGCATCCACCACGCCGTCCACGCCCCGCATGCCCTTGGTCTGGCGAATGATCGTGTCCGCCGGGTCGTCGTCTTCATCAAAATTGATGGGAATAACGCCATAGGTTTTCTGTGCATAGGCCAGACGATAGGGGTGATGATCGACCATGAAGATCTGGTCGGCGCCCAACATCCGCGCGCAGGCGGCGCTCAACAAGCCGACCGGCCCGGCGCCATAGATGGCGATACTCGAGCCGCTGCCGATCCCGGCGTTGGTCACCGCTTGAAAGGCGGTTGGCAAGATGTCCGAGAGGAACAGCACCTTCTCGTCCGAGAGGGTTCCCGGCACTTTGAAAGGCCCGGTGTTGGCCTTTGGTACCCTTACATACTCAGCTTGTCCGCCAGGGATACCGCCGTACAAATGACTGAAACCGAACAGAGCTGCCCCGGGCGGGATTGCCTTCTTGTTCAGAATCGCGCCACGGCCCGTGTTGGTCGTTTCGCAAGCGGCGAACAAATCCATCTGACAGAAGAAACAGCTACCGCAGGCGATAACGAAAGGCACCACCACTCGATCGCCGGGTTGAACGGCGGTCACCGCTGAACCGGCTTCTTCAACGATTCCCATGAACTCATGGCCGAAGATGTCGCCATGTTCGACAGCGGGAATTTTTCCGCGATAAAGGTGCAGATCGGAACCACAAATCGCCGTTGCCGTGACACGCAGAATGATGTCGTCACTGTCCTCCAGGACCGGGTCGGGGACCGTGTCGACTTTCACACTGTGTGCACCGTGGTAAGTGAGTGCTCTCATGACTTCCTGCCTCTGGGTCGCGTGGTGATATAGGGCAGAGGCGGGAGGCTGGATGGAAGTTCAGAGCATTAGCGCGGGCACGTGACTGGCGGTCATCATCTACTCATGCACCGTCACCCGATTGCGCCCGGTTTTTTTGGACGTATACAACGCCTGGTCGGCCCGGGCGATCAGTTCGGCGTGGCCGGTCGAGGGCTGGCTCAGGTCTGCCACTCCAAGGCTGATGGTGAAACGGATGCTCTGGTCGTTGTACAGCACCTGCAGTTCTTCGACGGCCTTGCGCAGGCGCTCGGCGAACATCCGGGCACCGGTCTGGTCGGTGTCCGACAGCACCACGCCAAACTCCTCGCCGCCATAACGCCCGGCCACGTCGGAGTCGCGTACGTGTTCGTGCAGAAGCCTGGCGACCTGCTCGATGACCTTGTCCCCGGCCTGGTGGCCATAGGTGTCGTTGACCCGTTTGAAGTGGTCGATATCGAGCATCACCAGGCTCAAGGCATTGCCATAGCGCTGATGCCGCGCATAGGCAGCTTTCAGGTTCGCCTCCCAATGACCGCGGTTGTACAGCCCGGTCAGTCGATCGGTACTGGAGAGCTGCTGCAATTGCGCATTGGCGGCCTGTAGTTGATGCCGGTTGGTGGCGACGTCGGTGACGTCATAGATCACCAGGCAGATGTGACTGATCGTGTTGTCGGGCGAGCGCAGCGGTAACAGCGTGGTGTTCTGGTACATGAACTCTTCCTGGCCGGTGATCGGCTGGTAGCTCTTGAACCGCACCAGATAGGGACGCTGCTCCCAGACAGTGAACGCTGGGGTGCCCAGGGCAGCGACGCTTTCTACCTTGCGGCTGAACCACTGGCGATCGATTTCCGGGAACAGGCTGAAAAAATGCTGGTCGTGGGCGTCCTTTGGCTGCACCCCGGAGCGGTTCTCCATGAACGTGTTCCAGACCTGCACGCGGTAGTCGCGGTCCAGCACCACCACACCGACATCGATGCTCTGAACAATGGCCAGCAACCAGTGAAACTCGTTCAGATCAATGGAATCAGGCATGGCTCAGGTCATCAGGTAGGTGAGTTTTTGGGTCAGCCGCTCGATCGAGTCTTCCGTGAACAGTAACAATAGATCGAAACGAATATCGTGCCCTTCCAGGCTGTAGCTGATTTCCACCGCCAGGGTCTTTTTCCAGTGCTTGCGGTTGACTTGAATCAGCTCCTCGATGGCCGCGTGCTGGCCGAGAATCTGCGGATGCCCCTGAGAAAACACCACGTCGATCTGTTCGGCAATGCTGCTCAGGCAAGCGCCGATCAGAACACTGGAGAGGTCCAGCAGCATTTCCAGGTCCGAATAGTCGCTGCTTTGGCGTTGCATCAGTTGCGCTATGTCAGCAATTTCCGACTCGTGAAATATCAGCAGGGCTTCGCCGGCAATACCGCTGCCAATAAAGCCCTGGCAGATGGCGGTGAGTTGTTCAGAGCTACCGGCATCGTTCAGCGCCATGTGCAGCTCACCCACCTCAAGGATGTTCACGTTCGGTACCGGTAACTGCACAAACACACCCAGCACCTTGGCGATCAGGGCGGCGGCCTGGCCGATGGCAACGTTGACCGTCTCGCGAAACGCATCGTGAAAACTGATGGCCGTGTTCGTTGCCGGACGATTTTGCGGCGGCGTCTGGCCGGGTTTCGTCAGAAGGCCCAACTGGCTGAGCGTCTGGCGCAGTTCGTTTTCGTCGAAAGGTTTTTTCAGGAATGCCAATGCGCCCAGCTCAAGCACGCGGCGTACCGCCTGTTCCTGTACGTCACCGGAGATCACGATGACTTGCGTCTTCAAGCCTTCGGTGCGCAAGGCGCTCAACACCTGGTAACCATCCATCTCCGGCATGGTCAGGTCCAGCAGCACCACCTGGCCCAGCCCCTGGCGTATGGCGTCCATGGCCTGGCGACCATTGCTGGCCTCGGTGACCGAGACCGGCCAGTCCGCCGGCAGCGCCCGTAGCACCTGCTTACGGGCCATGTTGGAGTCGTCACATACCACTAAGGGAATCACTGACACTGGGGCGCCCATTTGAATTGAACGGCAGCCGAGGCCTTCAGGCAGGCCACGCATTGCATTGAACTAAAAACTGGACCAATAAGTCAGGCTAGTCAAATGCACTTCATCCATTTCGGGAGTCTGTCCAATGCGCAACTACACGGTGAATTACCTGTTCAACGACGCGCCTCGCACTCACGCGTTCGAGCTCAAGCAGCTTCAACTGCCCGTCCATGAAGCCGCGATGCACCTGCTCCAGCTGCATTTTGGAGATGCAGAGAACGGCCTGATCATGCCCACCGCGGATGCGACGCCTGCGCAGATCCTGGAGCAGGCCGAGCGGGTAGGGCTGACGCAAATCAGGGTTGTCGATCAACACATAATTGATTAATCAAAATAATCAGTTCTTTTAGTTTTTTGCTCGTGATCTGTGTTGCACCGTCCATGAAAAACATCCGCGCCGGGGTTCCGCCTTTGGTGGTCCGAACCGGATATTATCGGTATTTCCGGCTGTTTATGGGCTCTTGGCCTCGCGTCGGGATGTTTGTAAATTAAGAAACCTAGTGGTTTCCTTTCTGTTGTTTTTTGGCATACTCACCCAGCGAGTCGACACCAGATGTCTGCTCGAAATGGTATTTAGTGCTGTCTAATAACAATATAACCAGCAGGAACCCACGCCATGCACAGTCCCGATCACCACGCTACGCCAGTCGGCGCCGAACAACTCACTGCCACCCTCGCACGGATGAAACAGGCCCACTTGGTTGACGGACCGGCCAGCCTGGAGCTGCGCCGCGACCGCCTCGATCGGGCCATTGCGCTACTGCTGGACAATCGTGACGCCATCGTCGCAGCGGTGTCGGCGGACTTCGGCAATCGTAGCCGCGAGCAGACGCTGCTTTCCGATATCGGCGGTTCGGTGGCAAGCCTCAAGCATTGCCGTGAGCATCTGGCCGAGTGGATGCAAGCGCAATCGCATCCGTCACCCTTCCCCGGCAGCGAGGCGCGGGTCGAGTACCAGCCGTTGGGCGTGGTGGGCGTGATCAGCCCCTGGAATTTTCCCATCGTACTGGCGTTCGGGCCTCTGGCGAGCATCTTCGCCGCCGGTAACCGGGCCATGCTCAAACCCTCGGAACTGACCCCACGCACCTCGGCATTGATGGGCGAATTGATCGCCCGATATTTTGACGAGAATGAACTCACCACGGTGCTGGGCGATGCCGAAGTCGGCGCGCTGTTCAGTGCCCAGCCGTTCGATCACCTGATCTTTACCGGTGGTACGGCGGTGGCTCGGCACATCATGCGTGCAGCCTCGGACAATCTGGTGCCGGTGACCCTGGAACTGGGCGGCAAGTCGCCCGTGCTGGTGTCCCGTAGCGCCGATCTGGCGACGGTGGTGCAGCGGGTCATGACCGTGAAGACCTTCAACGCCGGGCAAATCTGCCTGGCCCCGGACTACGTGCTGCTGCCGGAAGAATGCCTGGAAGACTTCGTCGCCGAGGCGGTGCGCTTCGTCGGTGCCATGTACCCCTCCTTGCACAGCAACCCGGACTACACCTCCATCATCAACCCACGCAATTTTGACCGCCTGCAGGGTTATCTGGTCGATGCTAGCGCCAAAGGGGCGCGGCTGATCGAGATCAACCCGGCGCAGGAAGACCTGGGCGATCGCCAGACCCGCAAGATCGCTCCGACGCTGGTGCTGAATGCCACTGAGCAGATGCAGGTGCTGCGCGAGGAAATCTTCGGCCCGCTGTTGCCGATCAAGACCTATCGCGATTTCGCCACGGCGATTGACTACGTCAACGGTCAACCTCGGCCCCTTGCCGCTTATTACTTCGGCGAGGACGCCGGTGAGCGCCAGCAGGTGCTGGAGCGCACGACTTCGGGCGGTGTGGTGATCAATGATGTCATGAGTCATGTGGTGTTCGAGGCGCTGCCGTTTGGCGGGGTCGGTCACTCGGGGATGGGGGCGTATCACGGTGTCTACGGTTTCCGTACGTTCAGCCATGCCAAGGCGGTGGTGGTGCAGAGCCCGGTTGGTGAGTCCAACCTGGCAATGCGCGCGCCTTACGGCGCAATGATCCACGGTCTGCTGGATCAATTGCTGACTGCCCACTGAGTCTTCAGGAGTTTGATCATGAACGTGTTGTCGACTCTCAAGGCCAAGCTGCTGCGTGCCTTTGCCAAGCGCATGAAAGCCAAGTTCACCTATGACGCGGCGCAGTATCCGTTGCGCCTGTTCGAGGAGAAGCTCATCCCCACGGCGTGGGGCCCGGCACGGGCCTTGTTCTATTGGCCCCAGGCGCCGTCCAGCGAACCTTTGCCCGTGTACCTGAACCTGCATGGCGGCGGTTTTGTGGCCGGGGTGCCGGAGCATGACGACAGCTATTGCCGGCGGTTGGCCCACAACCTGGGTTGCCTGGTGGTCAATCTGGATTATGTCCTGGCCCCCGAGTTTCCCTTTCCCGCCGGCTTGCGACAGAGCTTCGCGGTGCTTGAGTGGCTGGCCGAACAGGCCGCGACCCTGGGCATCGACCCACAACGCATCGCAGTCGGTGGGCACAGTGCGGGCGGTAACCTGGCCACCGGCGTGGCCAATCTGGCGCGGGAGCACCAACGGCTGCGGGTGGTGCATCAGGTCATCGACTATGCGGCCGTGGACTTAGCCGCGGATCCGG
This sequence comes from Pseudomonas rhizophila, assembly GCF_003033885.1. Classification (NCBI taxonomy): domain Bacteria; kingdom Pseudomonadati; phylum Pseudomonadota; class Gammaproteobacteria; order Pseudomonadales; family Pseudomonadaceae; genus Pseudomonas; species Pseudomonas rhizophila. The sequence continues at coordinate 4,595,745 of NZ_CP024081.1, read as the reverse complement.
AACTCAAGCGCTCGACCTCTGACAAACCCTTGCTCGGCCCGGGCCTGATGCGCTTCTTCAATCGCTGTTACCTGAGCGATCCGGCGCATGCCCGCGACCCTCTGGCATCACCGTTACTGGCGACGGTCGAACAATTGCAGGGCATGCCCCCCGCGACGGTGATCACTGCCGAGTACGATATCCTGCTCGCCGAGGGGCAGGCCTACGCGCAGAAACTGCGTCAGACCGGTGTGGCGGTGACCGAGAGAATGTTTACCGGGTGCGACCATATGTTCACTCACCTGGGACCGGCTGCTTCGGCACAGCAGGCGTGGCAGCTCATCGAAGACTCCCTGCGCGAGGCGTTTTCGAGCAGGCTGCACTAAGCTGGGCACCTTTGTGAAACCACCATCAGGACACGCGCACCATGCCGTTCAACAGGACCCGTAATGCCTGAAACCGTAATGCCTGAAACCACTGCGCTGCCCACCCGGCGCGGTCGTCCGCCGGTGCGCAGCCGTCAGGAGCAGATGGCCTCGCTGTTGGATGCGGCGGCGCAGGCGCTTGGCAGCGGCAATTTTGCCAACGTCACCATGGATGCCATCGCCCGCGCCGCCGGGATCTCCAAGAAGACCCTGTACCTGTTGGTGCCGAGCAAGGAAGCGTTGCTCTCGCAACTGGTGGCCAGGGACTTGTCCACCCTTGAACTGCTGTTGGAAAGCGGCATCGACTGCGCCGAGGACCTGCTCAGCGAGTTGCGCATGTACCTGACGTTATGGGCGCGCCTGACCCTGTCGCCGTTGGCGCTGGGGCTCTACCTGTTGGCTGCCCAGGGACGCGAAACGGCACCGGGTCTTGCCAGGATCTGGTATCAGGAAGGTGCCGCGCGCTGCCTGAGCTTGTTGCGCGGCTGGCTGGGCAAGGCCGCCGGCAAGGGATTGTTGGCACACGAAGATGTCGAGTCAGCGGTGGAGCTGATCGACTCGCTGTTGATTTCCCAGCCGCTCAAGCTGTTCACCCTGGGGGTCCAACAGGCCTGGTCCGACGAGCAGATCGAGCAGCGGGTCGAGGTGACCTTGGGCCTGTTCGGCCGCTGCTTTATCCATCGATCATCTACGCCATAAGGCGCGCCTATTCGCTGGCCGAGCGTCGCGACAGGCGATAGGACAACTGAGCACGGGTCAGACCCAGACGGCGGGCCGCTTCAGAGACGTTGCCTTTCACTTCGCCCAGGCAGTGGTCAATGATGGTGTCCTCGATCTCTTGCAACGACAGCCGGCTCGGGTCCTTGCCGCCGAACAGCTCCAGACTCGCACCACTGCCGGTACTGGCTGCGGCGCTCGTTGCATGGCGGGCCGGCGGCGGGTCGTTGGGGCTCGCAGCCAGTTGGCCACGGGTGCCGATGGAGAACATGGGCTGGGCCAGGCGTTCACCGCTGGTAAACAAGTGCGCCAGGTCGATGGCGCCGCCGTCCGGGGCGCTGATCACGCCGCGCTCCACCAGGTTCTGTAACTCGCGGATATTGCCCGGGAAGTCATAGGCCAGCAGCGTATCGGCCGTGCGCGGCGTGAAGCCGCTGATCTGCCGACCATGGCGCTGGGTGAAGCGATGCAGGAAGTGGGTCATCAGCAGCGGGATGTCTTCCTTGCGTTCGCGCAGCGGCGGCAGGTGGATCGGAAATACATTCAAGCGAAAGAACAGGTCTTCACGGAACTCGCCCCGTTGCGCGGCGGCGCGAAGGTCGACGTTGGTCGCGGCGACCACCCGTACATCGACTTTCAACGTGCGGCTGCCACCGACTCGCTCGACTTCGCCCTCCTGCAAGGCGCGCAGCAGCTTGCCCTGGGCCACCAGGCTGAGGGTGGCGATCTCGTCAAGGAACAGGGTGCCGCCATCGGCACGCTCGAAGCGCCCGGCGCGCGATTGAGTGGCACCGGTGTAGGCACCGCGCTCGACGCCGAACAGCTCCGACTCCATCAGGTTTTCCGGGATGGCAGCGCAGTTTATGGCGACGAAGGGTTCATCGTGGCGCGGGCTGATGCGGTGCAGCATCCGCGCAAACATTTCCTTGCCAACGCCGGACTCGCCAGTGAACAGCACCGTTGCCTGGGTCGGCGCGACCCGTCGCAACATGTGGCAGGCGGCGTTGAAGGCCGAGGAAATCCCCACCATGTCGCTGTCTTGTGCGGGAGTCGGATCAACCAGCAAACTGGTCGGCAGGGCGCCTTTATCGCTGCGGCTATGGGCTGTCACGCTGCGTCCGCCGGTGCTGACGAAAGGTTCGGCGTTCAGGTCGGCCAGGTCCGCTTCGGCGTCGTCCCATTCCTCCGCGGGTTTTCCAATCAGCCGGCAAATGCTGGAACCGGTGGAACGGCATTCGACCTCGCGGTAGAGAATCAGCCGGCCGACCATCGCCGAGGTGTACCCGGTGGCATAGCCGGTCTGCATCCAGCAGGCCGGTTCGGTGCCGATGCCGTATTGGGCGATGTGCTCGTCGTCCTCGCTGGAGTGATGCCAGAGGAATTCGCCGTAATAGGTGCCCAGGTTCATGTCGAATTCGAAATGCACCGGCTCGACCTTCACCGCGCCTTCGATCGCATGAATGATCGGACCGGCGGCGAACAGCGCCAGGATGTCGGCCTCGGGGAAGCGCTCCTTGATCAGGGCGGCGTCCCGGGCGCCGCAATGGTAGCCGGTGCGCAACATGATGCCTCGGGCGCGGGCCAGGCCCATGCTTTCAATCAGTTCTCGGCGTAGCGCGCCGATGCCGCTGTTGTGGATCAGCAGCATGCGCGCGCCGTTCAACCAGATGCGGCCGTCGCCCGGACTGAACATCAGGCATTCAGTCAGGTCCTGCAGGGTAGGCGGCGCCCCTGGTGGCAACTGCTCGCTGGCACCCCGCACGGGTTTGTTTGGCGTTGCGCGAGAGAGTTCGGCCAGGGAAATCAGCTTGTTCGCCATCACAAATCCTTAAACGGGATAATCATAATCCGCATAGTGCAGCATGAAATTGCTGAAATCATCACTTTTTTCACACGCCTGAATCCCCCCTCCAGATACCCACATGCCTCTGTTTGCGCTGGATGCCGCGTGCTTGAGCGGTTGCCTTGCGATTACTCAGAGATGGCATATCGCTTGCTACAACTAGTTACCGAGATTAACTAATTCGGCAATAACAATATGGCTTGGCTGTCGCCGCCTTCGAGCAGGCAGTACAAGCAAGAATCGGGAAGCCCGTATGAAGTTGACCAACAAGAGGATAGTCGTGACCGGGGTTTCCTCGGGCATCGGCGCCGAAACCGCGAGGATCCTGCGTGCCCACGGGGCCATCGTCATCGGCATGGATCGCAATGAGCCCAACCTGAGCCTGGACGATTTCATCCAGGCTGATCTCAGCCACCCGGATGTCATCGATGCGGCCGTGCAGCAGTTGCCGCAGGCGCTCGACGGCCTGTGCAACATTGCAGGAGTCCCCGGTACCGCCGATCCGCAAGCGGTTGCCCAAGTCAATTACCTGGGGGTGCGCCATCTCTGTGGGGCAGTGCTACCGCGCATTGTTGCCGGAGGCAGCATCGTCAACGTCGCCTCGATTCTGGGTGCGCAATGGCCGCAGCGCCTGGACCTGCACAAGGCCCTGGCCGATACCCAAAGCTTTGCCCATGGCCAGGCCTGGCTGGCCGAGCATCCGGTGCCTCGGCAGAGCTGCTACCAGTATTTCAAAGAGGCCTTGATCGTCTGGAATTACCAGCAGTCCCAACCCTGGTTCCTGCAGACCTCTGTGCGCATGAACTGCGTGGCGCCGGGCCCGGTGTTCACGCCCATCCTGGGTGATTTCGTCAGCATGCTCGGTCAAGAGCGCGTCGAGGCTGACGCTCATCGTATGAAGCGCCCGGCCTACGCCGATGAAGTGGCGGCTGCCATCGCCTTTCTGTGTGCCGACGAATCGCGCTGGATCAATGGCGTCAATCTGCCGGTCGATGGTGGCCTGGCGTCCACCTACATCTGAACGAGGAGCCCTGGGCGAGTGACCACCGGCCGACTACGAGCGAACGGCCAGTTCAAAAAACATGCTTCCAACAACAAGAACAATGAGGAACACCATGCACAACTCTCGATGCTATCCAGGCTTCAAGCGTTCAGCCCTGGCACTCTCGGTCTGCCTGGCCGGCTGGGCCTCCCAGCCCCAGGCTGCGCAAATAGACTTGGGCGACAGTCAATGGCGCCTGCGCTGGGATAACACCCTCAAATACAGCCAGGCGTGGCGTCTGCAAGGGGCCGACGACAATCTGGTCAACGCGCCGACGGCGGGGGGCCTGTACCCCTCGATCCAGAGTCAGGGCGACAAGAATTTCAGCAGCGGCCTGGTCTCCAACCGCCTGGACCTGTTCAGTGAGATGGACCTGAGCCGGGAAAACTATGGCCTGCGCCTCAGCGGCGCGGCCTGGTACGACGATATCTACAACAAGAACACCGACAGCAGCGAGCAACGGCACTTTCTCGACGATACCCGCGAACTGCACGGGCGCGACGCCGAATTGCTTGATGCCTTCGTGTTTGTGCGGGGTGATGTCGGCGAGTCGAGCCAGGGCACCGTGCGGCTGGGCCGGCATAGCCTGATTTATGGCGAAAGCCTGTTCTACGGGGGCAACGGCATTGCCAATGCCCAGGGGCCGAGCGATATCGTCAAGCTGCTCAGCGTACCCGGCACCCAGTTCAAGGAAATCCTGCGTCCGGTCAATCAGGTGTCCGGGCAGTTGCAGATCAACCCGCAGTTGTCTGTGGGTGCCTACTATCAGTTCGAATGGGAGCGTTCTAACCTGCCGGGGGCGGGCAGCTACCTGAGTGACAACGATGGTATCGGCGAAGGTTCCGGCGACTGGACCCAGGTGTTTGGCAACACCACCGTGCATGCCTCCGATATCGAGGCCAGGAACTCCGGCCAAGGCGGCATGCAACTGCGCTACAAGCCCGAAGGCACCGAACTGGAACTGGGCTTCTACGCTGCCAAGTATCACGACAAGGCGCCGAGCGCGCTCTATGCCTATCTGGACGGTGCAGCGGCCGCGGCCACCGGGCTGCCGATCCTGGGGTCCTATCGCCAGGTTTACGCCGAAGACATCAAAACCCTCGGCGCCAGCTTCTCCACGGCTTATGGCCCGTTCAATTTCGCCGGCGAAACCTCGGTGCGCTGGGACGCACCGCTGGTGAGTAACCTGCAGGTGGTGACACCTGCCATGGCGGCGGACAACAACGGCGATGCGCTCTACGCCAAGGGCAAGACCGCCCACGTCAACCTCTCGACCATCTATCTGCTGTCGCCCGGCCCGCTGTGGGATGGGGGTTCGGTGCTCGCCGAACTGGCCTGGAACCGCACCCTCAGCGTCACCGACAACCGCGCGGCATTGGACGCCAACACCACCCGGGACGCCACGGCGCTGCGCGTGCTGGCCGAACCGGCTTATTTCCAGGTGGCCGATGGTCTCGACCTGAGCGTACCGATGGGTTTTGGCGTGGTCCTCGATGGGCGCTCCTCAGCGGTCAGCAAGGCCGGGTTCGGCAATACCCACGCAGGCGACTGGAGTGTCGGTGTCAAAGCCACTTACCTGCAACGCTGGGACTTCGGCATCAACTACGTGAACTTCTTCGGCAAGAAAGAGGCGGGGCTGCGCGAGGACGGCAACTTCAGCTACGGGCAATCGCTGGCCGACCGTGACTTTGTCTCCATGTACGTGAAAACCACATTCTAATAAGAGGTTTCATTCGTTATGCACAGTAACCTTTCCTTGCGTATTTCGGCCTTGGCCATTGCCTTGCTCAGTGCCGGCCTGGTGCACGCGGCCGTTTCCCCGGAGCAGGCCGCACGCCTGAACTCGGACCTCACCCCCCTTGGCGCCGAGCGCGCCGGCAACAAAGACGGCAGCATTCCGGAATGGACAGGTGGCTACACCACAGCACCGGCCGGCTACAAGAATGGCGATAAACGCGCTGATCCGTTCGCCGCCGACAAGCCGCTGTACTCGGTCAGCGCGTCCAACATGGCGCAGTACGCCGACCAATTGGCCGAAGGCACCAAAGCCCTGTTGCAGAAGTATCCCGCTTACCGTCTGGACGTCTATCCCACCCGGCGCAGTGCCGCAGCGCCTCAGTGGGTGTATGACAACACCCTGAAAAACGCTACCCGCGCGAACCTTGAGGTGGCCACCGAAAAGGTCAGCGGCGCCTATGGCGGGATCCCATTTCCATTGCCGCAAAACGGCGCCGAGGTGCTGTGGAACTACCGCCTGTCCTGGCAGGGGGGAGACACCTTCTATTCGCCTTTTGATACCTGGCTGATGACCGCAGGCGGCAAGAAAATCCAGGCCACCCGCGCGCGCTTCTGGTACCAGCAACCCTACTACTTCAAAGACGGCAGCCTGGAAACCTTCGCAGGCAAGTTTCTGATTGGCAAACTGGCCACGGAGCAACCGTCCTCCAAGGCCGGCGAGGGTCTGATGACCCACTGGGACATGGACCCCGGCAAACGTGCCGCCTGGCAGTACCTGGTCGGCCAGCGCCGGGTGCGTCGTGCGCCGAACGTTGCCTACGATACGCCGGACTTCGTCACCTCGGGCGTCGGTTTCTTCGACGAGGCCTTCATGATCTTCGGTCCGACCGACCGCCACGACCTCAAGCTGGTTGGCAAGAAAGAGTTGCTGGTGCCCTACAACAACAACCGCGCGGCAGCAGCGAGCAGCGACGAGTTGCTCAAGCCAGGCTTCCTCAACCCGGATCTGGTGCGGTGGGAGAAGCATCGGGTGTGGGTCGTGAGCGCGACACTCAAGGATGGCAAACGTCATGTGGTGCCCAAGCGCACCTATTACGTGGACGAGGACTCCTGGCAAGTGCTGCTGCTCGACGGCTATGACGCCCAAGGCAAGTTGGGGCGGCATAACTATTCGCTGACGTTGCTGGCGCCTGAAATGCCCGCGCTGACCGCTCAGATGATGTGGGGCAGCTACAACCTGGAGACCGGCGCCTACTTCCTGAACTCCTCGGCCAACGACCTGGATGTGCAGTACCAGAGCTATCCGCGTCCGCCGTCCGCGTTCTTCACCCCTGACGCCATGGCCAGCGACAGTATGCGCTAAGCGATTGTGCAAGGCGCCGGAGCCCAGGCATCGGCGCGTTGTGCGATCAGCGGTTGGATAATTCTTATGCGGCGGTTGGAGCGGACATGATCGGTAATTTTTCACTCATGCGGGCGCTACCGGTGGCCTTGCTGCTGGCTGCGTTATCAGTGTCAGGCTGGGCGACGGCCAGCCCGGGCATAGCACTACTCAACCAGCCGGCCTTGCAAAGTGCCAAGGCACCCCGTGCGGTACTGCTGGCGGTAACCCGGGCGGGCGATCGGCTGGTGGCGGTCGGCGAACGCGGCATCGTGCTGCTCTCTGATGACTCGGGCCAGAGTTGGCGCCAGGCCCGCGTGCCGGTCAGCGTCAGCCTGACGGCGGTGCAGTTCGTGGATGCCGAACGGGGCTGGGCTGTCGGTCATCTGGGCGTGATTCTTCACAGCACCGACGGTGGCGAAACCTGGGTCAAGCAACTCGATGGTGTCGCAGCGGCGCACCTGGCGCTGGTTTCGGCTCAACAAGGCAACGACGCCAAGCGGCTCAAGGATGCCGAGTGGCTGGTCGCCGATGGCCCGGACAAGCCGTTTCTCGACCTGTATTTCAGCGACCGTCGCAACGGCTATGTGGTCGGCGCCTATGGCCTGATTCTGCGTACCGCTGACGGTGGCGACAGTTGGCAGCCGTGGATGCAGCAGGTGGATAACCCCGAGGGCCTCAACCTGTACGGCATTCGCCCGGCGGGCAGTGCGCTGTTCATCGTCGGCGAACGCGGTCTGCTGCTGCGTTCAACTGACAACGGGAGCCGCTTCGAGGCCCTCGATTCACCCTATGACGGCAGTTTTTTCGGTGTGCAGGGCAGTTCGGCCGGGGAGTTGCTGGCCTTCGGTCTGCGCGGCAATGCTTATTGGTCGGGCGACCAGGGTGTCAGTTGGCGGCGGATCGAGACGGGGCTGGAAGTGGCCTTGTCGGCCGGCACTCGCTCGCCTGATGGCGCGTTGATCCTGGCCAGCCAGGCCGGCGATCTGCTGCTCAGCCTCGATCGAGGCCGCAGCTTGCGGCACTTGAAAGGACCGACCGGCACCTCGCTCGCCGGGCTGGTGGCCGCCCCGGACGGCAGCTTGATTGGTGTCGGCCTCAGTGGCGTGACCCGCCTCAAGCATGACCTTTACTCGGCGCAACGTTGAAACACTTGCCAGAGCCCTATGCGGCCGTATTCGGAGTCCGATGTGAACGACCATAATCCCGCCCTCGAACAGCAAGTGGTAATCGCCCGTCTGGAGGATTTCGATCCGCGTTCCGGAAACATGGGCGAGCGGGCGATTTTCAATCATCGCCCCTGGGTGATTCTGCTCTGCCTGCTGACCACCCTGGTGCTGGGTTACCAGGCCAGCAAGATCGGTCTCAATGCCAGTTTCGAAAAAACCATTCCGACGTCGCACCCTTACGTCGCCAATTTCCTTGAGCGACGCAGCGAATTGAGCGGCCTGGGTAACTCAGTGCGCATTGCCGTGGCGGTCAAGGACGGCAACATCTTCGACAAGGATTACCTCGACGTTCTCGCCAGGCTCAACGACGAGATCTATTTGCTGCCGGGTGTCGACAAGCCTTATATGAAGTCGCTCTGGACGCCGACCACGCGCTGGACGGCCGTGACAGAGGAGGGCCTTGATGGCGGCACGGTGATCCCGGACACCTATGACGGTTCCGCCGCCAGTCTGGAGCAGGTGCGCACCAACGTTGCCCGCTCCGGCGAGATCGGCCAACTGGTGGCGGGCAACTTTCAGTCCAGCGTGATATTCGTGCCGCTGCTGGAAATCAATCCTGTGACCGGCAAGGCGCTGGATGCCGGCGAATTTTCCCGGCAGCTGGAAGCTTTGCGCGACAAATACCAGAGCGATCGAATCCAGATCCACATCACTGGGTTCACCAAGATCATCGGCGACCTGATTGCCGGACTGGTCCAGGTCATGCTGTTTTTCGTGGTTGCCGTGCTCGTGACGGTCGTGGTGCTCTACTGGTACACCCGTTGTGCCCGCAGCACCGCGCTGGTGGTGCTCTGCTCCCTGGTGGCGGTGCTCTGGCAGGTCGGGCTGCTCGCCAGCCTTGGTTACGACCTGGATCCCTATTCGGCGTTGGTGCCTTTTCTGGTGTTCGCCATCGGCATGAGCCACGGCGCGCAGAAGATGAACGGCATCATGCAGGACATCGGTCGTGGCACGCACCGGGTGGTCGCCGCGCGTTATACCTTCCGCCGCTTGTTTGCCGCCGGCATGACCGCGTTGCTTTGTGATGCGGTGGGGTTCGCGGTGCTGATGGTGATCAAGATCCGCGTGATCCAGGACCTGGCGATTACCGCCAGCATCGGAGTGGCGGTGCTGATCTTCACCAACCTGATCCTGCTGCCGATTCTGCTCAGCTATATCGGTGTCGGCGCCAAGGCGGCCGAGCGCAGCTTGCGGGCCGAAACCGCTGAGTTGAAAGCAAACGTCAAGCATCCGCTCTGGAGTTTCCTCGACCTGTTCACCCGGCGCTCCTGGGCTTACGGCGCTTGCCTGGTGGGCCTGGCGCTGGCGGTCGGCGGTTTCGCCGTCAGCCTGCACCTGAAAATCGGCGATCTGGACCCAGGCGCTCCGGAGCTGCGTCCAGACTCGCGCTACAACCGCGATGCGGCTTTCATGACGCAGAACTACGCGGCCAGTTCGGACATTTTCGTGGTCATGGTCAAAACCCCGGAAGACCAGTGCACCCGCTATCCGACCCTGGCGGCGGTGGATGCTTTGGCCTGGCAACTGGAGCAATTGCCGGGCGTCGAGTCGACCAACTCCATGGCGGCCCTGAGCAAGATCGCCGCCGCCGGGTATAACGAGGGCAACTTCAAATGGTACGAGTTGATTCCCAATGACGGGGCCCTCGGCGCGGTACAGACCCGTGCGCCGCGTGAGCTGTTCAACCAGGGCTGTTCGCTGCTCTCGCTTTACGTCTACCTGGCCGACCACAAGGCTGACACTCTGGAGCGGGTGGTGCAGACCAGCGAAGCCTTTATCGCCCAGCAGCAACTGCCGGACGTGAAGTTCATGCTCGCTGCGGGGAGCGCCGGCATTGAGGCAGCCACCAACATTGTGGTGAAGAAGGCCATGCGCGAGATGCTGTTCTGGGTCTACGGGGCCGTGATCCTGCTCTGCTGGGTGACCTTCCGTTCCTGGCGTGCGGTGCTCGCCGCGGTGCTGCCGCTGATGCTCACCTCGATCCTCTGCGAGGCGCTGATGGTGGGCCTGGGCATGGGCGTGAAGGTGGCGACCTTGCCGGTGATCGCCCTCGGGGTGGGCATCGGCGTCGATTACGCGCTTTACGTGCTGAGCGTGATCCTGACCCACATGCGCGCCGGCGCCTCGCTGTCCGAGGCCTACTACCGCGCACTACTGTTCACCGGCAAGGTGGTTCTGCTGACCGGCATCACCCTGGCTATCGCCGTGGCGACCTGGGCTTTCTCGCCGATCAAGTTCCAGGCCGACATGGGCATCCTGCTGGCCTTCATGTTCCTGGTGAACATGCTCGGCGCGCTGATCCTGTTGCCTGCACTGGCGTACTTCCTGTTGCCACAAAGGCTGTTCGCAAAAAAGCCTGAGGCCGCCGGCGTGTTGCAGCCGGTCGGGGAGGGCTGACTGACGGTCCGCTGGCAACCGAAGGGCCAGACCAGGCAGGCCAATGCGGCTTGCCTGGTCTGGCCATTTCCACGATCCGATGGAGACAAGTCAAAACGGTTTTTCTGCCGTTTATCTGGCGTCAAAACATAATCTTTCACGCCGTATTTAGCCTTCAGCCAACTCGCCGATACCCTCAATAAGGTCCGATCGATTTGTGGGTTCGCCGAGGGTACGTCATGTTTAATTCAACGCTGAAAAGTGAATTGATGGCTAGGACAGCCGAATTGGCAACGTACAAAGGATTGGTGGGTGCTCTGGAGCGGTCGATGGCCGTTGTGGAGTTCAGCCCAGATGGCAAGGTACTGCGCACCAATGAGAATTTCTTGCATACGATGGGGCATCGGGCAGATCAACTGGCCGGTATGTCTCATCGGGATTTCTGCACGCCCGCGCTGGTCAGCAGCGCCGAGTATCGTCAGTTCTGGGACCGCCTGCGGTCCGGTCAATTCGTGTCCGGCACTTTTCAGCGAGTCAATGGCAAGGGTGGGAATGTCTGGCTGGAGGCCAGCTATAACCCGGTAGTGGACGAACAAGGCCGCGTTGTAAAAGTGGTCAAATATGCACTCGACGTCACCGCGCGGGTAGCAAACGAGGCGCAAACCCAAGGCAAGCTGGCCGCACTCGATCGCGCTATGGCGGTGATCGAATTCGATCTGAACGGCAACATCCTGACCGCTAACGACAACTTCCTCAGTGTCATGAATTACTCGCTGGCGGAACTCAAAGGCAAGCACCACCGGCTGTTCTGCGAGCAGGAGCTGGTGAGCAGCTCCGAATACAGCGATTTCTGGCGTCGCCTCAATAGCGGTGAATTTTTCAGTGGTCAATTCAAACGTCTGGGCAAGCACGGCAAGGTTGTCTGGTTGGAGGCCAGTTACAACCCGGTCTACGATGCCGAAGGCAAGCTGAGCAAAATCATCAAGTTCGCCAGTGACATCAGCGAACGAGTCGAGAAATTCGAAGAGGATTCGCGCGGCGCTTCCCGTGCCTACCACATCTCTGCCGAGACCGAGAAAGTCGCTGAACAGGGCTCGCAAGTGATTCAGCAGACGGCCAAGGAAATGCGCCAGATCGCTGACAATATCGGGGCCTCTGCACGATTGGTCGGCCAGTTGGGCGCGCGTTCTGAAGAGATCACGGCCATCGTCAATACCATTCGCGGCATCGCCGACCAGACCAACCTGCTTGCCCTTAACGCGGCCATCGAAGCGGCGCGGGCCGGCGATCAAGGGAGAGGGTTTGCGGTGGTCGCCGATGAAGTCCGGCAACTGGCCGGGCGCACCAGCCGTTCGACGGCCGAGATTGCCGAGATGATCGGCCTGATTCTGTCTGAAACCCGTGACGCCGTCGCCAGCATGACGGTGACCCAGGAGGGCGCCCTGCGTGGCGTAACCCTGGCCGATCAGGCCGGATCGGTTATTCTGCAGATCAGAACCGGTACCAGTGACGCACTCGAAGCGGTGAGCATGTTTGCCTCCAAACTCGATGAGTCCGAGGTCATCCCGAAAACGGCCATCGGCTGGGTAGGTTGATGCGCATGGGCGGCCCGAACCTCCTCACCAGCCTTTGACGCCGCTCATATCAGGCAACTTGTGAGCGATGCCCTTGTGGCAATCGATGCAGGTTGCCTCGCCATTGGCCAGTGAGGTCGAGTGCATGCTCGAGGCGCGCTTGCTTTGCCGGGTGAAGTCCATGAATTCGAAGTTGTGACAATTGCGGCATTCTCGCGAGTCGTTGGCCTTGAGTCGGGCCCATTCGTGCTCGGCCAGTTCACGTCGCAGGGCGAGGAATTTGTCGCGGGTGTCGATGGTACCGAAAATCTTGCCCCAGACCTCCTTGGAGGCCTGCATCTTGCGCGCGATCTTATGGGTCCACTCGTGTGGCACGTGACAGTCCGGACAACTGGCGCGTACGCCGGAGCGGTTGGTGTAGTGGATCGTGTCCTTGAGCTCGACAAACACGTTGTCACGCATTTCATGGCAGGACACGCAGAACGTCTCGGTATTGGTCGCCTCCAGTGCAGTGTTGAAGCCGCCCCAGAAAACGATACCGGCGATAAAGCCCCCAAGCGTCAGGAAACCCAGGCTGTAATACAGGCTCGGACGACGCAGGACGCCCCAGTAGTCCTTGAGCAAGGCGAACAGTGCTTTCATGTTGCCTCCTCAAGGTTTCTTCGTGGCGTTGGCGTTGTCTTGCAGCAGTTTGTCGATTGTCTCGAAATTGTTTCCCACCAAAGGCTTCACGTCCGCCTGCGGTACATGGCACTGGTTGCAGAAGTACCGACGTGGTGAGACGGCCGCCAGCGCTTGGCCATCGCGGTCCATGTAGTGGGTGATGCTGATCATCGTTGCCTGGGTCCGTGCGCTGTTGGCACGGCTGTGACAGGACAGGCACTTGTTGCCGTTCGCGTCGACCTGATAGCCACGGATGGTGTGGGGAATGGTCGGCGGCTGATCCGGGTAATTACGCTCGCGTTTGAGGTCTTTGTTTTCTTCATCGGTAATGGGCGGGGCGGGCATGTTCTGGGATAGAGTGCCGCCGGGGCGACGCCCATCCGGAGCTGGCGCGTCGAGCGGGTAGTTGATTTCAGCCGCGATCACCACGCCAATCGCGGCAAGCAGAAACAAGGGCAGCATTCGAAAAAGCATCAGGGTTCTCCTCAGGCCACGCTGACCAACTCGATGCGTATCGCGCACTTTTTGTAGTCGGTTTGCTTGGAGATCGGGTCGGTGGCATCGAGCGTGACCTTGTTGATCAGCTTGTTGGCGTCGAAAAACGGCACGAATACCAATCCTTGAGGCGGCTTGTTGCGCCCGCGGGTTTCGATGCGCGCACGGATCTCACCGCGTCGGCTGATCAGCTTCACTTCACTGCCGCGCCGTGCTTTCAAGGCCTTGGCATCCTCGGGATGCATGTACACCAGCGCATCCGGCACGGCTTTGTAGAGTTCTTCGACTCGCTGGGTCATGCTGCCCGTGTGCCAGTGTTCAAGAACGCGCCCGGTGCTCAGCCAGAACGGGTAGTCCGCATCCGGTGCCTCGGCCGGCGGTTCGTAGGGGAGGGCGAAAATGATCGCCTTCTTGTCCGGATAGCCATAGAACTGCACCTCGCTGCCTTTCTCCACATAGGGGTCCAGCCCCTCGCGATAACGCCAGCGGGTTTCCTTGCCATCCACCACCGGCCAGCGCAGGCCCCGTTCACTGTGGTAACGGTCAAATGCGGCAAGGTCATGTCCATGGCCGCGACCGAATTGGGCGTACTCCTCGAACAGCCCCTTCTGCGGGTAAAACCCAAAGGCCTTGGCTTCATCGTTTTTGTAGCCGGCTTCCAACTGCTCGACGGGGAACTGGTCCACCTGGCCATTTTTGAACAGCACCTCGAAGAGGGTCTTGCCCTTGAGCTCAGGTGCCTTGGCGAGCAATTCGGCGGGCCAGGTTTCATCGGTGGTGAAGCGCTTGGAAAATTCCATCAACTGCCACAGGTCCGACCGGGCGTCTCCCGGTGCCGTCACCAACTGATGCCAGAATTGCGTGCGTCGTTCAGCGTTACCGAAGGCGCCTTCCTTCTCCACCCACATGGCGCTGGGCAGAATCAGGTCGGCGGCCTGGGCGGAAACGGTGGGGTAGACGTCGGAGACAATCATGAAATTGTCCGGGTTGCGCCAACCCGGCAGGACTTCCTGCATGATGTTCGGTCCGGCCTGCATGTTGTTGCTGGCCTGGGTCCAGCACACGTTGAGCACACCGTCCTTGAGCATGCGGCTCTGTTCCACCGCGTGGAAGCCGGGCTTTTCCTGGATGGTGCCGGCGGGCAGCTTCCAGATTTTCTCGGCGGTGACGCGATGCTTGGGATTGGTGACCACCAGGTCGGCCGGTAGTCGGTGGGAAAAAGTCCCCACTTCACGTGCCGTGCCACAGGCCGACGGTTGACCGGTCAACGAGAACGGGCTATTGCCCGGCTCACTGATCTTGCCGGTAAGCAGGTGGATGTTGTAGATCAGGTTGTTGGCCCAGACGCCACGCGTGTGCTGGTTGAACCCCATGGTCCAGAACGACACGACCTTACGCTTGGGGTCGGCATACAACTGTGCCAGGCTTTTCAGTCGCTCAGGGGCAACCCCCGTCTCCCTGGCGGTTCGCTCCAGCGTGTAAGGCTTGACGAAGGCGGCGTACGCCTCGAAGTCAATATCCGTCCAGGTGTTGGCCTTGCCGGCATTCTTCGCGCTGGTTTCCCGTGGGTCGTCAGGACGCAGGCCGTAGCCGATGTCGTCGGCACCCCGGGCAAAGCGAGTGTGCTTGCTGATGAAATCCTGGTTCACCGCGCCGCTTTCAATGATGTGGTTGGCGATGTAGTTAAGAATCAGCAGGTCGGTTTGCGGCTTGAACACCATGGGGATGTCGGCCAACTCGAAACTGCGATGTTCGAAGGTGGACAGCACCGCCACTTTCACATGGGGCTGGCTCAGGCGGCGATCGGTGACCCGGCTCCAGAGCACCGGGTGCATCTCGGCCATGTTCGAGCCCCAGAGCACGAAGGCATCGGTGGCTTCGATGTCGTCATAACAACCCATGGGTTCATCGGCGCCAAAGGTGCGCATGAAACCCATCACCGCCGAGGCCATGCAATGGCGGGCGTTGGGGTCGATGTTGTTGGTGCGAAAGCCGGCCTTCATCAGTTTGTTGGCGGCGTAGCCTTCCCAGACCGTCCACTGTCCGGAGCCGAACATACCGACCGATTCCGGCCCCTTGCTTTTCAGGGCCTGCTTGAACTTCAGCTCCATGATGTCGAAGGCTTGCTCCCAACTGACCGGCTGGAATTCGCCCTGCTTGTCGTACTGACCGTTCTTCATGCGCAACAGCGGCTGGGTCAGGCGATCGACGCCATACATGATCTTTGAAAGAAAATAGCCTTTCACGCAGTTGAGCCCACGATTGACTTCGGCCTTCACGTCGCCATGGGTGGCGACCACCCGGTTATCCCGGGTCGCGACCATCACGCTGCACCCGGTGCCACAGAACCGGCAAGGCGCCTTGTTCCAGTCCAGGGTGACCATGTCCGCTTCGGTCACCAGGTTGCTGGCAGAGGTTACGATCGGCAGGCCCGCAGCGGCGGCTGCAATGGCGGCGGCCTGGGTCTTGACGAATGCACGGCGGGTCATGCTCATTCGATGTCTCCTTCGGGCTCGAGGAGTTCGTGATAGATCAACGCCGCGTTGAGTACGCCGGGCAGGTTGTTGATCTGGTCGATGCGTTGCAGGATCTGGTCTTCATGCACGGCTTCAAGCACTACCACCAGTTTTCCGGCGGCACTTTCCTGATGCAGCTCCAGGCCATCGAGCAGGCGCAGGTTGGCCTTGACCGCGTCGAACATCTCCGGTCGGGCAAGTACGACAAGACTGGCGATATGCAGGGTTTCGTCCATGAACGGGCTCCAATAGCCTCAAGAAAAAGCCACCGGTCAGTGGGGTGGGCCAGGAGGGCCATACAGCATCTGGAAAAACCAGACGAGGAAACCGTAGCCGCCGACGATGGCGACCGACAGCAGCGGAAAGAGGAACACGACAAGGAAGAGGAACAGCCGGGTTTCCTTGCGGCGTTCAGGTTTGCGTTCTTCAGCCAACGACATTGGGGCTTCTCCAGCCGAACCTGCGTTGATACTAGATCACGATTGCTGGACTGGCCTGTGTGCCCGATTTGCTTTCGACCAACGGTCCCACCAAGGGCCAGTAAATGACTCTGACGATTGACCCGGACGGCGCGATGATGGGGAACATTTCTGAACTTTCACTGGGCAAATACTTCCACTACTCAGAGAGTCATACCACTGCCTGGCGCAACGCGAGGTACCCAACACGTGCATGTTTGAAGCAGAGCCAGAATATGAAAGTAACGCCCCCTAAATCCCGGACCTCCTTGCGCCGGGCGGTGACAGGACCGATGCTGTTTCTTTTCATTCTTGGCGATGTACTCGGCGCCGGTGTTTATGCGCTCGCCGGCACGATCGCGGGGGAGGTGGGCGGCGCGATCTGGATGCCGTTGCTGGTAGCATTATTCTTCGCAATGCTGACGGCCGGTTCGTATGCGGAGCTGGTCACCAAATACCCCCATGCGGGAGCGGCGTCGGTGTATGCCGAGAAGGCATTCAAGTCACCGCTTATTTCGTTTTTGGTCGGGTTCTGCATGCTGGCTGCGGCTGTCACAAGCGCTGCCGGTCTTTCGCTGGCTTTCGCGGGTGATTATCTGGGCGCATTTGTTCAGGTCTCACCGCACGTCGCGGCCCTGGTGTTTCTGGTGGTCATAGCGCTCTTGAATGCCAGGGGAATAAAAGAGTCTCTGGGGGCGAATCTGGTGATGACGCTCATAGAACTGTCAGGCCTGATTCTGGTCGTTGTGGCTGCCGCCTGGTTTTTCCGTTCCGGTGATGCTCACCTGGAAGCCGCGTTGCAATTCAAGCCGGGGGTCAGTCCGATGCTGGCGGTGTTGGGGGCGGCATTGCTGGCCTTCTATTCGTTTGTCGGCTTTGAAACATCCGCCAATCTGGCTGAGGAAATACGTGATGTTCGAAAGGTCTATCCGCGCGCCTTATTTGCGGCATTGTTGACCGCCGGGGTCGTCTACATGGCCGTTGGTGTCGCAGCCTCTTCAGTGCTGCCGATGGAGCAACTGGTCGCAACGTCGGCCCCGTTGCTGGAAGTCGTCCGGGCATCGGGATTGAACATTCCACCTCGCGTGTTTGCCTTTATCGCGCTCATCGCCGTGGCCAACGGAGCGTTGCTGACTCTGATCATGGCCAGTCGACTCGCCTATGGAATGGCGTGTCTGGGGCTGTTGCCGGAGGCCTTGGCGCAGGTACTGCCCAACAGACGTACGCCTTGGGTCGCTATCATCGCCACGACCCTTGTATCTATTGCGTTGACACTGACCGGCACCCTTGCTGCATTGGCCCAGACAGTTGTTCTGCTGTTGCTTTTCGTATTCCTCAGCACAAATCTGGCGGTATTGGTGTTAAGGCGTGACACGGTTGAGGAAGCGCATTTTCGGGTGCCTACCTGGGTGCCCGTTCTGGCTATCGTTTCGTGTTTGATATTGCTCAGTCAGCAAAGCCTGGAAACCTGGCTTCGCGGTGCAGCCTTGATGGTTGTCGGAATATTGCTTTACGCCTGCACGCGTATCGCGATGCCCGTGGCGATAAAGCCTGGCTAGCGGGCTGGAGGAGTCCCGTCGGTAATCATGGACTCAAACGTCCTCCAGAAAGCTCGGACTGTGCCGATTCAAACGGTGTCGACTACAGTTCCTTGCATGTGCAGGGGATGCCCCGTTAAGCAACGGAATATTGATCATGACCCAAGACTCCTCCGATCCAGCCTTCAAATCCCTCGGTTGCGCCGAATGCCGCAACCATGAGGCGCTGGGGTTCGACTTCACAATGGCCTTTCAACCCATCTTCAATGTACGAACGCGCACCGCGTTCGCTTATGAGGCGTTGGTGCGGGGCGTCAATGGCGAATCGGCAGGCTACATTCTTGGACTGGTCAATGACGGTAACCGCTACCGGTTCGACCAGGCGTGTCGCGTGAAGGCGATCGAGGAAGCCGCCCGGCTGGGCATTCTGGACATTGCCGATTGCCTGCTCAGCATCAATTTCCTGCCCAATGCCGTGTACAGGCCCGAGACCTGTATCCGGGCAACCCTGGAAGCCGCACGTAATACAAACTTCCCGCCAAACCGGCTCATGTTCGAAGTAACGGAAGGCGAGAAGGTGGTAGATCCTGAGCACCTCAAGTCGATTTTCGTGGAGTACGAGCGCCAGGGTTTCACCACCGCCATTGACGATTTCGGCTCCGGTTACTCAGGGCTCAATCTGCTGGCCATGTTTCAGCCGCAAGTGCTGAAGATTGATATGGCGTTGACCCGCACGATTGATCAAGACACCGTCAAGCAAGCGATTGTCGAGGGTATCGTCCTGGTCGCCAAACGCCTGGGCATTACCGTCATAGCCGAGGGCATTGAGACGCGAGGGGAAAGCGCCGCGCTTCTGGAGCTGGGTATCGATCTGATGCAGGGATACCTGTTCGCAAGACCTGAGGTCGGTCGCCTCCCGCCTGGCAGTTTTGACTGAGGCGTACGGGCCGTTCAAGGCGTTTTCCAAAGACAGCTTTTTTGTTCGCTGGGTGAGATGGCAGAGGCTTTTCACGATTTTTGTCGGCCGTGGTTGAGCCAGCGGGAAGCGCCCAATATATAAAAGGCTCCTCCCGCGATAATAAAGAGCGCGAGCATGTAGAAAATGCTGTGGGACGGTTGCGTGGCCAGGACCACGCCGCAGAGCAACGGCCCGGCTGCGGCCCCCAGGTTGCCGAGGTTCTGCGCGGCGTAGTACATGCCGCGCAGATGGTTGGGCGCGATGTTGTCGATGAACATGTATTCCGCGGGGAATACGATTATTTCCCCGACAGTGAATATAGCCATGGACATCACCCAGAACATCACCGAGTTGGACAGGGCGAAACCGGCCAGACCCATGAGGAACATTCCCAGCCCGGCCAGCAGCCAAAGATTCAGATGCCGATGGGATATTTTCTTGCCGATGGAATATTGCAAGCTGATCACCATCAGCGCATTGGTCGTGACGATAGCGCTGATGATTCGGTAGGTGTTCTCCGGCGTGGTGGTCACCACCAGATACTGCGAGAGATAGGCGGTGAACTGGCCGAAGACCACGGCGCTGAGCAGGCCGCCAAGGGTGAAACATACCAGCCGGTAGTCGTGAAGCAGAACCTTGCCCACCGCCAGGAAAGGCACAGGCGCCTGGCCTGCGTCGACGGGGGCGGAATGTCTGTCGCCCCAAACGAAGTAAATGAGAAAGAAGCCGGCACCGAGCCCGGCAGACAATAGAAAGGGCAAGCTGATCCCTAGCTTGGCAATTCCCGCCCCGAGAAACGGTCCGACGGCATAGCCGATGTTGGTCAGCGTATATTTGATCGAGAACACTTCGCTGCGTTCGGCGGCGGGGAGCAAGCTGCCAAATCCCGCCTTGACCGCAATATCGATGACGGCATATGCCAGATTGATCAGCACCAGGCAGATGAAAAAAAGCCAGAGTTCGCGGGTCACGACTGCCCCAAGGAACCCCAGGCTGAACAACCCACTGAACCCAAGAATGAGTCGGTAGCTGGAGAGCCTGTCCACCAGGAAACCGCCATAGAGGCTCAATAGCGATCCAATGATCAGTGTGCTGCCGATGACCACTCCGATATCCGCCACACCCATGGCGAAGTTTTCGGACAGATAGATAACCAGATAGGGCAGCGTGATCGCTCGGCCCAACGTCAGTATCGAAGATGCGCAAAGCAGCAAGTTGACGGTCGTGGGGTAGTTTCTAAGGGTAGCGAGCATCCTTGCCTCTTTGTTCAATCGATCATTGCCAGGGGCGCAGCGTGGCGCAATACGCTCGCGGCAAGTTTACTGAGGAATCCAGTTCTGATTTATGATGGATTTTCCATTGCAGGTTGAACTCAATTCATCAATAACAGGACGCCTAATGTTTTCCTCCGAGCGATTGAAGGGGATCGATGTCTTTGTCTGCGTCGCCGAATCCGGCAGCTTCAAGGCCGCCGCAGAGCGGATGAGCCTCACGGGCTCGGCCATCAGCAAAAGCGTCGCCCGTCTGGAGAGCCGCCTTGGCGCTCGATTGTTCGATCGCACCACCCGGCGGGTATCGCTGACGGACGCTGGGACGGCGTTCTATCGCACCTGCACGGGGGTGCTTGCAGACCTTGAAGAGGCCGAGCTGTCGCTGCGTGCTGAAGACGCCGAGCCACAGGGTAGGGTCCGGCTTGACCTTCCGGCAGCCTTTGGTCGTTCGCAAGTGATGCCCATCATCTTGCGGTGTATCCAGGACTATCCGCGGCTGGTGCCGCACATCTCGTTCACGGATCGTTTCATCGACCCTCTCCAGGAAGGCGTGGATATCGTCGTCACCATTGGCGGCTCACAGGTTTGGCCAGACGCGCTGGGGCATCGTTACCTGGGTCGTGAGTGGCATGTCTTCTGTGCTTCACCCGTGTACTTGGCCAAGCATGGCATCCCCATGACCGATCGCGATCTGGAACATCACCAGTGCATCGCCTACGGCTGGCCGGACGGCAAGCTCAGTCCGTGGAATTTTGCCGGTGAGCGTCCCGGCGAGACGGTAAGAAAGCAGGTGTCGCCAGCGTTGGTCGTGGGGGACGGTGAAGGGCTGGTTGCTGCGGTATCGGCCGGGTGCGGGATTGCACAGTTACCTTCATGGTTGATCCAGCGGCAGCTTGAGGAGGGCACGTTGATTGAGGTGCTTGCCCATCTGGCAACCGACGGAATGGTGATCAACCTTGCCTGGCAGAAAAGCCGTGAGAAGCTTCCCAAGGTCAGTGCCTTGCTGGAAGCACTTGCGGCCAATTTGTGTCAGCCGGTAGAAGGCAATCCTCGCAAAGCCGTGGACGTCTAACCCAGCGGATCATGGCAGCAGACACACAGCTTGTTGCCGTCGAGGTCTCGAAAATAGGCGCCGTAATAGTCGGGGTGGTAATGGGGCCTCAATCCAGGCGCTCCCTCACACGTTCCTCCCAGGGCCAGCGCCATTGCGTGGCTGCGTGCGACAAGCTCCCGGCTGGGTGCCAGCAGCGCCACCATCTGACCGTTACCGGGCGCGCTTGGGTTGCCGTCAAATGGTTTTCCAATCACGAAGATCGGCCGAGGCGAGCCCTCGCAAACCCAACCGGCCCAGCCTTTAGTGGCGTCGCAGAACTTCAACGTAAGGCCCAGCCCGGCCATTATCTTTGAATGGAAAGCGAACGCGCGGTCGAAATCGCCTATGCCTAGGAAAACGTGAGAGATCATGCTGGCTATCCTTGCGGTCAGGGAATCGAATGAGTCTGGCGCGAAACGATGATCAGTGAAAGATGCATCACCGGGTGCGCCTGGCGATGTTCTCCTCGTGTCGGGCGCGGTCGGTCGATTCACTGGATGTCAGGATGATACGAACGGCCACAACCACGCCGACAAGAACACCGGCTAGCCCTGAGGTTTCCCAAAGTGTGGGCAGCCGCTGATGAAACATCAGGCCCAGTATCGTCGCGAAGAGCGACTCCAGGGATATCAGTTGCCCGCTAAGCACCATGGGCAGGCGACGGGACGCGGCATTCCACGCCCAGGCCCCGACGACCGATGACATCAGCGCGATAAAGAGCCCCCAGGCATACAACGGCCCAGCCACGGAAACACTGAAGCCCAGACTTGGCAGTTTCAGAAGATCAAGCACCAGTACGGCGGGTAAGGCGATCAAGGTGCCCAGCCCGGCGCCTGCCATCATCAAGCCGGTCCAGGCCCCTGATGCGTTGACGGCAAGTTTTTCCAGGCCCCTTTGATTCAACGCGGCGAATACGAGCCAGAGGATCACTGCGCTGATTGAAAAGAACAGCCCCTTGCGCCAGGCACTGTCGCCAGTTGGGAGGTGATTGAGACTGCCGACGTTCAACAGCAACAGCCCGCCTGTCATCAACGCCAGTGGTATCACGAGCTTGCGCCATTCGAGGGTTCTGCTCGTGGCGTTGCCGAGCACGGCCTGCAGAAGCGGCACCATGCCAATAAGTGCAGGGGTCAGTACCGGCCCTCCGTAAATCACTCCGGCGGCAATGCAAGTGCTATAGCCGAGGTACCCGATAATTCCCAGGCTTGCGCCAAGAAGCTGCTGTTCGCGGCTCAGGCGTCGAAGTCGAGCTCGATAGAACACCATGACGCCCATACCCAGCGTCCCGGCGATCAGAAACCGAACGATCATCAAGTCGTAGATCGAATAGGCACCGGTGACGTAGGGCGCTACGAAATTCAAGGCCCAACTCAGAGTGGCGACGACGGCGAGGGCCACGCCTGCGGTGGTGTTTGAGTCATTCCTGAGCATCGGTCTATCCATGAGATATTCAGCTCATGTTGCGCAGCGTCAGGGCTATGCTACAAACGAGTTCTCGGCCACGGATGCATTACCGGTGATTATGAATACGCTTGGAAAGTCTTTACCGCCGCTCGCCAGTTTATTGCCTTTTGAAGCGGCGGCGCGGCTGGAGAGTTTTTCGAAGGCCGCCGAGGAGCTGCACATTACCCAAGCGGCGATCAGTCGGCAGATACGGGGACTTGAAGAGAATCTTGGGCTAAAGCTCTTCAGTCGGCGCAACCGCGCAGTGTTTCTCACCCAGGAAGGACGCGAGCTAGGGCGTGTGGTGAGCAGCGCCTTGCGCAGTATCAGCGATGTCGCCGAGACCCTTCGCCAGGCGCCTGGCAAGAACCGTGTCGTTCTGCTGTGCCAATTGTGCGAGGCGTTCTACTGGCTGATGCCGCGCCTTTCGTCATTCCACCAGCAATACCCGGAGATCGAAATCCAGGTGGCCACTTCAACCCGGCCACTGACTGAATTCAATGAGCATTTTGACGTGGCCTTACAGAGCACCGGTCGCCCCAGTGGTGCGCATGTTCTGGTCTTTACCGCTAGCGATGAGGTGTTTCCGGTGTGCAGTCCGCAATACCTCAATGTCCAAGCGCCCATGCAGGTCAGTGAGCTTGCTCGCCACACGCTTTTGCACTATCGCACTACGCCGCCTCACTGGATGCAGTGGGAGGGTTGGCTGAAAGCGTTTGGACAGATACCGGCTGTTGATCTTCAAGGCACAGTATTTGACAGCTACCCCTTGATGCTTCAGGCGGCGGTGGAGGGGCACGGAATTGCACTGGGATGGCGCCGCACCGCCGCAAGGCTGATTGAACGCGGAGCTTTGGTGAGGCCTTGCGCGCAAAGTGTTCCGTTGCCTGAGGCGATTTCTGTTTTCAGAAGTTCGCACGCAGCAGATCGCGCTGAAGTGAGCGCACTGATCGAGTGGCTTGAGGAGGAGTTGGCAAGTGAAGGCTGACGGCTGTCACCCTGGCGGATTTGCGTGAATCCACTAGAACCTGGCTTGCTTGCACAGGTCATCTGAAAGGAATCAGGTGTGGATTAGTATTTATGCAAAGTGTCCGTGTTTACACAGTGGGTCATTCGACCCGAACCCTCGAACAGTTCGTGGAGATCGTCAGCGGTTTTGGTGTCGATACCATTGTCGATATCAGGACCGTCCCGCGATCACGGAGAAATCCTCAATACAATCTGGATACGCTTGCACACCGATTGGCCGAATTCGATATCGGGCATCAACAGATTCCGGAGCTTGGCGGATTACGAAAAAAATCAAAGACCGTTGCCGATGAGGTCAACGCATTCTGGGTCAATCGAAGTTTCCATAACTACGCGGACTACGCCCTTTCGCAAGAATTTGAGGTCGGTCTGAATCGCCTCCTCGCGCTCAGCAAGACTCACCACTGCGCCATCATGTGTGCGGAGGCTGTTTGGTGGCGTTGCCATCGCAGGATCGTCGCCGACTATCTGTTGCTTCGCGGTGTAGAAGTCATCCATATCATGGACAAAGATAAAGCCAATACAGCGGTGTTGAGTCCGGCTGCGAAGGTTCACGGGCTGAAATTGACTTATCCCGCTGGAGAGTGAACAGGGCTACTGAGCTGTGTCGGCCACTGGCTGCCGAGTTTCGGTGCGCACCACCATCCAGATGCCGATCCCGGACACCGCCATGCCCGACACCATTTGCCAGGAAAGAGGTTCGTTGAACATCGCCCAGGCCCACAGCATCGTAACGGGGGGGCTGAGGTACAGGACGCTGGCGACCCGGGTGGCTGACGCGCGGCGCAGACACAGCCAGTAGAGCCCATATCCGCCAATCGTAGACAAGCCCGCGGTCCACAGGACACTCAAGATAAAACCTGTGCTGGGTATCGGTGCGAGGCTGCCCTGTAAGCCCTCGACCAAAGCGAAGGCAAAGCCCGAAACACAGCATTGCAGCCATAGGTTGGGGAGTAGGCCCAAGGACTGCGATGGCGGGAGGTGCTTTTGCCACAATGTCGCGACGGCGAGTGAAAGCATGCCAAGCAGCGGCAGCGCATAAGCCCATAAGGGCGCATCGCCCCAGGCCAGCGCGCCATGTGTCACCAGCGCGGCCCCGACCAGACCGATGACCAGGCCGGCCCAAACCGGCCAGGCCAGTCGCTGTCCCAGGACGCCCGCGGCCAATAAAGCCAGGCCCATGGGCAGAAGGTCGGCGAACAGGGCAGCGAGCCCGGCCGGTACGCCCAAGGCAATGCCTTGGGTAATACCCGCCAGATACCCCGCCATGGCCAGCAAACCGATGCCGGCGTTTTTCAGCAGCACGGCAGCCGAGGTTCGCCTCAAGTTCCTGGCGACAAACGGGAACAGAACGAGCGTGACCAGCACGCAGCGCCAGAACACGACCAGTAACGGCGGCGCGTAATCAAGCGAGAAGCGCGCGCCGATGAAGCCTGAACTCCAGCTCAACACCAGCGCCGCCTCGAGTAAGAACAGAGGTATCGCCTGGTGCCATTGAGGTTTGGAGAGAGCAGGGCATGAGATCGATCGGTATGCATTCATGCCCACAGGCTACGAAAGCAGGCTAATCTAATAAATCAAAATATAGTGCAGCAGTCATTCACAAAGGTTGAATTATGCCGGCCATACTCGATATCGAACTGATACGGACTTTTCATGCGGTGGCGCGCATCGGCAAATTCAGTGCGGCGGCGGAGCAACTGCACAAAAGCCCGGCAGCGGTGAGCGTGCACATCCAGCGGCTGGAAGCGGTCGCCGGTGGACGATTGCTCAACCGTGACAATCAGGCGGTTTCCCTGACCGCACTGGGCAAGCGTTTGCTCCTGTCTACCACCGAGTTGCTCAGTACCCACGACCGGGTCTTGGCCGACCTGCATGGCACCCGTCTGGCGGGGCGTATCACCTTGGGCGTGCCGGATGAATATGCGGACCATGTCATCCGCGACATCCTTCCGACATTCGCAGCCGCCT
Source organism: Pseudomonas rhizophila (assembly GCF_003033885.1). NCBI lineage: Bacteria > Pseudomonadati > Pseudomonadota > Gammaproteobacteria > Pseudomonadales > Pseudomonadaceae > Pseudomonas > Pseudomonas rhizophila. The sequence continues at coordinate 4,570,007 of NZ_CP024081.1, read as the reverse complement.
GGCCGAACGTGGTACTGGAGCTCAGGACGGCGCCAAGCTACGCGCTACGTGATCAGGTTCAACGTGAAAAACTCCAGGCTGCGGTGATTGCCCGGCCGAAGGAGCTGCCGGACACAGAGTCGCTGCGGTTAACCTCCACGACGCCTGTTTGGGTCGGCCCGATCAATAGCGTGATTGCCTCGACGCAGCCGCTGCCACTGGCCGTGCATGCGGCGCAGTGCCCTTATCGACAAGCCATGGTGGAAGCGCTGAAGCAATGCGCTCGCAAGTCGCGCATTGTCCTGGAAAGCCCCTCCACCCAGGCCGTCAAGGCGTGTGTGGAGGCCGGCTTGGCGATCAGTCTGATAGACCGGGCCCGGGTGACGGACAAGATGCAGATCCTCGATGATCTGCCCCGGGTGCCGGAGCACGAGGTGGTGTTCATTCGAGCGCAGGCGTCCCATGCCGATGAGGCGGTGAACCTGCTCTCCCGGGCCATGCAGCAATATTTTCGGCTTTGATGAAAGGGGCGGGGGCAACCCCGCCCACCAGGTTTATTTTTTACTGCCCGACAACGGCGGCGTCCGCGGCGGGATCACCCGTTTGGAGCCCAGCGACTCAAACGCCGAAGCCAGGCGCAACAGGGTCGAATCGTCATAGGCACGTCCGGCAAACGTCAGCCCTACAGGCATGCCAATGTCCGCCATCACGCCCATCGGCACAGTAACGGTGGGCACGCCCAGGTGCCGGATGGCCAGGTTGCCATTGGCGACCCAGACCCCGTTGCTCCAGGCGATATCGGCGGACGCCGGGTTGATATCTGCATCTGCGGGGCCAACGTCGGCGACTGTCGGGAATATCACCGCATCGAGCCCAAGCCGGTCCATCCAGTCTTCAAGATCGATTCGACGTGTCTGTTCAAGGCCCCGCAGTCCGTCCGCCAGGGTGGGGATCTGGTCCCACGGCGTAATGCCGCGCTCGGCCATCCTGACGTATTCATCCATGCCAGCGGCCAGGTCGTCCTCACGGTTGGGCAGGGTGCCCGGGTCATGGGGGAATATCAGCGGTCCGTCAACATCGGCCAGGCGATTGAGTTTCGGATCACCGTTGGCCCGCAGAAAGTCATCGAACGCCCAGGCCGACAGGTCCCACAACTCATGGTGCAGGAACTCCTTGGACACCAGGCCCCGAGTGAATACGGTCGGCGCGCCCGGACGATCACCTTCGCAGTTGGACACCAGCGGGAAATCGACCTCAATCACTTGCGCGCCACAGGCTTGGAGCGCCTTGCGGGCGTCTTCCCACAGGGCCATGACCGAGGCACGGGTGTTGATTCGCTGCCCCGTCGGCCCGCCAATGCCGGGAGCCTCAGCCGTGCCCGCTTCGGGATCGGCGTTGATGTACATGCGCGGAACCCCGAAGCGGACCCCAGCGAGTGCTTCCTTATGGGCGGCAAGGCCCGGGTATGAGGCGGGGCGAACCGAGTCGACAGGCGGGAGGGGCACCCAGGGTTGCATGCGCCACAGATCGCCCCGGGTATCAGGATCGTCCGCCACCACGACGTCGAGCACTTCGAGAAGATCCGCCATCGTCCTGGCATAGGGCACGACGACGTCCATTGTTGGCGTCAACGGCCAGTTCCCGCGTACCGAAATCACCCCGCGCGAAGGTGTATAGGCACACAATCCGTTGTTCGAGGCCGGGCCCCGGCCGCTCGACCAGGTTTCTTCGGCAAGGCCGAATGCGGCGAAACTGGCTGCCGTTGCAGTGCCTGCACCGTTCGAGGAGCCCGATGCGAAAGGGGCGGTGAGGTAGTCCGCGTTATAGGGGCTTTCAGCCCGGCCATAGACACCGCGCTGCATGCCGCCATTGGCCATGGGCGGCATGTTGGTCTTGCCCAGGCAGATCGCCCCGGCGGCGCGAAGCCGTTCGATGGTGAACGCATCGCGATAAGCGATCAGGTTCGCGAACGCCGGACTGCCAGAAGCCGCCGTGAGCCCCTTCACCAGATAACTGTCCTTGGCGGTATAGGGAATGCCATCGAGCGGACCGAGGGTTTGTCCCTTGGCCCGACGGGCATCGGACGCCTGTGCTTCTTCCAGGGCATCGGGGTTTCGCACGACCACAGCGTTGAGGGCGGTGGACGTGTCGGCGCCGTCATAGGCATCGATCCTGGCAAGGTAGGCCTGGACGAGTTCGACCGCGGTCGTCTGACCGGACTGGAGCGCTGCGCGCAGTTGTGCGATGGAGACTTCGGTAATTTCGATCATGCTGTTACCGTTGCGGCTGACTGGGGGTGTGACGCGCGGGGCCATTCAAACTGGGTCTTGGGCACTTCAGACATCTCAAAGTGGGTTCTCATGTTGGTTGCATGCACTTTACTACGGGATAACCGCCAGAGGGCCTAATTAGAAAACCGCCCACACTCGGGCAGTACCTTTTGTATAGAATACGGCCCAAGGGTGTCACCGCAAAACGCGGCAGGGCAGGTTTAATCAAGCGCAGGTCGGGCCGCCAGCGCGGAGTCGCTGTGCCTATGAGCCCGGAACCGTTGCGCCTGAATAATAAAAGTGAGTCACCTTCCGCCATGGCTTTCCTCTCCCGTTTTTTCGCCGCTGAATCCGCTGGCGGCCTGATCCTGATGGCTTCCGCCCTGGCCGCGCTGATCGTAGCCAATTCGCCCTGGTCAGAAGTGTACTTCTCCACGCTGCACATCAAAGCCCTGGGGCTTTCGGTGGGGCACTGGATCAATGATGGCCTGATGGCTCTGTTCTTTTTACTGGTCGGCCTTGAGATCAAGCGTGAAATGCTTGAAGGCCAGTTGTCGAGTTGGGGCCAACGAGCCCTTCCGGGATTTGCGGCGCTGGGCGGTATGCTGCTGCCGGGCTTGATCTACGTGGCGATCAACTGGGGTAATGCACAGACTTTGAGCGGCTGGGCGATTCCCACCGCAACTGACATCGCGTTTGCTTTGGGGGTGTTGTCGCTGCTGGGCAAGCGTGTGCCCATTTCCTTGAAAATCTTTCTCTCCGCGCTGGCGATTCTGGATGACCTTGGGGCCGTCCTCATCATCGCGATCTTCTACACCAGCGACTTGTCGACGAACATGCTGCTGGCGTCCCTGGGCGTTACGGCACTGCTGGTGGTACTCAACCGTTGCGGCGTCAAGCGGCTGTTTCCCTATGTGATAGCCGGTGCACTGCTCTGGTACTTCATGCTGCAATCGGGCATCCATGCGACCTTGGCCGGGGTCATTCTTGCCCTCTGTATCCCCCTTGGAGACTCCAACGAAGGCGGGTGGTCGCCACTGCTCTACCTCGAAGAAAAGATGCATCCATGGGTGGCTTTTGCGGTCGTGCCCATCTTCGGCTTCGCCAATGCCGGCGTGTCCCTGGCCGGTATTTCGCCGAATAATCTGCTTGATCCGGTACCGATGGGCGTGGCGATGGGGCTGTTGCTGGGCAAACAGCTTGGGGTGTTCGGGTTGGCGGCGCTGGCCATTCGTTTCGGCTTGGCCAAACTGCCTGAGGGGGCCAGATGGTCGCAGATGTACGGCGTGGCGCTGTTGTGCGGGATCGGATTCACCATGAGCCTGTTCATCGGTGCGCTGGCATTTCCCAATGCGCCGCATCTGGTCGATGAGGTCAAAGTCGGTGTGCTGCTGGGCTCGACCCTGTCGGCCATCATCGGCGTCATGTTGCTGATGAAAGTAGGTCCCAAGAAAAACTGATGTGAGACGCGGCAGGGGCATTGTCCATGCCGCGTTATCCAGTTCATCTCGCCTGGGTTAACCACAGTATTTCTCGTTCGCAGCGATGCTGTGGTCATGGCGAGGCGGTTGGCGTCATCCCTACGCTTTCTTTCGGGAACCAGGCCTGGGTCCGGTTGGCAAAAGCCACCAGCGACAGCATCACCGGCACTTCCACCAGCACCCCGACCACGGTGACCAGGGCCGCCCCGGAGTTAAGGCCGAACAAACCAATTGCCACCGCCACCGCCAGCTCGAAGAAATTCGAGGTGCCGATCAGGGCGCAGGGTGCCGCCACGTTAAAGGGTACTTTCCATAGCTGCGCCGCCGCGTAAGCAATGGCAAAAATGCCGTAGGACTGGATCAGCAAGGGCACGGCAATCAAAGCAATCAGCAGTGGTTTATCCAGAATGATTTGCCCCTGAAACCCGAAAAGCAGCACCACGGTGCCGAGCAGGCCGAGTATCGACAGGGGTTTGACCCGAGCGTTGAAGCGCGTGACCGCATACTCGGCCTCGCCGGCGTTTTGCGCCGAGGCACTGAGCTTCAGCCGGGTGAGTACCCCGGCAATCAGCGGGATCAACACATACAGCCCGACCGAAAGGATCAGGGTTGCCCAAGGCACCTCAATGTCAGTCACGCCGAGCAACAGCGCCACCAGCGGCGCGAAGGCGAAGATCATGATCACGTCATTCAGCGCCACCTGCGCCAGGGTGTAGGTGGCGTCGCCGCGTGTCAGCTGCGACCAGACGAACACCATGGCAGTACACGGCGCGGCACCGAGCAGGATCAGACCGGCGATGTACTGGCCGGCATCGCGAGGATCGATCAGGTCGATAAAGAAATAATGAAAGAACAACACCCCCAGCCCGGCCATGGTGAACGGTTTGATCAACCAGTTGACCACCAGGGTGATGATCAGCCCCTTGGGCCGTTCGTGAATGCGCTTGAGGCTGGAGAAGTCCACCGACACCATCATCGGATAGACCATCAGCCAGATCAGTACCGCGACAATGAAATTGACCGAGCCGTATTCATAATCGGCCATGGTCTGGAACAGCCGTGGGAACAGACTGCCCAGACCAATGCCGGCGGCGATACAGAGGGCGACCCACACTGACAGGTAGCGTTCGAAAAAGCCGATGGGCTGGCGGGTGCTCATACTCAAACCTCTTCTTTGTAGGTCTGCGCGCACAGGTTCCGGATGCAGAGCGTATATGGAAAAAAACATATATTTCTGAACTGAGCGCGCTCCTGTTCAGAGAATACCCCCAAAAGGATTCTATCTCGTTCTGATTGTAGACGTTGCGTGGCAGGGAAAATAAACGGCGGGGGCTTTACCTTATATTCGGATAATCATATATTCGGCTTTCCGTATATTGGATGAGGCTTCATCATGACTGGAAAAGCCCGCGTTCTCTTCGTCTGCACCGCCAACGCTGCTCGTTCCCAGTTAGCCCAAGCGCTGCTCAGGCACACGGATTCGGAACATTTCGAGGCGTTCAGCGCCGGCACGGTTCCGACCGCGGTCGACCCGCGCACCTTCGAGGTCTTGTCGCACCTTGGAATCAGTACTGACGGGTTACGCAGCAAGTCGATTGATGAGTTTCAGGGAGAGCGTTTCGATTACGTGATTACCCTGTGCGATAAAGCAACTGCGCAGTGCCAGTCGCTCCCCGATGCTGGCGAGGCCTTGACCTGGAGCTTTGAAGATCCGGTCACCAGCACCAAGCCCGACGCGTTCCGTCACACGCTTCACGAAATTCATGAGCGCATCAAGATGTTTGTCTTGGTGAAAACCAAACACTGAGAACTGAAATGGCTGACCATCTGACCCCGACCACTGTCTTCAAATGCCTGGCCGACGACAATCGGGTGCGCATGATGCTGCTGATCACCCGAGAGGGGGAGTTGTGCGTCTGCGAGCTGACCTGTGCGTTGAACGAGAGTCAGCCCAAAGTCTCCAGGCACTTAGCGCAGTTGCGCACCTGCGGTTTGCTCTCGGACCGTCGGCAAGGTCAATGGGTTTACTACCGACTGCACCCCAATCTTCCTGACTGGGTGCTGCAGGTACTGACCGTGGTACTCGAAACCAACAAGCACTGGTTAAGCCCCGATGCCAAGCGTCTGCAAGCAATGGGGGACCGTCCTGAACGGGTCGCCATTTGTTGTGAGAGCAAAATTGCCTGACGAGCCCCGGTAGGCAATGCCGCTGGTTCGATGATTCCCAAAGCGCCGTCGCGCAGGAAAAGACTATGTTTGATGACTCTATTCCCCAACTCGAAACCGAACTGGCCGATCTTCCGTCGACAGACAAACTCGGTATCGAAACGACATCCAGCCACAAGCCACGCATTTTGCTGCTGTACGGATCGACGCGCGAGCGTTCCTTCAGTCGCCTGCTGGTAGAGGAGGCCGCTCGGTTGTTGGAGCACTTCGGCGCCGAGGCGCGGATTTTCAATCCGTCGGGGCTGCCGCTGCCGGATGACGCGCCGGTCGATCATCCCCGGGTCCAGGAACTGCGCGAGCTGATGCAGTGGTCCGAAGGCCAGGTCTGGTGCTCGCCGGAACGCCACGGGTCCATGAGCGCGGTGTTCAAGGCGCAGATTGATTGGGTGCCGCTGGCCATGGGCGCGGTACGCCCGACCCAGGGCAAAACCCTCGCTGTCATGCAGGTATGCGGTGGCTCGCAGTCATTCAACGTGGTCAATCAGCTGCGGGTGCTGGGACGCTGGATGCGCATGTTCACCATTCCCAACCAATCTTCCGTGCCGAAGGCCTATATGGAGTTTGACGACAGCGGCCGGATGAAGCCTTCGCCGTTCTATGACCGCGTGGTGGATGTGATGGAGGAATTGGTGAAGTTCACGCTGCTGCTTCGCGACCGCCAGGATTACCTGGTCGACCGTTATTCCGAGCGCAAGGAGTCGGCGCAAGAATTGATGAATCGAGTCAATCAGCGCTCCATCTGAGTCAAGCCCAACGCCTGGTTCGACCGGCAGTCGAACTCCATAGACACCAGCCACAGGAGCACAACAACATGACGATCAAAGTGGGTATCAACGGTTTTGGACGTATTGGTCGCCTGGCATTGCGGGCCGCCTGGCATTGGCCGGAGTTCGACTTCGTGCAGATCAACGACCCGGCGGGTGACGCCGCGACCCATGCGCATCTGTTGAACTTCGATTCGGTGCATGGTCGCTGGAATGCAGAGGCTGGCTCCGAGGGCGACAACATCGTCATCGATGGCAAGCGGATCAAGGTCACAGCCAATAAAGCGATTGCCGACACCGATTGGTCGGGCTGCGATCTGGTGATCGAAGCCAGCGGAAAAATGAAGACGGTTGCCGTGCTTCAGGGTTATCTCGACCAGGGTGTGAAGCGCGTGGTGGTCAGCGCCCCGGTGAAGGAAAAAGGTGCACTGAACGTCGTCATGGGCGTCAATCATCAGCTGTTCAAACCCGACGACCATGCCATCGTCACCGCCGCTTCATGCACCACCAACTGTCTGGCGCCAGTGGTGAAAGTCATCCACGAGAAGCTTGGCATACGCCACGGTTCGATCACCACCATTCACGACCTGACCAACACCCAGAGCATCCTCGATCAACCCCACAAGGACCTGCGCCGTGCGCGGGCTTCGGGCATGAGTCTGATTCCCACCAGCACCGGCTCGGCCACCGCCATCGCGGAAATCTTCCCGGAGCTGCGCGGGCGCCTCAATGGTCATGCCGTGCGCGTGCCACTGGCCAACGCTTCGCTGACCGATTGTGTCTTCGAGGTCGAGCGAGCCACCACCGTCGAAGAAGTGAATCAGTTCCTCAAGGACGCTTCCGAGAACGAACTCAAGGACATCCTCGGTTTTGAGGAGCGCCCATTGGTGTCCATCGATTACCGAACCGACCCGCGCTCGTCGATCATTGATGCGCTGTCGACCATGGTCATCAATGGCACCCAGGTCAAACTCTACGCCTGGTACGACAATGAATGGGGCTATGCCAACCGCACCGTGGAACTGGCCCGGATGGTCGGTCGGACAGTCTGAGGAACGGTCATGAAAGCGTTGTCAGCCCTCGCTCCGCAAGTGCGGCAGTACCTGCTCGTCACCGGCAATTACTGGGCCTTCACCCTCACCGATGGCGCCTTGCGCATGTTGGTGGTGCTGCATTTCCATGCGTTGGGCTACAGCCCGCTGCAAATCGCCGCGCTGTTTTTGTTCTACGAAATCTTCGGCGTGATCACCAACCTGGTGGGCGGCTACCTCGGTGCCCGGCTTGGCCTGAACCGAACCATGAATATCGGCCTGGGGATGCAGGTCGTGGCGCTGTTGATGCTGACAGTTCCCTTGGCCTGGTTGACCATCCCCTGGGTGATGGGGGCTCAGGCGCTGTCCGGGATCGCCAAAGACCTGAACAAGATGAGCGCGAAAAGCTCGATCAAGCTGCTGGTTCCCGATGGTCAACAGGGGCAACTGTACAAGTGGGTGGCGATTCTCACCGGCTCCAAGAATGCCCTCAAGGGCGTTGGTTTCTTCCTGGGGGGCGCCTTGCTGGCCCTCATCGGCTTCAAAGGTGCGCTGCTGGCGATGGCCGGCGTACTGGCGTTGATCTGGATCGCCAGCCTGATCCTGTTGAAGAAAGACTTGGGTAAAGCGAAAGCCAAGCCCAGGTTTCGCGACATCCTCTCCAAGAGCCGCGCGATCAACATTTTGTCGGCGGCACGGATGTTCTTGTTCGGTGCCCGCGACGTCTGGTTTGTGGTGGCCCTGCCGGTTTACCTGAGCAGCGTTTTCGGTTGGGACTTCTGGAAGGTCGGCGGTTTCCTCGCGGCCTGGGTGATCGGCTACGGCATCGTGCAGTCTTTTGCGCCCAACATCACTGGCAAGAAACGTGGGCACGTGCCGGATGGTCGCGCGGCGTGTCTGTGGGCAATGGCATTGGCGGGTCTGCCCGTGGCCATTGCGCTAGGACTCGACAGCGGGTTAGCACCACAGACGGTGCTGCTGGGTGGGCTCATGGTCTTTGGAGCGCTGTTCGCGGTGAACTCTTCGTTGCACAGCTACTTGATCGTGTCTTACGCCAAGGAAGACGGCGTGTCGCTGGATGTGGGTTTTTACTACATGTCCAACGCCATGGGACGGCTGATCGGAACGGTGCTTTCTGGCTGGGTTTATCAAGTGTACGGGCTGCAGGCGTGCTTATGGATATCCAGCGCCTTCGTGCTGCTCGCCGCTTTGATTTCCATTGGCTTGCCTCGTCACGCCACTCCGGCGGTCGATCTTTAACCACCTTCAGACTTCGTTAAGAAACGGCCTCGATACTTTCTCCCCATACCCAAGGGAGAACGTTGACCCATGCCCGATTCTGACTGGAACATCCATCTACCGCTGGCTTTCGGCAATGCCGGCCAGCCGGTTCGCCACTTGCACCGGGCTATGCCGGGAGAGCCCCGCCGGGATGAGTTCGAAGCCTTCATCCACCGGCGTTTCCACCAGGCGCACGGCGCCGAGATTCGTCACTTCATGCCCGAACTGTTCGGGCTCGATGATGCCGACGGCAGGCTTTGCGCCGTGGCAGGCGTGCGTCTGGCCGCCCAGGGACCGCTGTTTCTCGAGCATTATCTGGACGATCCCATCGAGCCTTTGATCAAGGCCGATGCAGACTGCGCAGTGGATCGCGCCGGCATTGTCGAAGTTGGCAATCTGGCCGCCAGCGACACCGGCAGCGCTCGCCTGAGCATTATCGCGATCACCTATCTGTTGGCGATGGGCGGGCTGGAGTGGGTGGCGTTCACCGGCAATATCGGCCTGGTCAACAGTTTCCATCGCCTTGGCCTCAAGCCCGTGACCCTGTGTCCGGCCGACCCGCAGCGCCTGGGGGAAGACCGTCACCTCTGGGGCCGCTACTACGAGAGTCAGCCATGGGTTCATGTCGGCAACATCCGTGCGGGCTTCGTTCATCTGCGCGACGCCGGTCTGTTCGATCGCCTGGGGTTCTCACAGACTTACGGGGAGGCGTGCCATGTTGCCTGAAGTGGAGCGTTTCAAACTCACCCTGCGTGAGCATGCCCAACGCAAGGGCTACGCCGTGGCGCTGTGGGGCGATAACTTGCGGCTGGACTACGCCACGCTTTATTCCGAAGTGGTGTACCGCCAGCAACGCCTGCGCGATGAACACATAAAGGTTGTTGCCCTGGCCCTGGATAACGGTGTCGAAGCCATGCTTTGGGACCTGGCGGCTTTGTTCGAAGGTCTGGCCTGCGTCATCCTGCCGGGTTTTTTCAGTCCGGCTCAACGCTTGCACTGCCTGGAGCAGAGCCAGGCGCAGCGGGTGATTGCCGAGCCGGGACTGGCCGCCGAACTCCAGGCCGCCGGTTACCACTACAGCGGCGAGTTCTGGCAAAAAGATTACGCCGGACCGAGCCGCCTGCCGGCGGGCACCGCCAAGCTGACCTTTACCTCGGGCACCACCGGCACGCCAAAAGGTGTCTGCCTGAGTGCCGACAGTCTGCTGCGGGTCGCCCGTGAGCTGGAACAGGCCAGCCGGCCAGTCAACCCAAGGCATCACCTGGCGCTGCTACCCCTGGCGGTGCTACTGGAAAACCTCGGGTGCTACGCGGCGCTGTATGCCGGGGCGATGCTCAGCCTGCCTGGCCAGAAAACCCTTGGCATCCAGGGCGCCAGTGGCGTCGACCCGGCGCGCCTGTTGGCGTGCCTGACCGAGCGCCGGGCGCAGAGTCTGATCCTGGTTCCACAATTGCTGCTTATGCTGGTCACGGCCGCCGAGCAGAAAGCGTTCTACCCACACGCTTTGCGGTTCGCCGCCGTGGGCGGTGCGCGGGTATCCCATGATCTTCTGCAACGAGCCCAGCGTGCTGGCGTGCCGGTATTCGAAGGCTACGGGCTGTCGGAATGCGCTTCGGTGGTGTGCCTCAACCGCCCACAGGCCAACCGCGCCGGCAGTGTCGGTCAGCCGTTGCCCCATGTGCAGGTTCGTCTGGCCGAAGACGGCGAGGTCATGATCAAGGGCTCGACCTTGCTCGGATACCTGGGGGAGCCTCCGCCGCCCGACGACTGGTGGCCCAGCGGCGACTTGGGGGAGTTCGACGCCGACGGGTTCCTGTACCTGCGCGGGCGCAAGAAGCACCAATTCGTCACCAGCTTCGGTCGCAACGTTAACCCTGAATGGGTCGAAGCCGAACTTACCCAAGGCGGCACCATCAGTCAGGCCTTCGTCTATGGCGAAGCCTTGCCGCACAACCATGCATTGCTGTGGCCCACCCGCGCTGACTGCTCTGATCAAGCGCTGGAGCTGGCGGTGAGCAAGGCCAACGAGGCGTTGCCCAATTACGCGCAGGTCCATCACTGGACGCGACTGGCGCACCCCTTCACCGCAGCCAACGGCCTGCTCACCGCCAACGGCCGACCGCGCCGTGAAGCGATTGTCGAGCATTACCGCGGGTTGTTCAGCGAATCCATTCTGTCCGAGGAATATCCGTCATGAGTTTTTTCGACACGTTGCAAGAAGCCACCCATCAGGAACGTCAGACGCTGTTTAATCTGCCGATTATCCGTGACGCCCTCGACGGCCACGTCAGCTTGGCCAGTTACCGGGCGTTTCTGATCCAGGCCTACTACCACGTGCGCCACACCGTACCGTTGATGATGGCTTGCGGTGCACGCCTGCCAGCGCACCTGGAATGGCTGCGCAAGGCCGTGTGCGAGTACATCGACGAGGAATACGGTCATGAGCAATGGGTGCTGGATGACATCGCCGTGTGTGGAGGCGACAAGGATGCGGTGCGTGATGGTCAGCCGTCGCTGCCTATCGAGTTGATGGTCAGTTACCTGTATGACTTGATCGCCCGGGGCAATCCGGTGGGGCTGTTCGGCATGGTCAATGTGCTCGAGGGCACCAGCATCGCTCTGGCGACCCACGCCGCCGACGCCATTCGTGAACACCTGGAACTGCCGCCCACCGCTTTCAGCTATCTCAGCTCCCACGGCTCGCTGGATATCGAGCACATGCAGACCTATCGCGGCCTGATGAACAAGCTGGAGGATCCGGCCGACCAGGCGGCGGTGATCCACGCCTCCAAAGTGGTGTACACGCTCTACACCGAGATGTTCCGGGGCCTGCCCCGTGACGAGGGGGACCAGCATGCGCCTGTGTGACGCCCGGATCGTCTTGACCGGTGCCAGTGGCGGAATTGGCCTGGCCATCGCCCAGGCCCTATGCGCCAGTGGCGCTCGGGTGTTGGCCGTAGCCAGGCATCGCGAAGCGCTGGAACCCTTGATCGAACGCTACCCGCAGCAGTTGTACTGGGTTGGCGCAGACCTGACTGTGCCAGGTGATCGGCGCAAGGTGCTGGCCGCCGCCGAGGCCTTGGGCGGCATCAACCTGCTGATCAATGCCGCCGGTGTTAACCACTTTGCCATGCTCGAACAACTCGAGGACAGTGAGATCGACGCCATGCTGGCGTTGAACATCAGCGCGCCGATCTGTTTGAGCAAACTGTTGCTGCCACTGCTTAAACAGGCCGCCAGCGCCATGGTGGTCAATGTCGGCTCGACCTACGGCTCGATCGGCTACCCAGGCTACGCCAGTTACTGCGCCAGCAAGTTCGCCCTGCGCGGGTTCTCCGAAGCACTGCGCCGGGAGTTGGCGGACACCCGGGTCGGCGTGCTCTACGTGGCGCCCCGGGCTACGCGTACGTCGATGAACAGCCCGGCGGCCCAAGCCCTCAACCAGGCACTCAAGGCCAACGTCGATGATCCGCACGCGGTGGCCTCGGCGGTCATACATGCCATTACCGGCGACCGTCGCGAGCTGTATCTGGGCTGGCCCGAGCGTTTTTTCGTCGGCCTCAACAGCCTGCTGCCAAACCTGGTGGACCGTGGCCTGCGCAAGCAACTGCCACTGGTTCGCCGTCTGAGCCATAAACCTGAGAACGAGCACCTCAAACCATGAAAAAAATTCTGATCTGTTTACTGTTCGGCGCCCTGGCTCAAAGCGCCTGGGCCTTGGATGACGCCGACCAGCAGCGTCTCACAGGCATCCAGCAAAGCTGGGCGCATATCCAATATGAGTTGCCTGAGGGGCAGCGTGCCGATGCCTTTGAAAAACTCGCCGCCCAGGCTTCGGCGTTCAAGCAGCAACGCCAGTCAGTGGCCGAGGCCTGGATCTGGTCGGGCATTGTCAAAAGCAGTTGGGCAGGGGCCGCAGGCGGGATCGGTGCGCTGGGCAAGGTCAAGGACGCCAAGGCTGATCTGGAACAGGCCCTGGCCCTGGATCCCAAAGCCTTGCAAGGCTCGGCCTACACCAGCCTCGGCGCACTCTATGATCGGGTTCCCGGCTGGCCCTTGGGGTTTGGCGACTCGGACAAGGCCGAGCAACTGCTCCAGCAGGCGCTGCAACTGAACCCAAACGGCATTGACAGTCTGTACTTCTGGGGCGATCACCTCTACCGTCAGAAACGCTACGCTGAAGCCCGGGTTGCCCTGCAAAAAGCCTTGCAGGCAGCGCCACGGCCCGGCCGGGAAACCGCTGACGCGGGGCGCCGCAAGGAAATCGAAGCGTTGCTGGTGGATGTGAACAAAAAACTTGGCTGAGAGGAGTGTGCGTGCGCTTATTACTGATCGAGGATGACGTGGCCCTGGGCGAAGGCATCCATCAGGCCCTGAGCCGCGAAGGCTATACCGTAGACTGGTTGAAGGACGGGAGCAGCGCCTTGCACGCACTGCTCAGCGAAACCTTTGACCTGGCTGTGCTTGACCTGGGCCTGCCACGGATGGACGGCCTGCAGGTGTTGCGTCGCTTGCGTGACAGCGGTTCCAACCTGCCGGTGCTGATCCTCACCGCCCGGGACGCCACCGAAGATCGCATTGCCGGGCTCGATGCCGGGGCCGACGACTACTTGATCAAACCCTTCGATCTGGCGGAACTCAAGGCCCGGTTGCGGGCCTTGTTGCGCCGCAGCGCCGGTCGTGCCCAGGCGCTGATCGAGCATGCCGGCATCAGCCTCAATCCGGGGACCCAGCAGGTCAGCTATCAGGGCAACCCGGTGGCGTTGACGCCCAAGGAGTATCAGTTGCTCCATGAATTGCTGTCGCCGCCGGGCCGGGTCATGACGCGCGATCATCTGATGCAATTGCTTTACGGCTGGAACGAGGAGGCCGAGAGCAACACCCTGGAAGTGCATATTCACCACCTGCGCAAGAAATTTTCCACCGACCTGATCCGTACCATTCGTGGCGTCGGGTATCTGGTGGAGGAGCGCCGATGACTTCAATCCGGCGGCGCACCCTCACGCTGATCCTGGGGCTTTTGTTCGTTGGCCTGTTGATCATCACCGTATTCAATCTGCATGACAGCAACCACGAGATCGCTGAAGTCTACGATGCTCAATTGGCCCAGAACGCCCGGCTGTTGCAGGGTGTCATGCGCATGCCCATGGCCAGCAAGGAACATGCGCAGTTGTATCAGGCATTCAATTCGGCCTTGGCGTCGGCGGTTCCCAAAGTCGATGGACATCCCTATGAGAGCAAAATCGCCTTTCAGGTCTGGGATTCAAAAGGTGCGTTGCTGGTTCACACCTCCAGTGCACCGACATTCACCTCACCGCCGATTGCTCCTGGTTTCAGCGACGTGATAGACCAAAAGGACCGTATGTGGCGGGCGTTCGTACTGGATGATACACAGTACGGCCTGAAAATCTGGGTAGGGGAGCGTGATGATGTGCGGTCCGATCTGGTCGATCGTATTGTCCGTCACACGGTGGTGCCTAATCTGATCGGCAGCCTGATTCTTGCCGCCGTGATCTGGTTGGCCATCGGCTGGGGGCTCAAGCCTCTGGTCGACATGGCAGCCAAGTTGCGTGCGCGGCATCCGGGCTCACTGGAGCCTCTGCAATTGGTGCCGCTGCCCAGCGAACTGGAGCCCATGCAAGCGGCGCTCAATCGGGTGCTGGCGCAGATTCAGGAGTTGATGGGCCGTGAAAGGCGTTTTATTGCCGACGCAGCCCATGAGATGCGAACCCCCCTGGCGGTGCTCAGGGTTCATGCGCAGAACCTGATGGAGGCGGGGAATGAGCAGAGCCGGCGTGAGTCCCTGCAACACCTGATCGTCGGAGTGGATCGCACCACGCGCCTGGTCAATCAGTTGCTCACCATGGCACGCCTTGAACCGCAAGCCGGCGTGCCTGCACCCGCTGTGATCGATCTGCCCGCCACGGTGCGTGAAAGTCTGGTTCAGATGACTCCCTGGTTGCTCAGCAAGGGGCTGGAGCTGGTTCTGGACGTCAGTGATGACATCGACCCGGTGAGGATTGATCCGGTGTCCATCGATATTGCCTTGAACAACCTGGTGACCAATGCGGCCAACTTTTCTCCCCCCAACGGCTTGATCACGGTGCGACTGGCCCGACAGGGAGATCATTACGAGCTGGCGGTCGAGGATCAGGGGCCAGGCATAGACGAGGCCGAACGGGACCGGCTTTTTGAACGCTTCTACAGCCGCGGCAACGACCAGGGTGCTGGGTTGGGCTTGACGATCGTGCGGACCATCGCCAATCGGCTTGGCGGGCAGGTCCGGTTGGAGAATCGCCCCGAGGGAGGTCTGCGCGCCACGTTGCAGATGGGCCGTCTTTAACCTTGCTCGTCGCGTGCCGGTAGTGTTTGGGCATCGGATGGACCGACGAGGAAAGCGGCAATTTCGTTGACCGTGCTGCGGGCCGTGCGTGTTACGCCGATCAGCGTAGCGGAGGCCGCACCGGTCCATTCGCCATAGCCGACCAGCCATAGCCTGGGCTCTTGAATCGAATGAGTCCCGTCAACGTCCACGCGTCCTTCAGCGTTGAGCACACCCAGTGGCTCCAGATGCTGCAGGGCGGGGCGGAAGCCGGTGCACCAGATCACCACGTCCACCGCAGACTCGCTCCCGTCGGCCCAGATTACGCCGTTGCGGGTGAAGCGTTCGAAAGGTCGGACTGATTTGAGCGCGTTGCGCGACCGGGCCTCGACAACGGGCGGTACCATGACGATGTCACCCAGCCCACCCACGGGCTGTTCGATGACGCGACCTTCCTGTTGCGCTTTCCAGCGCTGCGTGGCGCGCTCGAACAACACCTGCCCATCCACTTCATCAGGCAGGAACAGGGGTTCAACAGGTGTTACCCATGTGGTTTCGGCAACCCTGGAAACCTCGGCCAGAATCTGCGCCCCTGAATTGCCGCCACCGATGACCAGGACTTTTTTTCCGGTGAACGGCTGCGCTTGGAGGTAGTTTGCCGAGTGCAGCTGTTGACCGGCGAATAATCCCGCGCCGGGGTAGTGGGGGATGAACGGGGTACTCCAGGTGCCGGTGGCGCTGACCACAACCTTGGCGTCCCAATGTCTATCGTGCGTCTTAATCCGCAACCCGGTTTCTGTACGCTCTACAGAAGTGACGCGCACGGGACGCACGATGGGCAATTGATAGCGCTGTTCGTACTGCTTGAGGTAGTCGATCACATGGTCGCGTGATGGGTAGCCATCCTGCGTGGGCGGCATCATCCAGCCTGGGATCGAGCTCCAGGTGGCGGGGGAGAATAGACGCAATGAATTCCAGCCATGGCGCCAGGCACCTCCTGGCCCTTGCTCGGCATCGAGAATGACGAACGAAAGTCGGGTGCGCCGCAGGAAATACGCCACTGCCAAGGCGGATTGGCCTCCACCGACAATCACCACGTCATATTGACTGGCAGTGGCAGGCGAATGAGTCATGACGGTGGTCTCCGATTGAGGTGGGAAAACAAGCCGGTGTAATGGCTGACAGTACCGTCATTTGCAGGCGCGGCAGCACCCGCCTCAGCAGCGTTTGCAGGTCCTGATGCCCAGTAATGTATAGACCGGGCAGAAACGGAAGATCCCCGTCGCCAGCGGCACCAGGCCGATCCAGCCCCACAAGCCGATCACGCCGCTCAGGCTGAGGGCAATGAGGACAAGTCCCGCGGCAATACGCAAGCTACGGTCGATGGTTCCGATATTGGCTTTCATGACGATCTCCCGATCAGTGAGTGCGCCGGTTCTCCAGCGCGGTGAACAACAACATGCCAGCCAGCATGGCCGCCATGAATACGATGATTTGCCAGTGCCCGGTCAGCAGGATCGCCACGGCGGGCCCCGGACAGATACCGGCTATCCCCCAACCGATGCCAAACAGCAGGCTGCCGCCGATCAAGCGTGGGTCCAGCTCACGCTTGACCGGCAATTGCATCGTGTTTCCCAGCACCGAACGGGTCTGGCGGCGGGCCCAGGTCAGTGGGCCGATCGCAACACCAATCGCTGCGAGCATGACCAGGGCCAGGGAGGGGTCCCAAGTGCCGGTCACATCCAGGAACGCCAAGACTTTGCTCGGATTGGCCATGCCCGCCAGGAGCAGACCGAAACCGAACACCAGACCGGCCATGAATGCAGTCAGTTTGAGCATGTTCAACCCTCCAGCACATGACGCAGGACAAAGACCGTGGCGAAACCGCTGAACATGAAACATGCCGTGGCGATCATCGAACGCGGTGAAAGGCGCGACAGGCCACATACGCCGTGGCCGCTGGTACAGCCCGACCCGTAGCGGGTGCCGATGCCCACCAGCAGGCCGGCGACGCTGAGGCCGAGCCAGCCGCTCTGAAACTCAATCTGCGGCAACGCGGTGAACAGGCCCCATACCAGCGGCGCAACGAGCAGCCCCAGCAGAAACAGCGCTTTCTCGCTGATCCCCTCGCCACCACGCTGCAGCAGGCTGCCGAGCAAACCGCTGATGCCGGCGATACGTCCATTGGCGACAACGAAAAGGCTGGCAGCCACACCAATCAACGCACCGCCGGCAAGGGCTGACCAGGGCGTGAAGTTGAGCCAGTCAATGTTCATGAGATTTCTCCGATACAAACCATGTTGAGACTCCACCAGGCGATTAACCCAAGGCTTTTACAACCAATGCCAGGGCCACCAGCGCAGCCAGAATGGCGAAGCCTTTTTGCAGATAGGGCTCCGGCAGCCGGGCGGCGAGCAAGCGGCCGCCGGTCATTCCCAACAATGCGCCAAGGGTAAAAGGTACGGCAATCGCCCATTGCAAATGACCCGCCGCCGAGCTCGCCACCACGCCGGAAATTGAAACCAGGGCAATGACCGTCAGCGACGTGGCGAGCACCGATTGGGTGGTCAGATTGGTGTAGCGCTGGAGTGCCGGGACCATGACAAAACCGCCGCCCACACCCAGCAGGCCGGACAGCGCGCCGGCGACCATGCCGGAGACCGTCAGCGCCCAGGCACAGGGTGCGGTCCAATGGAGCTTGCCGCGGTTTTCGTCCAGTACACAAGGCGGGGGTTTGCGCTTCGACGTGGCTTTGCAATCGGCGCGCGAGGGCAGTGACTTTTGAAAGGCCCGGAAGGCCACGTACATCAATAGAAGGGCAAACAGGAGCGTCAAGGGACGGTTGGGCGTGCGCTGAGCCAGCCAGATCCCCAGTGGAGAGCAGATGATGCCCGCGCCTGCGGTCAGCAGCGCAGCCTTATAGCGTACGGTGCCGTTTCTAAGGCCCATCACCGCACCCAGGGACGCGGCCAAACCCACCGCCATCAAGCCAATGGGCCCGGCTTCGGCCATGCTCAGGCCCGCGCCGAAGACCAGCAGGGGAACCGCCAGGATTCCTCCGCCAGCGCCGGTCAGCGCCAGAATCACACCCACGGTCAGGCCGAGCAGCAAGATGATGATCATCCCTCTCTCCTTGCCTTGAGGTCTGGTTTCATAGATCCGCCAACTCCGGTTTAGCCAGCCACTCATGTCCCTTGAGCATGCCCTTCCAATACAACGGAGGGAGAATCCGCTCCTTGAGTAGCCAGGCCAGCCGCGATGGCCGGGTACCGTCAATCAGCCAGGACGGGAAGCTGGGGGCGACGGTGCCGCCATAGGTGAACTCCGCCAGGACGATCTTGCCCCGTTCGACTGTCAGCGGACAGGAGCCGTAACCGTCGTAATGAGCGTTGCCCTTGGCTTTGCCCATGGCTGCCAGCACGTTATGGGCGACCACGGGCGCCTGCTTGCGAGCGGCCGCGGCGGTCTTGGCATTGCTGGAGTTGGTGGCGTCGCCCAGTGCGTGAATATTCGCCCAGGTTTTATGGCGCAGCGTGTCGGGGTCGACATCAATCCAGCCAGCGGCATCGGCGAGGGGGCTGACGCGGATAAAGTCTGGCGCAATCTGTGGGGGCACCACATGCAGCAGGTCGAAGTCGCGCGTGACAAGCTGGCGTGTGCCATCGGGCTGGGCGCAACTGAAGGTGGCGGTTCGCGCGGGACCGTCAACGCTCGTCAGCGTGCTGCCGAAGTTCAGGTCGATGCCATAGGCGCGGATGTACTCCATCAGGGCCGGCACGTAATCGGGCACGCCGAACAGCACTGCTGCGGCACTACAGAAATCGATCTTGATGTTGCCGAGTACCCCTTCACGCCGCCAGTGGTCGGCAGAGAGATACATGGCTTTTTGCGGCGCCCCGGCACATTTGATCGGCATCGGCGGTTGCGTGAAGATGGCCCGGCCACCGCGTAGTTGCTGCACGCACTCCCAGGTATAGGGGGCGAGGTGATACAGGTAGTTGGATGTAACGCCGTTGCGACCCAATGTCTGCGGCAGACCTTCAATGGCATTCCAGTTGAGTTTCAGGCCAGGGCACACGATCAGTTGTTGATACTTGACGACTCTGCACCCATCGAGAATGAGCGCATTTTTCTCGGGTTCAAAAGCGGCCACGGCGGCTTTGATCCAGTGGACGCCGCGAGGAATGGTCGAGCCCATCGTATGGGCGGTCCGGGGGGCATCGAAGACACCGCAACCGACCAGCGTCCAGCCGGGCTGGTAATAATGCACATCTGCCGGGTCAATGATGGCGATGTCGAGCCCCGGTTCCCTGGCCAATAAGCTGGATGCCGCCGCAATGCCCGCTGCGCCGCCCCCGATAATGACCACCGCATGTTCGGCCTCGGCCACTTCGATCGGGGTCTGCCCCTTGTTTGCAATCCGGCGGATAACGCCTTTCATGTCAAACCCGGCATCTTTGGCTGTTTCGACGATCTGCGGCAGAGGAAGCAGGTTCGCTTGTGACAGCGCCCACATGGTTGTCGAGCGCATGCCGGAGCGGCAATACGCCAACACCGGTTTTGGCAGCGATTCAAATAGCCGGCCGAAGGCAACGCCTTGCTCGTCGGTGACCTTGCCCGATTCCGCGGGCAGATAGTGAGCTTCAATGCCCATCGCTTCAGCCGCGCGCTTGATTTCGGCAAACAAGGGTTGATCGCTGCCTTCGCCATCCGGGCGATTACACACGATGGCGCGAAAGCCGGTGTTTTTCAGTTCCGTCAATTGATCGGGGAAAATCTGCTCTGATACCGCTAAGCCTGGCGCAAGGTGGCGGATGTCCATGGTGGTCTCCGTGATGGGATTTTCTTATAGGGGAGGGGACGTCAGAGCACGTTGAGCGGGATCTTCAGATAGCGTGTGCCGTTCGATTCCGGCTCAGGAAAGTGTCCGGCGCGCATGTTCACCTGAACCGATGGCAGGATCAGCGTCGGCATTTCCAACGTGCTGTCACGCTTGGTGCGCATGGCCACGAACTCTTCTTCACTGATGCCGTTGCGCACATGGATATTGTCGGCGCGCTGCTCGGCAACGGTACTGGCGAACAGTACCTCGCGGCCGTCGGGCTGGTAGTCGTGGCACATGTACAGCACCGTATCGGCCGGCAGGCTCAGTACCTTGTTGATGGACCGGAACAAGGTGCGGGCATCGCCACCAGGAAAATCACAGCGCGCCGTACCGTAGTCGGGCATGAACAGGGTGTCGCCGACGAATGCCACCGTTTGCCTGGCGTCGCTGACGACGTACGTCATGCAGGCGGGTGTATGGCCCGGCGTATGCAGTGCGCGGCATTGCAGCGAACCGATGGAGAACGTGTAGTCATTGACGAACAGATGATCGAACTGACTTCCATCCTGGGCCATGTCATCACCGGTATTGAACAGCGTGCCAAAGGCTTGCTGCACGGTGGTGATGCGACTGCCGATGCCGATCTTGCCTCCCAGCTTTTCTTTGAGGTAAGGCGCTGCCGTGAGGTGGTCGGCGTGGACATGGGTTTCAAGAATCCATTGAACCTTGGCGTCCAGCTCGGCCACCCTGGCGATCAACGTGTCGGCAGACGTCGTCGTGGTATGGCCGGACTTGGGATCGTAATCCAGTACGCTGTCCACGAGTGCGCAGTGGCGGGTCGCCTGATCAAGCACGATATAACTGACAGTATGAGTATCGGGATCGAAAAATCCTTCGACGTGCAGTGTAGCGGTCATGATCGGTCTCCTGGTCTTGTTGCCGACTGGTTTAACCTGACATAGCAATAAGTCTGCCATGCACCGAGTGAGCGAAAAATCAAAACTATCTATCTGAATTTGTTGTGTTTATTTTTGTAGGTGGGATGCGGCATTTTCACGCACACGAATAAACAACTGCCATTGGCAGTGTTTGTTGGCATAGTGGCAGTGTCGCTTGCGTCCGGATGAATCCACAGGAACCCCGATGAGCACTATCCTGCCTACCCCGAACAATTCGATCCCCCCGCCGGACCAGGTGCAGTCTCTGGTTTCGTTTCTCGAGCACGAGCCGCAGCCGATGATCGTGCTGGACCCGGACTACAACATTCTGGCGGCGAACACCGCCTATCGGCGCCAGTTCGGCAGTGCCGATCAACCGTTTATTGGTCATAAGTGCTATCGGATTTCCCACCATTACGATGTGCCTTGCGATCAGGCGGGGGAGAACTGCCCGATGAAGAAGGCCAGGGAAATGCGCGGCCCGGATCGGGTCCTGCACATTCACCACACCCCCCGCGGGCCTGAACATGTCGACGTGGAACTGCGGCCGATCCTCAATGACCATGGCGACATAACCGCGTATGTGGAGCGCCTTACCCTGGTACGCAGCGCCTCAGCACGGCCCAGCAACGAGGGCCTGGTGGGCAGCTCTCCGGCGTTCAACCGTGCACTGTCGGAACTGCAGCGGGTCGCGCCGTCCATGTTGCCGGTGCTGCTGCTGGGAGAGTCGGGGACGGGTAAGGAACTGTTTGCCCGTGCGGTCCATGAAACCAGCGAGCGGGCCAACGGGCCCTTTGTGGTAGTGGATTGTTCCGGGTTGACTGAAACGCTGTTTGAAAGCGAACTGTTCGGCCACGAGAAAGGCGCGTTCACCGGGGCCACCCTGCGCAAGCAGGGCCTGGTCGAAACAGCCCAGGGCGGTACGCTGTTTCTTGATGAAATCGGCGACGTTCCCCTGGCCATGCAGGTGAAACTGCTCAGGCTGATTGAGTCGGGAACCTATCGCCGTGTTGGCGGCGTGGAAACCTTGCATGCCGATTTCCGATTGGTTGCCGCCACCCATAAGCCCTTGGAACAGATGATGGCCCAGGGTGAGTTCAGGCAAGACCTGTACTACCGCATCAGCGTATTTCCCATTCATTTACCGCCTCTGCGCAATCGCATGGAGGACATCGCGCTGCTGGTCAATTCGTTATTGCAACGTTCCGGTACGGGCAAGCGCCGGCTGACCATCGACGCCGATGCCTTGATGCAACTGCAGCGATACTCCTGGCCGGGCAATATCCGCGAGCTTCGTAATGTGCTGGAAAGAGCCAGCCTGTTTGCCGATGACGGGGTCATTCATTCCGTGCATTTACCCCAGGTCCCCGATGCGACAGCCCAACGACTGGCTAACCCGGCTGTTGCTGATGGCCACTCGTTGGCCCAGATCCTGTCTGCGTTCAAAGGGACCCGCAGTGAGCTGGCCCGGCACTTGGGTATCAGCGAACGGACTTTGTACCGGCGCTTGAAAGAGCAGGGTTTGGCCTGATCAGCCGCTATGACACCTGACTGCCAATCACTGCCGTCATGGCAGATTGGCAGGCTCTGAGGTTGGCGCAAAATCCCCCTTCTCCCAGGTTACGTTCCTAATCGGCTGTTATTTAACGATAAAAACCTGACCCTGAGCCTTGGCATGGCGCGTGCTAACTGCACCGACATGACTATTTCCGACAAACGACTGCGCCGTCATCTGCTCACAGCAGTGCTTATCAAGCTGCTCGTGCTGGCAGTGCTGTGGTGGCTATTCATCCAGGATTTCCACGTCAGCGTCGATTCCAACGCGGTCGGCAACCGTTTCGGTGTACCCACCTCGGCTCAAGGGGCAAGCAAGTGATCTCAGAACAACTGGTGGATTTGTCGCGGCTGCAGTTCGCAGCCACGGCGCTTTATCACTTCCTTTTCGTACCGCTCACCGTTGGCATGGTGTGGCTGCTGGTCATCATGGAAAGCGTCTATGTGATGACCGGTAAGGTCATCTGGAAAGACATGACGCGCTTCTGGGGCAAGCTATTTGGCATCAACTTCGCGCTGGGGGTGACCACCGGGATCACCCTGGAATTTCAGTTCGGCACCAACTGGGCCTACTACTCGCACTATGTCGGTGACATCTTCGGTGCACCGCTGGCAATCGAAGGCTTGATGGCGTTCTTCCTCGAATCGACCATGATCGGGCTGTTCTTTTTTGGTTGGGACCGTCTCAAGAGACAGCATCACTTGCTGGTCACGCTGTTGATGGCAATCGGCACAAACCTGTCGGCGCTGTGGATCCTGATCGCCAATGGCTGGATGCAGAACCCGGTGGGCTCAGAGTTCAGCTACATCACCATGCGCATGGAAATGGTCGATTTCTGGACGGTGGTGTTCAATCCGGTGGCCCAGGCCAAGTTTGTCCATACGGTTTCGGCCGGGTATGTCACCGGTTCGATGTTTGTGCTGTCGATCTCCAGTTGGTATTTACTCAAAAATCGTGATGTCGAGTTTGCCAAACGTAGCTTTCGGGTCGCCGCAGCGTTCGGCCTGGCCTCTGTGCTGAGCGTCATCGTACTGGGCGATGAGTCCGGTTACACGGTGGGGGAGGCGCAGCAGACCAAGCTGGCGGCCATGGAGGCCATGTGGGAAACAAAGCCCGCGCCGGCTGGCCTGACGCTGATCGCGAGCATCGATGAAGCTCAATCCCGAAATAATTGGGAGGTCGAGGTGCCATGGTTGATGGGCCTGATCGGGACCCGCTCGGTCAGCCAGCAGATTCCCGGCATTCATGAGATCAAGGAAAAGAACCGCGCCCGAATCATCCGCGGTATTAGCGCAGTCAATGCGCTGGAAGCACTGAGAGCCAATCGCAGCGATCCGGCGGCGTTCAAGACGTTCGAAGAATACAAAGCTGATCTGGGCTTCGGGTTGCTGCTCAAGCGCTATGTCGAGGACGTCAACCAAGCCACACCGGCCATGATCGAAACCGCGGTGAACGATACGGTTCCGCGCGTGACGCCTATGTTTTGGGCGTTCCGGATCATGGTCGGCCTGGGTTTTGCGATGCTGATGCTCTTTGCACTGGCATTCTGGAGCACGCTGAAGTCGAACCGCACCCGCCACCGAGGGTTGTTGCGTTGGGCACTCTACATGCTGCCGGCGCCCTGGATCGCCTGTGAACTGGGCTGGTTTGTCGCCGAATACGGCCGTCAGCCCTGGACGATCTACGGCGTATTACCGACCCACATGAGCGTGTCCACGCTCAGCGTCAACAACCTGTATGGCTCGCTGGCCGGGTTCATCGTTTTCTACACCGTGTTGCTGGTGGTGGAAATGTTCCTGATGGTCAAGTTCGCCCGCCAAGGGCCTGGCAGCCTCGGTACAGGCCGTTATGTTCACGACGCTCATCTGAAGGAGCTTCACCATGCTTGATTACTTCACCCTGAAAATAATCTGGTGGGCGTTGGTCGGCGTCCTGCTGATCGGTTTTGCGATCATGGATGGTCATGACATGGGCGTCGGCACGCTGCTGCCATTCGTTGGCCGCAATGACCTGGAGCGGCGCGTTGTCATCAATACCGTCGGGCCGCATTGGGATGGTAATCAGGTCTGGTTCATCACCGCTGGCGGCGCCTTGTTCGCGGCCTGGCCTGTGGTCTACGCCACTGCCTTCAGTGGTTTCTACTGGGCGATGATTCTGGTGCTCTGGGCGTTGTTCTTCCGCCCGGTGGGGTTTGACTACCGTAGCAAGATCCACAACGCCACTTGGCGCAGCACCTGGGATTGGGGGCTCTTTATCGGAGGGGCGGTGCCTCCGCTGGTGTTCGGGATTGCGTTTGGCAACTTGCTGCTGGGCGTGCCGTTTCACTTCAATGACTATCTGGTGTCTACCTACACCGGCAGTTTCTGGCAACTGCTCAATCCTTTCGCGCTGCTGTCCGGTGTTGTGAGCAGTGCAATGATCACCCTGCAGGGCGGCACTTATCTGGCCCATCGCACTGAGGGGATTATCCAGTCCCGGGCAGTAAAAGGTGCAGTGGCGGCGGCGATTGTGCTGGTGTGCTCATTCATCGTGGCCGGCATCTGGCTGCAATGGATTGACGGCTACCGCATCACCTCGCTCGTTGATACCGCGGCGCTGCCGGACATCCTCAGCAAGACTGTGGTACGTGAACCTGGCGCCTGGATGGCCAACTACGAACGCTATCCATTGCTTTGGCTGCTGCCCGTCCTTGGATTGGGCGGGGCTGTAGCTGCCGTGTTCTTGTTGATGGTGCGCCGCACGCTGTCGGCGTTTGTCGCCTCATCGCTTGCGGTGATTGGCGTGATCAGCACGGCGGGCGTCTCAATGTTTCCGTTCATCATGCCTTCCTCAACCATGCCTGCGGCAAGCCTGACGGTGTGGGACAGCGTCTCCAGCCACCTGAGCTTGGCGATCATGTTCTGGGCCACGTTGATCTTCATGCCTCTGATCGTGATTTATACCTCTTGGGCGTATCGCGTCATGAGCGGAAAAGTCACCGTTGCCCAGATCAAAGCCAACGAGCATTCGGCCTACTAGTGCCGGCAAAGGAGCAAAGAATATGTGGTATTTCGCCTGGATGTTGGGAGTCGGCTTTGCGCTGTTGCTGGCGATATTGAATGCAATGTGGGGGGAGAACGAAGCGAACCGGGCCTTGAGTGACAATGACGAGCAGCAGCGATGATTCAGCAACGCTCAGATACCCAGCCGTCTTCACGCATTCATCTGGCGAGTCTGATGATCGCCATCACCATCATGCTTGCCTGCACACTGTACCCGCCGATGATGGCAACCTCGGAGGGAAAAGCTGATCACGCACTGGCGGGTGCTTTGTTTGCGGCGATGAGTGTGGCTTTCGTCAGGGGCGTGGGTTTTATCCCGCGCCGGTGGCTCTGGCGCTGGCTGTTTTCAGGTTGGACCTGCACTGCGGCATTGGTGCTGGCCGGATGGCTGATGTTCGTGCGGTGAAGGCGGGCTTACGTTCAATAACGCTGCACGAGAACGGCGACAGTAGTATTGGCTGCGCCGTTCATTCAGTTCCCTGGCCAAGTATCACGCCGTTCACTTCTTTGCCATAAAGATTGATCCCGTCATTGGCATGGAATTTCAACCGGGTCTGCTCGATAGAACCGGCAATCATCCTGGGGTCTTTCGGCCGTTCGTGGCTGTTCATGTAGGCAGCAACGTGCCAGGCCTCATCGGCGGACAGGGTGGCGCCTTTACCTAATGGCATATTCGACTTTATGAACCCGGCTGCGGTATTGATACGATGCATCCCCGCGCCCCAATTGAATGAGTCTTTGCCCCATAACGGTGGGAATACGTAATCGCTCCCGGCCTTTTGGCCTTCGCCCTCGTTGCCATGACACACCGCGCATTGCTGGCATAGATGACCTTGCCCTTGGCCACATCGAAGCCTCCCGCCGGTTGTGGCACCTCAGGATAAGCTCGCCCGGGCAGTTCCTGGCCTAGCGGTGCTCCTGTTGCCAACCAGTAGGAAAAGGCAGTCAGGGCGGCGATGACCTGCCCGTCGGCCGGAGGCGGTTTTCCGTTCATGCTGAACTCAAAGCAGCCTTGTAGGCGCTCGGCGTAGGTATTGACCTTGTCGTTCTTTTTTCGATAAGCCGGGTACATCGTGTAAGCCGCCCAAAGGGGCGCCGAGTCGGCTTTTCTGCCTTGGTCCAAATGACAATTGGTGCAGTTCATCCCGTTTCCCACGAACTCGGGGGCGTTGGCTTTGGTATCGACAAAGATCGCATGCCCTTGGCGGACCAAACGGCCAAAGGCGTTATCAGGCAGCGTGTCCTCTGCTGGCGGAGTAAATGTCGCCGTCCGCTGTTGTGGGGCGTCTGGGCCGGGCGAAGGGGGCGATGCATCTGCCACATCAGCAGCGCCAGCCATCGATACCATATTCAAACTGATGAGTGCCGCGATGAATGATTTCATGGCCAGACCTCTATTGACTGAGCTCAGCGAAATACCGGGAAACAGCCTCGACCTCGGCTTCAGTGAGGGACCTCGCGATGTGGCCCATGAGATCGTCTGGATCATTTTTTCGGGTCTTCTGCCGCCAGGCATTCAGTTGCGAGACCAGGTACTGAGCCGATTGGCCCGCCAGCGGTGGAAAAGAGGCACCGACCCCGATTCCGCCGGGGCCATGACAGGAGACGCACTCGGGTATGTTTCGATCCCATGCGCCTCTCAATGCCAGGGTCTGCCCCAGGCCCTTGGCCGCCTGCGCACGATTGATGGGTTTGACGGGTGGGCCTGGCATGTTGGCGAGCATGCTGGCGAGGGCTTGTACCTCGTCCTCGCTCAATGCCTGGGCGATAGGAAGCATGATTGGGTTGGCCCTGGAGCCTGAGCGAAAATCCGCGATTTGTTTTGCGAAGTACTCAGCAGGTAACCCTGCAAGCCTTGGGAAGCCAGCCGCGGGCATCCCTGTACCGTCCGCACCATGACAGGTTGAACAGGCAATGGCGGCGGGGTTGGTCCCGCCCTGGGTGAAGGTCTTTTGCGCGTCAGCTGCATAAGCGGATGTTGCCAGCGCACCGGATAAAGCAAGGACTGATCCCCATCGCGACATACCCATCGTTCTGCCTCGCAGACGTTATGGGGGACAGGCCCCCTGGTGCGCCATCAACTGCAACTCACCCTCGGTTATTTGACCAAGGTAATCGGGATACTGGACAGCTGGATCACTTTGGCCGCGACAGAGCCCAGGAAGATGCCTTCGAGAAAACCACTGCCGTGCGAACCCAGGATGATGCTGTCGCACCCCAAGGATTTGGCGCACGCCACGATTCTGCTGGCCGCGTCGCCGTGCAGTGTATGGAAAGTAAAGGCGATGCCTTGCTGTTTCAGAAGAGTGATTGCCTTATTCGCATCTTCGGCACTTTTGCCGTCGTAGTAACGGTCAAGTTCATCCTTGCTCATGGTTTGCGCGATGCGAGTGGGTAAAAATGACTGCACATTGACCAGGTGCACCTCCACGCTGCCTCCCAGCAATCCGCCGTCCTGGATCAGTCCAATGAGGTAATGCACCACACGTTCGGAGTGCTCTGAACCATCGACAGCGACCAATACTTTGTGCATTTTCCGAATCCTCTTTCAGTAACATCCAGCGGCTGGTCGAACACCATGCCAGCCGCAGCGTCAGGGTGACTTCGGGGTCTGTCCCACTATGAGCGTAGCGCCCTTGGGGTCGGTTAACCGTAGCCGAATCTGTTTTTCAGTTTCGATGATCGCAAAGAGCGCGATGCCCACTGCGATAATCAATAGCCCATCCATAAAGGGGATCGCTTGAGTGGCAAACACCCTTTGCAGGGGCGGCGCGTAGGTGATGGCGAACTGAGCGAAGGTTACCACTGCAACGGTCAGCCACACGACCTTTGTACCTCTGACAGCCTCCCAAGTCAGTGACGTGCCATAAAGATTGCGAATGAAGAACAGGTGGAATATTTCCATCACCACCAGCGTGTTGACGGCGATGGTGCGGGCCAACTCCACCGGGTAGCCCCGGTCGAGCGCGTAGGTAAATATGCCGTAGACGCCGCAAAGAAACAGGATCGAAACCAGCACCATGTGCCAGATCAAGGCGCCGCTTATCAACGGCTCGTGCCTTGAGCGCGGCGGCCTGCGCATGGTGTTTTCTTCGGTCGGCTCGAACGCCAGGGCGATACCCAGCGTTATGGCGGTAATCAGGTTGATCCACAAGATTTGAATCGGTGTCACCGGCAGGGTGAGGCCAAACAGCAGCGCGACAATGATGGTCATGGTTTCGCCCGCGTTGGTGGGCAACGTCCAGCTCAGCACTTTCTTGATGTTGTCGTAGACCGTCCGGCCTTCACGTACGGCGGCCACGATGGAGGCGAAGTTGTCATCGGCCAGCACCAGGTCCGCCGCCTCTTTTGCCGCCTCACTGCCTTTGTCACCCATGGCGATGCCGGCGTCAGCGCGTTTGAGCGCGGGCGCGTCGTTGACCCCGTCGCCGGTCATGGCCACGGTCATGCCGTTCGATTGCAGCAACATCACCAGCCGTAGCTTATGTTCAGGGCTGGTGCGGGCGAAGATATTCACGTCCTTGAGCGCTTCTTTGAGCGTGCCGTCGTTCATCGCGTCCAGGTCGACGCCCGTCAGCACCTTGTCGGGATTTTGCAGGCCGATTTGCGCGCCGATCGCGGCGGCGGTGCCGGAGTGATCGCCGGTGATCATCTTGACTGCGATACCGGCAGCCTGGCATTGCTGGACCGCCTGGATCGTCTCGGGGCGAGGCGGGTCAATCATGCCTGTCATGCCAAGCAGGGTCAGCGAACCCTGCACGTCGCCAAACTCCAGAACGGTGTGCTCGGACGGCACGGGGCGGCTGGCAAACGCCAGCACGCGCTGACCTTTGCCGGCAATGGTGTTTGCCTGTTGGTGCCAGTAGTCAGCATTGAGCGGCTCCGTGGCGCCGGTACTGCCACGCTGCTGCGCGCACATGGCCAGGATCTGTTCCGGCGCGCCTTTTACATAGATTGACGCCTGTCGCTCATGGTTGTGGTGCAACGTCGCCATGAAGCGGTGTTTGGCGTCAAACGGAATCGCGTCGGTGCGGGGCCAGGTGCGTCGCTCTTCTTCGCCATCGATTCCGGCTTTCACGGAAAACGCCAGCAGTGCGCCCTCCATGGGATCGCCCTCGACCTTCCATGTGGCATCGTGCAGTCTCAACACCGCGTCATTGCAAAGCGCGGCGGCGCGTCCCAGTTCGGCTAACGTGGGGTGATTGGAGGTGTCGATCAACTGGTCAGCCAGGTTCATGTTTCCCGACGGCTGATAACCGGCACCGTCGACCGTGAACGTCAGATCACGGGTGACCACTGATGCGACCATCATTTCGTTGCGGGTGAGGGTGCCGGTCTTGTCCGTGCAGATGACCGAAACCGATCCCAGGGTTTCGATGGCGGGCAAGCGGCGTACGATGGCGTTGCGACGGGCCATCGCGCGAACCCCGACCGCCAGGGTAATGGTGAGAACGGCGGGCAGTCCTTCGGGGATGGCAGCGACCGACATGCCCACCACCACCATGAAGATTTCGTTGAATGCGTAATGGCCGACAAAATGACCGTAAACCAGTAGCAGCCCGGCGACGAGCAGAATCAGGATCGTCAGCCAGCGCGCGAAGACGTTCATTTGCTGGACCAATGGCGTGGTCAGTGTCTCGACTTCCGACAACAGATTGCTGATGCGCCCGATCTCGGCGGCGGTCGCGGTTGCAACGACGACCCCGGTGGCCTGTCCGCAGGTCACCAGGGTTCCACTGAAGGCCATGCAGGCACGATCACCCAGGGGCGCTCCAAGGCGCACAGGTTCAGTGTGCTTTTCCACGGCGGCGGATTCACCGGTCAGGATGGCTTCCTGGATCTGCAGCCTGTTGGCGTGCAGCAAGCGAAGGTCTGCCGGGACTTTATCGCCGGCCTCCAACAAGACGATATCGCCGGGTACCAGCGTTTCACCCGCGATGCTCAAACGTTCACCGGCACGAATCACGGCGGCGCGGGGCGCCAGCATCTGCCGGATCGCGTCCATGGCTTTTTCCGCTTTGCCCTCCTGGACGTAGCCAATGATGGCGTTGGCCACCACCACCGCCAGAATGACCACCGTATCCCAGAGGTGTTGCAGCAGCGCGGTGATCACCGCAGAGCCCAGCAGCACGTAAATCAGGATATTGTGAAACTGCAACAGAAAACGCAGCCACGCCGGTCGCCGCGCCGACTCCGGCAGGCGATTGAAGCCTGTGCGCGCAAGCCGGGCTTGAACTTCTGCATCGTTCAGCCCGGTGTGCTCATTGACCTCCAGCCGTTCGAGCACCTGCTGCGCAGGCAGCGTGTACCAAGCCTCGACATCTATGGGAATCGGATCCCGCTCGGTCGGTGCGTTGCTCGCTCGGTTCATCAGGTCGCTATCCCTGCGCTCATTATGCTGTTGGTATTCATGCGTTCAATCGAACTGCTGCGGTGCAATCACCCACAAGCTGCACGGCATCTTGTACAGCAGGCCTTCCACGGTGCTGCCGATCAACTTGTCCAAACCTTTGTAGCGCACGCGCCCCATGACAATGACATCAATGTCATGGGATGCCGCGTAGCTGGCCAATACCTTGGCCGGGTCGCCCATGACCATGCGTCGTTGTTCCGGCGCGATGCCGTTGCGCTCGGCCAACGCGTCAAACGCCTCGCCCTGGGATTCATAGAGCTGCCGGGCCAGGGTGGAAGAAAAGAACATCGAGCCGCTGCCGAAACCATATTCGGAGGCGGTGATGGACGACAGGTCATAGGCGTAGATGACTTCCAGGCTCGCGTCGCAGGAGGTGGCCAGTTTGTTGGCTTCGCTCAGGATCCGGTCGTTGAGGCCTTCGTAGCGGCCGTCGAGATGAAAGGGGTCAATGGCCGCCAGAATCTTGCGCGGACGGGCGTGGGTGACTTTGTTGACGAAATGCAAAGGTACTTCGCTTTCGCGCAGCAGGTGCACATCCAGCGGGGTGAACATCAGGCGCGAGAACCAGGATTCATGCTCCACCGTCTTGATCAGGGCATCCATCGGCTGCTCCTTGAGGTGGACCAGAATCTCCTGCAGCGGTCGCTCGACCCACGCCACTTCGGTCGTGACTTCAATGCCCAGCTTGCGCAGTGGCCGGGCCTGGTCTTCCAGCCAGTGGCGATGGCGTTCAACGTAACCCAGGCGCATCTGTTCCAGGGCCTGCTCATTGACCAGGCTGGCGGTGGCCAGGCCTTCGAGGTAGTCGAAGGCAACGATGTGCAGCGCGGCGCCTTCGGCCTTGGCCAGCGCCGCTGCCCGGTCGAAGGCCGGACTGTGTTCCATCAGCGGCGAGACGACCAACATCAAACGTGATTGCGTGGACATGACAAACCTCCCGAGCATGGACGTATGGGTACCCGACGGCCTTCGCGCCGCGTGGAGCCAGGGTTTGATCATGATCGTATCGGGCATCGGTCACTTGATTTGCATCAAGCTCATGCCAGAAGCGTGGCATCAATGCACACGGCGCCTGGCAATAGCGTTATGTTTGATCATGAAATCCTCCCAGGGACTACCCTGGACTCAGGTACAACCGGAACACTCAGTATAGAACCGAGGCCATGAGCGAAACCCTGGGCTTTGCCAATGCCGCCGCTGCGCTCGGAATCGGCTTGTTGATCGGGCTTGAACGCGAGCGACGCAAGGGCGAGGGCGCCCGGCGCGACTTCGCCGGCCTGCGTACCTTTGCCATTACCTCGTTGCTGGGTTATGTCACGGTCCAGGCTGGCGGAGTCTTGCTGCTCGGGTTCGTGGCGCTTGCGCTGGGGGCACTGGTCACGGCGGCGTATTGGCGAAACCTCGACCAGGACCCCGGTATCACCAGCGAAGTGGCGTTATTCGCGGCGCTGGCGTTGGGAGCGCTCTGCATGACCGCCCCGGCCCTGGCGATCGCGATCGGCGTGGTGATGGCCGGTCTGCTCGCCAGCCGCCAGGCGCTGCACCATTTTGCCCGTAACCAATTGACCGCCGCGGAAATGCGTGACGGGCTGGTGCTGTTGATCGCCGCGCTGGTGGTGTTGCCTCTGGTGCCGGATCGCTTCCTCGGGCCTTACGATGCGATCAACCTGCGCACCATCTGTATGTTGACGGTCATGTTGATGGCTGTGGGTGCGCTGGGGCATGTTGCGGTGCGGACCCTCGGCACTCACTACGGTTACGCCCTCAGCGCGGTTGCCTCGGGGTTCGCCTCGGCCACGCTGACCGTCGCCACCATGGGTAACATCGCCGCGAAAGAACCGGCCAATCTCAAGGTGCTGAGCGCCGCTGCCGTGTTGTCCAATTTGGCGACAGTGGCACAAATAGGGCTGATCCTCGGTGCCGTAGAACCGGCCCTGTTGCTTTGGATGTGGGGCCCGCTACTCTGTGGCCTGCTGACAACATTGATCTACGCCGGAATGCTGATGTTTCCCCGACCCAGGGCTCGGGCGGATGAACCGATCAAGCGCGGCGGGGCCTTCAACCTCAAACTGGCCTTGACGGTAGTCCTGGCGATGGCCGGTATCACGCTCCTGTCGTCGGCGATGCTTGCCGAGTTCGGCCAGACCGGGGTAACCGTAACGGCGGTTTTCAGCGGGCTGGTTGATGCTCATGCTTCGATTGCCTCCGTTGCTTCCCTGGCGAAGGCCGGATTGTTACCCCTGGATGGTATCGCCATACCGGTCTTGATGGCGATGAGCAGCAACTCCCTGAGTAAATGCGTGGTGGCTTGGCTCAGTGGTGGACGGCGTTTCGCCGGGTATTTCATCCCCGGCCAGGTGGTGGTGACGCTGGGAATGTGGGCCGGCGTTCTGCTCCCGAATCTGTGAGCCTGTGTGGTGGCAGTTTGATGAAGATCAAGTCCTGCCCGTGGCATACGTTCATTCTGGAACCCTCAATCCTTTAGGTGGCTGCCGCCACGTGCCGAGGTGTTCCATGTCCCAGACCCAACGTTTGTTGTTATTGGCACCCGATGCCATGACCCGTTCGCCTGCGTTCGACCGCGCCACCGAACTGGCCCTGGCGCTGGATCTGCCCCTGCACATCGTCGCCATCGATTATCTGGAGGTGCTCTCGGTGGCCGGTCTTTTTGCGCCAGAACAAGTCAAGAAGGCCCGTGACGGGTATCTGGAAACGCACCGGCACTGGTTGTGGCAACAGGCTGAGCTGGCGCGCCGCCATGGAGTGGAGGCGACGAGCGAGGTGGTCTGGGGCAAAGACGCTTATCAGGCCTTGCAGCAGTACGTCAAAGAGATGCCCCTGGCGCTGATCATCAAGGACGCCGAGCCCGAACCGGCGATGAAGCGGATTTTCTTCACACCCATGGACTGGCGCCTGCTGCGCGACTGTCCGGTGCCGGTGCACCTGGTCACCGACGCGCGTCATCCGCGGCCCCGGCAGGTCCTGGCGATCGTCGATGTGCTGCGCAGCGAGGAGCAGGACCTGGTGTTCAACGACCGGATCGTCGATGCCGCCGTGAAACTGGCCGATCAATGCAACGCCCAGGTTGAGTTGTTGCACGCCTTCGACTGGACGGCGGTGTACGCCGCCGACATGGGCGTGGGTGCGCTCCCGCTCGCCACCGGGCTCTATGAAGCATTGGGGCAGGCGCAGCACGAAGTGTTTGAATCCCTGGCAGAGCGTCACGGCGTGCCACCGCAGCAGCGTCACTTCATCGAAGGTGCGCCGCTGAGCAGCATCTGCACGTTCGCCACCGATCATCAGTGCGACGTCATTGTCATGGGCACGACACAGCATCGAGGTCTGGACAAGCACTTGGGCAGTACTGCCGAGCAGGTGCTGCAACGGGCACCTTGCAGTATATGGGCAATCAAGCCGGGCGAGTGACGGCAGGGTGACCTTGCGCGGGGCCTGGCCCCGGGTCCCGCGCAATGCACTGTGGTTAAAGATAGAGCCGGTGGATGACCTGCCGGGCATCATCGGGGTCGG
Source organism: Pseudomonas rhizophila (assembly GCF_003033885.1). Lineage (NCBI taxonomy): Bacteria > Pseudomonadati > Pseudomonadota > Gammaproteobacteria > Pseudomonadales > Pseudomonadaceae > Pseudomonas > Pseudomonas rhizophila. The sequence goes on along the minus strand of NZ_CP024081.1, from coordinate 4,535,353 downwards.
TGCGGGTATCAAACCCAAGGCTATGAGCCAGATCCCGCATAGGGGCGTTATCGGCGGCGTCGATGGAATACAGCTGGCGATAGCCGTTCTTGCGGGCCGCCTCTATCAAATGCTCCATCAACAACGTCCCCAGCCCCAGATGCTGCCATTGATCGGCCACGGTCACGGCGCACTCGCATTCGTGTTCACTGGTAGCGCAATAGCGGCTGACACCGATTTCGATCAGTTGGCCGTTGTCGTGGACCAGGGCGATGTAAGCCATGCGCGTCTTGCAGTCGACATCCATCAACTGGTCGAGCATGGCCGCGCCGGGCTCATTGATTTGCGCCAGGAAACGCATGTGCCGGGACTCCGGTGACAGACGCTTGATGAAGTCATACTCACGCTGGCGATCTTCTTCCTTCAGTGGCCTGATCAAAACGTGCCGGCCATCTCTGAGGGCCTGGATCCAGTGCTTGCCGCTGATGCTGGCATACAGGGCAGCGGCGCGTTCATTGTGGTCTTTGACGTTGAGCATGATGCGTTCCTCCATCGGGTGTGAACCTTCGGCGCGGCAAAGGCCGTGCATTCGCTACTGTTCTACGCCGGCGTGGCAGATCGATTCTGATCTGGATCAGTGCTCGCGAATCCGCTCGTCGATGATCAATGCCGGGGAGCAATTTCAGTGGGAGCCAAACCTGTGGGGGGCAAGCTTTGCTCCCACAGGTATGTGCATGCAGTTGATAAAGATCAAGCCGCCCCGGGGTGACAAGCGCAGGCTGTTGCACATGCCAGAGAGGGACCGCTGGGGACCTGATGGCCAACAGACCAGTGGAGGTGTGTAATGGGACAGTACCAACGTTTGCTATTGATCGTTGAAGCCGACCTGCATCCGTCTGCCGCGCTGCGTCGCGCCTGTGCCCTGGCCAGGGTCAGTGGCGCGGCCTTGCACCTGTGCGCATTCGTTCAACCACCGCCTCACACGCATTTGTGGGGCGAAAAGAACGATGAAGCGACAGCTCAGCGCTATATGCACCACTACCGTCGCTGGATGGTGGAGGAGGCGGCGCTGCTCAAGGAGCAAGGACTGGATGTGACGACCCATGTGGTCTGGACCACTCATCCATTACTGGACATCCTGCGCTACGTCGAGCAGTTTCAGCCCGATTTGCTGATCAAGGATGTGACCCTCGAGCCGCTGCTCAAACGTGTTTTCGTGACGCCCCTGGACTGTCATCTGCTGCGCGATTGCCCGGTGCCGGTGCATCTGGTCAATCGCGCCACCCACAGCTTGCCGCGCCGGGTCGTGGCGGCGGTGGACCCCGCCAATCCGCAGGCCAACGCCTTGAACCAGCGCATTATCGAGGCCGCCGGGGCAATGGCCCTGCAATGCAATGCCCCGCTGCATCTGCTGCACGCCTGCGATCTGTCTCCGGCCTTCAACGGGGAGGCTTCGTTGGTGGCTGGGGCCTGGGATGAAGATTTTGCCGAGGCCTTGCGAGAGTCGCTGCATGCGGCGTTCATCAATTTGGCCGAGCGGTGGAGCATTCCACCCGAGCGCCGTCATTTCGTCATTGGCCTGCCGGTGCCGGTGATCCATGAGTTCCTCGATGAGTTCGAGGCTGATGTGGTGGTGATGGGCACCGAGCAACGCGCTGGGCTGGACCGTCTGATCGGTAGCACGACGGAACGGGCCCTGTATTCGGTGTCGGGCAGCTTGTTGGCAGTCAGGGTATGAGCAGGGCGCGTTGACTCTGATGTAAATCAAGTCGGGTTTGTTCAAGCGCTCCAGAATCAGTCGTGGCAGACCGTTCGATATCGGTTCAAGCGACCAGGGCAGTTCGCGGGTAATCCAGCCTCTTTGGGAGAATGTGATGAGTGATTTTCTTAGCCCCGACCAACTGGAAGGCATTGACGCCTATTGGCGTGCTTCCAATTATCTGGCTGTGGGGCAGATTTACCTCAAAGACAACCCATTGTTGCGCAAACCGCTGCTACTGGGCCACGTCAAGCCGCGCCTGTTGGGTCACTGGGGCACCACGCCGGGATTGAACCTGATTTACGTTCACCTCAATCACCTGATCAAGACCCACGACCTGAACATGATCCTGGTCACCGGCCCCGGACACGGCGGCCCGGCCATCGTCGCCCAGAGCTATCTGGAGGGCAGCTTCACCCAGTGTTATCCCTCGGTGGAACAGAACGAGAACGGGATGCTGCGCCTGTTCCGGCAGTTTTCCTGGCCCTACGGGTTGTCCAGTCATGTCTCGGCGCAGATCCCAGGGTCCATTCATGAAGGCGGGGAACTGGGGTATTGCCTGGCCCACGCCTACGGTGCGGCGTTCGACAACCCTGACCTGATCGTGACCTGCGTTATCGGCGATGGTGAAGCCGAAACCGGTACGCTGGCGGCGAGCTGGCATTCCAACAAGTTCCTCAACCCCCGGCGTGACGGTGCGGTTCTGCCCATCCTTCACCTCAACGGCTTCAAGATCGCCAACCCCACGCTGCTTTCGCGTATCAGTGAAGACGAGCTGTCAGCCCTGATGTACGGGTATGGCTACGATCCTTATTTTGTCGAAGGCGACGACCCCCACAGCGTTCACCAGCAACTGGCGATGGTCCTGGACGCCATGCTGCTCAAGATCCGCGAAATCCAGCGTACGGCCCGTGCAGACTCGTCGGCACATGAACTGGAGCGGCCACTGTGGCCGATGTTGGTGCTGCGCACGCCCAAGGGCTGGACCGGTCCGAGATTCGTCGACGGTCAGCAGGTCGAGGGCACCTGGCGCGCCCATCAGGTGCCACTGAGTCATTTCGAGCAGCCCATGCATCTGACGCAACTGCAACAATGGCTCGAGAGTTACCGGCCACAGGAACTGTTCGACGCCAGTGGTGCGTTGCTGCCGGAGATTGCGGCGCTGGCGCCCACAGGGCATCGGCGTCTGGGCGCCAATCCCCACGCCAATGGCGGCTTGCTCCTCCAGTCACTTGAGCTGCCTCGGTTTACCGATTACGCCGTGCCGTTCTCCGCGCCCGGCAGTGTGCAGGCGGAGTCCACCCGGGTGTTGGGTGGTTTTGTCCGGGACGTGATGAAGTACAACCTCAAGGCTGGCAATTTTCGCCTGTTCGGCCCCGACGAAACCGCCTCCAATCGCCTTGATGCGGTGTACGAGGTCAGTGGCAAGACCTGGATGGCGGCACTTGAAGCGGGGGATACCAACCTGGCCTGCGAAGGCCGGGTGATGGAAATTCTCAGCGAGCAGGTGTGTGAAGGCTGGCTTGAGGGCTATTTACTGACGGGCCGCCATGGCCTGTTCTCCTGCTATGAGGCGTTCATCCATATCGTCGATTCGATGTTCAACCAGCACGCCAAGTGGCTCAAGACCGCTGCGCAGATTCCCTGGCGCGCGTCGATCGCTTCGCTCAACTACCTGCTCACATCCCACGTCTGGCGCCAGGACCACAATGGTTTCTCCCATCAGGATCCGGGATTTATCGATCATGTGGCGAACAAAAGTGCCGATGTGGTGCGTATCTACTTGCCGCCGGACGCCAATTGCCTGTTGTCGGTGGCCGATCACTGTCTCAAGAGCCGCGATTACATCAACGTGATCGTGGCCGGCAAGCAACCAGAGTGGCAATGGCTGGATATCGATTCGGCCATCAGGCACTGCTCCATTGGCATCGGTCGCTGGGCCTTCGCCTGCCAGAACGATGACGACCCGGATGTGGTGATGGCCTGCGCCGGTGATGTGCCAACCCTGGAAACCCTGGCCGCCGTGACACTGTTGCGCCAATACGTGCCGGATCTGCGCGTGCGGGTGGTGAACGTGGTGGACTTGATGGCCCTGCAACCGCCGCAACAGCATTGCCATGGTCTGCCGGATGCCGGGTTCGATGAGTTGTTCACCGTGGACAAACCGGTGATTTTCGCGTTCCACGGCTATCCTTCATTGATCCATCGTCTGGTCTACAAGCGCCATAACCATGACAATTTCCATGTGCGCGGTTTCATGGAGGAGGGGGCCACAACCACCCCGTTCGACATGGCGGTCATCAATCACTTGGATCGCTACCAACTGGCCTTCGATGTCATCCAGCGGGTACCGCGCTTGCAACCGTTGGTGGAGGGCGCCCGGGACCGCTACTGGGCCACCATGGAGAAGCACCAGCTTTACCTGATCGAACATGGGCAGGACATGCCCGAGGTCCTGAACTGGCGCTGGACGCCGGCGCCGGGTTGACTGTACGCCCTGTCACGACTTCGACATCGCGCCGTTCGCCCTGACTTTTTGGAGATCCATCATGAGCCAGTACCAGCGCTTACTGCTGATCCTCAACCCGGCACAGCGACACTCTCCGGCCCTTCATCACGCAGCGGCCCTGACGGCGGCCAGCGGGGCGCACTTGCATGTTTCTGCGTTGGTGCCGTCACTGGACATTCTCAAGCTGTTGGAGCAGGAGCCCCGTGATGAAGCGCGTCAGAATTACCTGCAGGACCACCGTCACTGGCTGGAGGAGGAGGCCGACAAGATGCGGCGCCGAGGCCTGAGGGTCACCACGCAGGTGGATTGGGTCGACGGCATGGACGAGCAGATTCTGCAGCACGTTACGCAAATCCAGCCTGATCTGCTGATCAAGCAGGTGCAACACGAGCCCCTGCTCAAACGGGCCTTCCTTACTCCGCTGGACTGGCGTCTGTTGCGCCAGTGCCCGGTTCCCATGTACCTGGTGGGCGCCACCGGCCACGCCTTGCCGCGCAAAGTGGTTGCTGCGGTGGACCCTTCCAGCGACTTTGCGCAAAACAGTGGGCTCAACGACCGGATCATTCGCGAGGCAATCGGCTTGGCCTTGCAGTGCGACGCCGAGTTGCATCTGGTTCACGCCTATGAGGTTTCGTCGGTCTATCTCGGCGATGTCGGCGGAGGTGGCCTGACGCTTAAACAGCTCAGCAATGAACTGCGCAGGAGCCTGGAAAAAACATTCCTGGAGCTGGCCAACCTGTTCGGCGTGCCGGCCGAGCGCAGGCACTTCGTGCTGGGCCATCCGGTTTCAGCCTTGAGTGAGTTTGCCCTGGAGCATGAGGTCGATGTCGTGGTCATGGGGCGCTCGCAGAAGGGTGGTTCGCACGGGCTGTTGGGTAGCACCACGGAGCATATTTTGTATCAGGTGTCGTGCAGCGTACTGGCTGTGTGAAGAAACCGGTGCTCATGGCTGTGTCCTTGATGAAAATCAATGGCCCGCTGGGCGAATAGTGCGACCAATGGAACGCCAATCGATTGTTCAGGAGCACGCTCATGCGCATGACGTTTCTAGGGGCGGCCGGCACAGTCACCGGCAGCAAGTACCTGCTGGAGCATGACGATCAACGCATCCTGATCGACTGCGGGCTGTTTCAGGGCTACAAACAATTGCGCTTGCACAACTGGGACCCCTTCGAACTGCCAATGCGTGACCTGGACGCGATCGTGCTGACTCACGCACACCTGGACCACAGCGGTTACCTGCCAGTGCTGGTGCGAAACGGTTATCGCGGTCCGGTCTATGCCACGTCGGCCACCTGTGAACTGGTCAAGATCCTCTTGCTCGACAGCGCCCGCTTGCAGGAGGAAGAGGCCGAATACGCCAACCGCAAGGGGTTTTCCAAGCATGATCCTGCCATGCCGTTGTACACCCGGGAGCATGCCGAGCGGGCACTGAAACTGTTACGCCCGATAGCGTTCGATCATCCGGTGGATATCGCCCGTGGGGTGGGGATTGTGCTGCGCCGTGCGGGACACATCCTGGGCGCAGCCACGGTGCAGGTGCAGGCCGCTGGCGTTACGTTGGTGTGCTCCGGCGACCTGGGGCGCCCCGAGGACCCGGTGATGTTTGCCCCGCAAACCATCGAGCAGGCGGATTACCTATTGGTTGAGTCCACCTACGGCGACCGGAGGCACCCAAGCCAATCGCCCGAAGATCAACTGGCTGAAGTCATCACCCGCACCGCATTGCGCGGCGGCATCACCTTGGTGCCCTCGTTCACGGTCGGTCGGGCACAACTGCTGATGTATCACCTGTATCGCCTGAAACAGCGGATGGCGATCCCGGACATCCCCATCTACCTGAACAGCCCCATGGCCATTGATGTAACCCGCTTGTATCAACGCTTTGGCGATGAGCATCGTTTGTCCAGGGAGGAGTGTGAGGGCATGTGCCACATCGCGCACCCGGTGCGCTCGGCCAGGGATTCCATGAACCTGGACCTGCAACGCACCCCGGCGGTGATCATCGCCGCCAGTGGTATGGCTACCGGAGGGCGGGTGTTGTTTCACCTCAAGAGCCTGGCGCCCAACCCGATCAATACCTTGCTGATGCCAGGGTTCCAGGCCGGGGGGACGCGTGGCGCAAGGATCGTGGCGGGTGAGCCTGCGGTGCGCATCCATGGCAAGGACGTGCCAATCAACGCCGAAGTGGTGCCGATGCAAACATTGTCCGCCCATGCCGATGCCGATGAAATCATGCAATGGTTGCGCGGCTTCAAGACACCGCCCCGGCATACCTATGTCGTGCATGGCGAACCCAACGCGTCCGATGTCCTGCGCCATCGCATTCGCGATGAGTTGGGCTGGTCAGTATCGGTGCCGGAGTATCGCGACAGCGTGGAGTTCTGAGGCCTCCTTCGCGAGCAGGCTCGCTCCCACAAAGGTCCTGAGGTACGCGGTATTTGTGTTCACCGCCGGCCCCTGTGGGAGCGAGCCTGAACTGGCCTAATGATTTTGGACACTTCAATCGGGCGCTATGATGGCGCCCAAATCTGAGGTGTTTGGATATGCGCAAATCTTATTCCAGTGAGTTCAAGCTCAAGGCTGCCAGCATGGTGCTGGACGAGGGCCAGTCCGTTCCCGAAGTCTGTGCCAGCCTGGATATTGGCCCTACCGCCTTGCGCCGTTGGGTCGACCAGGTTCGCAAAGAGCGCTTGGGTTCGACCCCCGAGGGGGCTAA